>NZ_CP156084.1:1922500-2227006 GCF_040687965.1 Methylocystis echinoides
CGATAGTGAACAAGTACCGTGAGGGAAAGGTGAAAAGCACCCCGACGAGGGGAGTGAAACAGTCCCTGAAACCGGATACCTACAAACAGTCGGAGCCCGCAAGGGTGACGGCGTACCTTTTGTATAATGGGTCAGCGACTTAAAGTAACGAGCAAGCTTAAGCCGGTAGGCGTAGGCGCAGCGAAAGCGAGTCTGAACAGGGCGTTCAGTTCGTTGCTTTAGACCCGAAACCGAGTGATCTAGCCATGAGCAGGTTGAAGGTGCGGTAACACGCACTGGAGGACCGAACCGGTGTCTGTTGAAATAGACTCGGATGACTTGTGGTTAGGGGTGAAAGGCCAACCAAACTCGGAAATAGCTGGTTCTCCGCGAAAGCTATTTAGGTAGCGCCTCGCATGTATTCTCCAGGGGGTAGAGCACTGGATGGGCTAGGGGGTCCCACAGACTTACCAAACCCAACCAAACTCCGAATACCTGGAAGAACTATGCGGGAGACACACGGTGGGTGCTAACGTCCATCGTGGAGAGGGAAACAACCCAGACCAACAGCTAAGGCCCCCAATTCGTGGCTAAGTGGGAAAGGATGTAAGAATCCCAAAACAACCAGGAGGTTGGCTTAGAAGCAGCCATCCTTTAAAGAAAGCGTAACAGCTCACTGGTCTAAATAAGGGTTCTCGCGCCGAAGATGTAACGGGGCTCAAGCCACGAGCCGAAGCTTTGGGTTCATCCGCAAGGATGAGCGGTAGCGGAGCGTTCCGTAAGCCGTTGAAGGAGTAGCCGTGAGGCGCTCTGGAGGTATCGGAAGTGCGAATGCTGACATGAGTAACGAGAAACACTGTGAAAGACAGTGTCGCCGAAAGTCCAAGGGTTCCTGCGTAAAGTTAATCTTCGCAGGGTTAGCCGGTCCCTAAGGCGAGGCCGAAAGGCGTAGTCGATGGGAATCACGTTAATATTCGTGAGCCAGTGGATGGTGACGCGTTGCGGAAGTCGTTCGAACTTACTGGATTGTTCGGGCGGCCTAGCGGCGCCAGGAAATAGCCTCCACATCAGACCGTACCCGAAACCGACACAGGTGGACTGGTAGAGCATACCAAGGCGCTTGAGAGAATGACGTTGAAGGAACTCGGCAATTTACCTCCGTAACTTCGGGATAAGGAGGCCTTCGGTTTGGGCAACCAGATCGGAGGGGCACAGACCAGGGGGTGGCAACTGTTTAACAAAAACACAGGGCTCTGCGAAATCGCAAGATGACGTATAGGGTCTGACGCCTGCCCGGTGCCGGAAGGTTAAGAGGAGAGGTGCAAGCCTTGAATTGAAGCCCCGGTAAACGGCGGCCGTAAATATAACGGTCCTAAGGTAGCGAAATTCCTTGTCGGGTAAGTTCCGACCTGCACGAATGGCGTAATGACTTCCCCGCTGTCTCCAACGTCAGCTCAGTGAAATTGAATTCCCCGTGAAGATGCGGGGTTCCTGCGGTCAGACGGAAAGACCCCGTGCACCTTTACTGTAACTTTGCATTGGCATTCGTGTCGGCATGTGTAGGATAGGTGGTAGGCTTTGAAGCATGGGCGCCAGCTCGTGTGGAGCCACCCTTGAAATACCACCCTTATCGTCATGGATGTCTAACCGCGCTCCGTCATCCGGGGCCGGGACAATGCATGGTAGGCAGTTTGACTGGGGCGGTCGCCTCCCAAAGAGTAACGGAGGCGCGCGATGGTGGGCTCAGAGCGGTCGGAAATCGCTCGTCGAGTGCAATGGCATAAGCCTGCCTGACTGCGAGACAGACAAGTCGAGCAGAGACGAAAGTCGGTCATAGTGATCCGGTGGTCCCTCGTGGAAGGGCCATCGCTCAACGGATAAAAGGTACGCCGGGGATAACAGGCTGATAACCCCCAAGAGTCCATATCGACGGGGTTGTTTGGCACCTCGATGTCGGCTCATCACATCCTGGGGCTGGAGAAGGTCCCAAGGGTTCGGCTGTTCGCCGATTAAAGTGGTACGTGAGCTGGGTTCAGAACGTCGTGAGACAGTTCGGTCCCTATCTGCCGTGGGTGTAGGAGAATTGAGAGGATTTGTCCCTAGTACGAGAGGACCGGGATGAACATACCTCTGGTGGACCTGTTGTGGCGCCAGCCGCAGTGCAGGGTAGCTATGTATGGACGGGATAACCGCTGAATGCATCTAAGCGGGAAACCCACCTCAAAACGAGTTCTCCCTCGAGAGCCGTGGAAGACGACCACGTTGATAGGCCGGGTGTGGAAGCGCGGCGACGCGCGTAGCTTACCGGTACTAATAGCTCGATTGAGCTTGATCGCTCTCATTTATCAACGCCCATCCAAAATAGAACGACCATTTGCTTCGATGTGTTTCGCCGGCCTGGTGGCCTTCGGCGAAGCGATCAGACCCGATCCCATCCCGAACTCGGCCGTCAAACGCTTCAGCGCCAATGGTACTATGTCTCAAGACCTGGGAGAGTAGGTCGTCGCCAGGCCTGCCAAACACATCAACCTTCCTCTTCCGATCACACACATAGCGCCGCCCAAAAGCGGCGCTTTTTAGCGTCTCGGCGCGGGGTGGAGCAGCCCGGTAGCTCGTCAGGCTCATAACCTGAAGGTCGCAGGTTCAAATCCTGCCCCCGCATCCAAGACAAAAAATCCACCTCGAACGCCAAACGCCCCTTGCCCCGAAGGGCGGGGCTTCGCGAGCGCAGGGGCGCGTCAACCGCCTTTTTCAAAGCGTGGCATATCCCCATCAAACCGCGCGCGATCCGGTTTTGTCCATCAGAACACGCGCAACACAGCTCTCGAGCGATTGCCGCCAGGGCGGCAGCCGCAACCCGTAGCGGATTGCCAGTTTTTCATTGTCGAGCCGCGAATTCGCCGGCCGCCGCGCAGCGGTGGGGTAGTCGGCGGTGGAGATGCGCTGGACGCGGACGGGCTTGCGTCCGAACTTTTCTGCGGCGGCGAAGGTCGCCTCCGCGACATCCGCCCAACTGGCGTCGCCTTGCCCCGTCACGTGGAAGACCCCGCGCAAGCTCGGCGACGGGTCCTCGACGAGACGACGCGCCATGACGAAAATGGCGTCGGCGATGTCGATGGCGCTCGTCGGATTACCGAGTTGATCAGCGACGACGCTGACTTCCGCGCGCGTCTCCCCAAGCCGCAGCATTGTTTTCACAAAATTGGCGCCGAAGGGGCTGTAGACCCAGGCGGTGCGCAAAATGACATGGTTCGGATGGGTCGCGGCGATGTTGTGCTCGCCGGCGAGCTTGGAGCGTCCATAGGCGCAGGTCGGTCCGGTGGGATCGTCCTCCCGGTAGGGACGCGGCAGCATCCCGTCGAAGACGTAATCTGTCGACAAATGCAGGAGGGGGACATTCAGCTCCGCCGCCGCTTCGGCCACATGCCCGGCGCCTTCGCCATTCACCCGCATAGCGAGATCAGCCTCGCTCTCTGCCCTGTCCACGGCCGTATAAGCGGCGGCGTTCACAATCGCATCGCAGCGCGCGTGACGCAGGCCGGCGAGCACCGCGTTGCGAAGTCCAAGGTCGAGCTGTGGCCGCCCGAGCGCGGTGATCTCGATGTCCTTCGCCGCGCGCTCGATCAGGGCGCTGACGACCTGGCCGGTAAGGCCGGTAACGGCGAGACGGAGGGACATGATCGCGCCTTTGTCTGTTGAGGGGCGCAAAGTCTATCCTCTGCCGACCGCGTGCGGCAAGGCGCGCAGGCGCCTGCGCGATTGGGCTTCAGCCTCGACGCTTGGCGATCATGCGCCTGATTTCAGGCAGGCAGGAGCCGCAATTGGTTCCGGCGCGCAACAGGCGACCCACCTCGGCCGCGTCCGTGCATCCAGACGCAATAACGGCGTCGATTTTGCGCTCGCTGACGCCGAAGCAGGCGCAGACCACAGGGCTGCTCTCGCCGTCCCTCGGCGCCGTCGCGCCTGAGAGGAGCTCAAGCCGCTGGGAGGCGCTGAGCTTATCGAGCGCGGAGAGATCCAGACCCGCATCGACAGGTGGCGGCGAACGCCCGAGCGCGAGGAACAGCTCGGCGCGGTCGGCGCGGAAAGCGGCGGCCCGCAACAACCCCTGAGCCTCGTCAAAAAATTCAACGACGTCCTCTGAGCCGTTGCGGCGCAAGAAGTCCAGCCAGAAGGACGCTTGCGCGTCGCTGGCGATCCGGTAGGCAAAGCCGCCCGCCACGGCGAGACGCGCCCACCACATGCCTCGAGGCAGCGCCAGGGGCCGCCGGGCCAGCAGCACGCCCTGGCGGGCAAAGGCGCAAGGCGCGATCGCCGCCGGCGCAGCCTTCGATTCCGGCTGGCCGGAAATCGGATCGACGCACGGCGGGACGAGCGCGCCGACCCGCGCCTGCGCCGAAGTCTCGTCGGTCCAATGGATCGGCGCGAACAAGTGTCCCGTCGGCTGACGCTCCGTGACGATCGCGCGCAAGACGCAAGACCCGTGCGCGGTGACCACGCGCGCGAAGCCATTCTGTTCGACGCCCGCGGCCTTCGCGTCCTTCGGATTGATTTCCACGAAAGGCTCGGGAGCGTGGCGCGCGAGACGCGGGCTTGTTCCCGTTCGCGTCATGCTGTGCCATTGATCGCGCACGCGGCCAGTATTGAGCCGCAGCGGATAGTCGGCGGTCAGAGCCGAGGCGAGCGTCGGCTTCTCGGGCGCGACGAAACGCGCCCGCCCGTCCGGCGTGTTGAAGGCGCCCTCGCCGAACAACCGCGAGCGTCCGGCGCTTTCGCCGGGGCGGATCGGCCACTGGGTGGGCTCCAACGCGTCGTAAGCGTCGTCGCTCAGTTCGGCGAGACCGCCCAGATCGAAGTCGCGCTTTCCTGCGTTCTCGAAGGCTGAGAGCGCCGCATGCTCGCGAAAGACGCAGGCCGCCGAGCGGAAATCGAAGCCGGGAAAGCCCATCCGGCGGGCGACGTCGCTGAAGATCGCCCAATCCGGGCGCGTCTCTCCCGGCGGCGAAAGAAAGGCGCGCTGCCGCGAAATCCGGCGTTCCGAATTGGTCACCGTCCCGTTCTTTTCGCCCCAGGCCTGTGCGGGGAGCAGAAGATGCGCGCCGCTGTTGATGGTGTCGTTCGACCGCACATTGTCCGACACGACGAGAAGTTCGAGTTTTTGCAGGGCCCCGCGGGCGGCGTCCGCGTCGGGGAGCGAAGCGGCCGGATTGGAGCCCACGATCCAGAGCGCCTTGATGTCGCCCCGCGCGACAGCCTCGAACATGGCGACGGCCTTGAGGCCCTCCCGCTCGGCGATCCGCGGCGCGTTCCAGAAACGTCGCACGCGATCGACGCTCTCCGGCTCGAATCCCATGTGCGCGGCAAGGCTGTTGGCGAGACCGCCAACCTCTCGTCCGCCCATGGCGTTGGGCTGGCCCGTGAGCGAAAAGGGCGAGGAGCCGAGCTTTCCGATGCGTCCCGTCGCGAGATGACAATTAATGATGGCGTTGACCTTGTCGGTTCCCTGGGCCGACTGATTCACACCCTGGGAAAAGGCGGTGACGACGCGCGCCGTTCGCGCGAACATATCGAAAAACGCCGCAACCTCGGTTTCGGGCAGGCCGGCGCTCACCGCGGCGGCGGCGATCGACGGCGCGATGCGGCGCGCCTGCGCAAGCGCGGCCTCGAACCCCGTTGTGCGTCGCTCGATATGGTCCGAGTCGATGACGCCGCTTTCCGCAAGATGGACGAGGAGGCCCGAAAACAGCGCCTGATCGGAACCGGGCATGATCCGCAGAAAGAGATCGGCGCTCTCCGCCGTTGCGGTGCGGCGCGTGTCGATTACGACGAGCTGCGCGCCACGCGCCTCCCGGTTCCGCATGATGCGCTGGAACAGGACGGGATGGCACCAGGCCGCGTTCGAGCCGACGAGCACGATGAGATCGGCGGCGTCGAGATCCTCGTAACACCCCGGCACCGCATCGGCCCCGAAAGCCCGCTTGTGTCCCGCCACAGCGGAGGCCATGCAGAGGCGCGAATTGGTGTCGACGTTCGCCGAGCCGATGAAGCCCTTCATCAGCTTGTTGGCGACGTAATAATCTTCGGTGAGAAGCTGCCCGGAAAGATAAAAGGCGACGGCGTCCGGTCCGTGGCGATCGACGATGCGCTTGAATCCCGCCGCGACGGCGTCGAGCGCGGCGTCCCACGACAAGCGTTCGAAACCGTCCCCTTGGCTGCGGCGCAGGGGATGCAGCAATCGGCCTTCGAGGCCGAGCGTCTCGCCGAGCGCCGAGCCTTTCGAGCAAAGACGCCCGAAATTCGAGGGGTGAGACGGATCGCCGGCGACGCGGGCGACGCCCGTTTTATCGACCGAAGCCAGTACGCCGCATCCCACCCCACAATAGGGGCATGTCGTCCTCGTCGCCGTCGCTGGCGCCGCCGCGGCGCCAACCGCCGCAACGGCGCCGGACTTCGAAATAACGTCGAGCATCGCCATACCTTAATAGACGTCCTGCTGATAACGGCCAGCTTTCTTGAGACCCGCGACAAAAGCAATCGCCTCGTCGACGCTGCGCGCGCCATATTCGGCGACGATATCGACAAGCGCGCGCTCGACGTCCTTGGCCATGCGTTGCGCGTCGCCGCAGACGTAGAAATGCGCGCCTTCGGCGAGCCAGGCCCAGAGCTCGCGGCCGGCCTGGCGCATGCGATCCTGCACGTAGAACTTTTCTTCGCCGTCACGCGACCAGGCGAGAGACAGGCGCGTGAGCAGCCCCGTGGCCTTCATGGCGTCGAATTCCTCGGCGTAGAAGAAATCGTGAGCCGCGCGCTGATGGCCGAAGAAGAGCCAGTTTCGGCCCCTCGCGCCGGTCGCGGCGCGTTCCTGCAAAAAGGCGCGAAAAGGCGCGACGCCCGTGCCCGGCCCCACCATGATGATTGGTTTCGACGCGTCCCCCGGGAGCGCGAAGCCGTGCGCCGCCTGAACATAGACCGGCAGCGTCTCGCCCGGCGCGACGCGTTCAGCGAGAAAGGTGGAGGCGACGCCCAGCCGCTTGCGCTTGCCGACGACATAACGCACGGCGTCGACGGTGAGGGACAGGCGCCCCGGCGCCGCCTTTGGAGACGAAGAGATGGAATAAAGGCGCGGCTGCAGCGGCTCGAGCGCTTCGACGAAGGCCTCGGCATGCGGCCTCGCGCCGGAAAACTTCTGAAGCGCCGCGAGCACGTCGAGCGACGCGGCGTCGCCGTCGGGGTCGTCGCCCTGCGCCAGACGCCGCGCCTTTTCGCGGGCGGCCCCGCCGGTGACGAAGGAAATGAGGTCGAACAGGGCGTCGGGCGCGGGCGAGAGCGACACGTCGCCTTGCAGCGCTTCGCGTAAAGTCTTGCCGCGCACGGGCGTCATATGCGAGGCGCCGAGCATGGCGATGATCTGATCGACGAGGCCAAGATCGTTTTTCGCGAAAACGCCGAAACTGTCGCCCGCGGCGTAATCGAGCCCGCTCTCGGAAATGTCGAATTCGACGTGCCAGGTCTCCTTCTTGGACCCCTCCTTGTTCAATCGCCGTCGCGTCAGGAAAGTCGCGTGAACGGGCGCCTCGCGCGCGCGGCCGGGGGCGCGGGACAACGCCTCGTCCGCCGCGATGGCGGCGGCCACGGGCCCTGCGGGCGCGGCTTGCAATTCGTCCGACAGCCCTTTCAGCATCCGCGCAGTCGCCTTGCCGCCCGGAGCGCAGAGATTGAGTCGGGTCTCCTTTCGCGAGACGACGGCCTCGGCGTAGGCTTCGCAATTATAGCCGCACTGGCCGCAGTCCTGCTGCGCCATGGCCGCCATCATGCGCCGCCGCAAGGGCCGCCCCTCGGCGAGCCGCATGCGTTCGTCGAGAGAGAGCGCTGGATCGCGCCAGGGCGTCTCGGCGTCGTCGCCGTCGGCGGCGGCCATGATCGCCGCATTGCCTGCCGGGCTGAGAGGCGTGACGGCGGCGCCGTCGGGCGCAGCGAAACCGGCGAAAAAGCCGTTGAGCCAGGCGCGCTGCTCAGGCGAGAAGGGCGCGCTTTCGGGAATGAGATCGGCGGGGGGCGCAATGTGATTCATGGGGCGGTCTTTTCTGCGTCGGCGAGACGGCGGATCGTCTCTGTTTCGAGGCGGCGCGCAAAGCCGGCGAAATCCTCGGAGTCGCTCGCGCGATTGTTGCGATAGGCGCGGAGTACGCCGGCCACGACGCGCGGCGCGTCCTCCGCCCGGACGTCACGATAAAGCTCTCGCGCGATGGCGGCGTCCTCGGCGAAGCCGCCGCCCACGAGGATGTGATATCCCTCGCCCGTGTCGCCCTCGTCGTTGATCGGCACGCGCGCGCCGATGAGTCCGATGTCGCCGATGTAATGCTGCGCGCAAGAGTGATGGCAGCCGGTCACGTGGATGTTCACCGGCGTATCGAGGGGCGCCGCGCTCTCGCAATAATCGGCGATTTCCAGGGCGTGGCGTTTCGTGTCTGCGGCGGCGAAGCGGCAGCCTGAATTTCCGGTGCAGGCGACGAGACCCGTGCGAAGGGGCGAGGCGCGCGTCGAAACTCCAAGCGCCTCGATGGCCGCCTCGGCCTGCGCAAGCTTGTCGTCGGCGACGCCTGTCAACAAGACATTCTGCCAGACAGTGAGCCGCAGACCGCCGTCGCCGTACTGCGCCGCCACATTTGCGAGACCGCGCGCTTGCGCCGGCGTCAGGCGGCCGAGAGGCAGGGAGACGCCGAGCCAGTTCAAACCTGGCTGCTTTTGCCGATGCGCGCCGATATGGGCGCCGCGATCCTGCCGGGGACGCGCAAGCGCGGCGCCCGCGGGGACGCGCAGGAGCTTGCGCCCGAGTTTCTCCTCCACGGCCGCAAGGAACCTTTCGAAGCCCCAGGCGTCCAGCAGATATTTCAGCCGCGCTTTGACGCGATTGGTTCGGTCGCCGTGGTCGATGAAGACGCGAAGAATTGCGTCTGCGACCTCGATCGCCTCGTCAGGCGGAACGATCACGCCAGTGTCGCGCGCGAAATCCTTGTGGCCGGTAATGCCGCCGAGCGCGAGCCGGAAATAGACGCGGGGCGGCGAGCCCTGGCCCTCGACAATCTCTACGGCCTGAAAGCCGACGTCGTTCGTATCCTCCAGCGCGCCAATCTTGCCCGCCCCGTCGAAAGCGATGTTGAACTTGCGCGGCAGACCAGAAAGCGAGCGGTCATTGAGAATATGATGGTGCATGGCGCGCGCATAGGGACGCGTGTCGATCAGCTCCTGCGGATCGACGCCTGCCGTCGGGGTTCCGGTGACGTTACGAATATTGTCGGCGCCCGAACCCTTCGACCATAACCCGAGATCCTGCACGGTCTCGATTACGTTTACGGCGTCTTCTGGCGCGATCTCGCGAATCTGAATGTTTGCGCGCGTGGTGACATGCAGATAGCCGCCGCCATGGGTTTCAGCGAGATCGGCGAGCCCCGTCAGCTGCCAATGGGTGAGAAGGCCGTTGGGAATGCGCAGCCGGCACATATAGGCGTCCTGGGCCGGCGCCACATAGAAAAGCCCGTAGTAACGCCAACGAAAATTGTCGGCGGGCTTCGGCGGCGCGTTGTCGCGCGCCTGCGCGACGAGGCGCGGATAGGCGTCGAACGGATGTTCCTCGCGCTTCCATTTTTCCTGATCGCAGAGCTTTCCGCCGGCGGCGACGACGCGGTCCTGCGCTTCGAGATGCGCTGCGTCCGGTCCGACCGGCTTGGCCGGCGCCGCCGGCGCGCCGCGACCGCCGCGCGCCGAGAAGCCGGCGGCGAAGCCTTCGAGATAGCGCTTTTGGTCAAGCGTGAAATCCGCCGTCATGTCAGGCCGCCTTATCGAGGCGCGGCGCGCCGAACAGCAATTCATGCAAGTCCGCCACGCGTTCTCCAGAGCGGATGAACGCCAGGCAATCGCGGGCGCCGCTCGTATCGCCGATGAGAATCGCCCCCGTGAGCCTGTCGTCCTGAACAACGAGCTTTCTGTAAACGCCCATGCGCGGATCCTTGCAGTACAAAATATCCGCCCCGCTGTGCGCGAGATAATCGCCGGCGGAAAAGACCCGCACGCCCGAGACCTTCAAATTCGTCGAAACAGTGCTTCCCTCATATTGCGCCGCACGTCCGGCGAGGCGGGCCGCGAGAATATGCGCCTGCTCATAGGCAGGTTCGACGAGCCCGTAACAGACGCCGCGATGTTCGGCGCATTCGCCGATGGCCGAGATGTTCGGATCGCTGCTTGCGAGCCCATCATCCACCACGACGCCACGCTGGACGGCGAGGCCCGACTTGTTGGCGAGTTCGGCGTTTGCGCGAATGCCGACAGCGAAGACGACGGCGTCGACTTCGAGCAATGAACCATCGGCGAACGCGGCCCACTGCACGCGGCCGTCTCCGCCGACGCGCGCCGTATCGGCGACGAGCCGGACGCGGACGCCCGTTGCTTCGACGAGGCGCTTCAAGAGCGCGCCGCCTTCGGCGTCGAGCTGGCGTTCCATCAGTCGGTCCATGACATGGGCGAGAGTCACATTTGCGCCGCGTCTGACCAGGCCATAAGCGGCTTCGAGGCCGAGAAGGCCGCCGCCAATGACCAGAACGTTTTTGCCTTCGGCGCCGAGTCGAGAGAGCGCGTCGACGTCGGCGACGTCGCGAAACGTATGAACGCCGGGAAGCGCAGCGCCCTCTATGTTCAAGCGGAGGGCGCGCGATCCGGTCGCCAGCACGAGTTTGGAATAGGGAAGCCGCGCGCCGTCGTCGAGCGCAACCACGCGCCCGGCGCGGTCGATGTCGACCGCCCGACGTCCGGAGAGAAATTCGACGCCTTCCGCGCGCCACCATTGCGCAGGTCTCAGTTCGATATCGGCGAGCTCAGCCTCGCCGGCGAGCACGGAAGAGAGCAGCACGCGATTATAGGCGAGACGGGGCTCCTCTCCGATCACGGTCATACTGTAGCGGCCGGGCGCGGCCGCCGCCGTCTCTTCGATCAGCCGCGTCGCGGCCATGCCGCCGCCAATGATGAGGAGTTTCTCGCGATCCATGCTGCGCTCTCCTTACGCCGCTTCCACATAGCGGTGACGCTCATAGAGGAACTGCAGCACGCGCTGGCGGCAGTCGAGATAGACGGGGTCCGTCGCCAGAGCGATGCGGTCGCGCGGGCGGGGCAGGGAGACGTCGAGCACCTCGCCGATGGTCGCCTGCGGTCCGTTGGTCATCATCACGATGCGATCGGAAAGAAGAACCGCTTCATCGACGTCGTGCGTCACCATCATGACCGTATTGCCGAGACGCTCCTGAAGGGCCATGACCTGGTCCTGCAAATGCGCGCGGGTCAAAGCGTCGAGCGCGCCGAAGGGCTCGTCGAGAAGCAGGACTTTCGGCTGCATCGCCAGCGCGCGCGCAATGCCCACGCGCTGCTTCATCCCGCCCGAGATTTCGCCTGGCCGTTTGTCCTTGGCCTGCGCCATCCGCACGAGCTCCAGATTATGGAGGGTCCATTCATGGCGCTCGGCGCGGCTGGACGCGCCGCCAAAAACCTTGTCGACGGCGAGGCGGACATTTTCATAGGCCGTGAGCCACGGCAGCAGCGAGTGGTTTTGAAAGACGACAGCGCGGTCGGGGCCCGGCGCATTGACTTCCTGTTCCTCGAGCAGGACCACGCCGCTCGTCGCGGGAATCAATCCAGCGACGATATTGAGCAAGGTGGACTTGCCGCAACCGGAGTGACCGATAATGGAAATGAACTCGCTTTTTTCGACGCGCAGCGAGACATTTCCGAGGACTTTCGCGCCACCGTTGAAAACCTTGTCGACGCCTTCAATCTTGAGGTAGCCGGGCATTATTTCGCTCCTTAATTCGTCGCGGCGCCGCGCGTCGCCAGATAGCCGATGAGCGCGACGAGCCGATCCAGGATGAAGCCGGTGAGGCCGATGTAGACGAGCGCGACGAAAATGTCGGGCAGGCGCGACGAGTTCCAGGCGTCCCAGATGAAGAAGCCGATGCCGACGCCGCCCGTGAGCATTTCCGCTGCGACGATGGCGAGCCAGGAGAGACCGACGCCGATACGCAGGCCGGTGAAGATGTAGGGCGCAGCGGAGGGAATCATGATCTTCCAGAAGAACTCGATATGGTTGAGGCGCAGCACCGCCGCGACATTGCGATAGTCCTTAGGAATGTTCCTGATGCCGACCGCGGTATTGATGACGATGGGCCAGATCGAGGTAATGAAGATGACGAAGATCGCTGAAGGCTGGCTGTCGCGGAAAGCGGCGAGGGAGATCGGCAACCAGGCGAGCGGCGGCACGGTGCGCAAGATCTGAAAGATCGGATCGAGGCCCCGAGTCGCCCACTGCGATTGCCCGACGAAGGCGCCGAGCAGAACGCCTGCAACGCTCGCAAGGCCGAAACCCACGGCGACGCGGCGCAAGGACGTCAACACACGCCAGCCGAGCCCCATATCCTGCGAGCCAGCCTCGTAGAAGGGATGCAGGATGAGATCTCCCGCCTCGCTCCAGATCCGCGCCGGAGAGGGAAGCGCCGACGTCGGCTTGGCGCACAAGAGCTGCCAGGCGAGAAGAAGCAGCGCAAGCGTGATGAGCGGGGGCAGGACGGCGGCGAAGAAGGCCTTGATCGCTCCCTTATATTTGATTAGCAACGGCGTGCGCCGGCGGCGGAAGGCTTCCTCGATCTCCGCGTCATAAAAGTCGGTCGTGCGCTCATCGCGCGTGACGGGCATCGTCATGCTGCTCTCTCTCTTCTCTCTTAGACTTCGGCGCGCTTGATGGATTGGCTCTTGAGATAGTCGAACGGCCTGTCGGGGTCGAAAACCTTCCCATCGAAGAAGGTTTCCTTGCCCCGCGACGTCGACGTCGGAATATCCTTGCTGGCGACGCCGGCGGTTTTCGCCGCCTCGCGCCAGAGGTCCTCGCGATTGACCTTGGCGACGAGGCCCTTGATATCGGTCTTGGGGTCGAGCTTGCCCCAGCGAATCTCCTCGGCGATGAACCAGGCGTCGTGGCTCTTGAAGGGATAGGAGGCGTTGTCCCGCCAGAATTTCATCCCGTATTTCGTGCCTTTTTCAGTGCGGCCGGCGCCGTAATTAATATCGCCTTTGAGGCGACCGACAATGTCGGAGACTGGCGCGTTGAACCATTGGCGGCGTCCAACGATCTCCGCGACTTCCGCCTTATGGTCGTCCTTGTCGCACCATTGTTGGGCCTCGATCACCGTGGCGACCAGGGCTCTTGCGGCCTTCGGATTCTTGTCGACCCATTCGGCGCGCATGCCGAGCGCTTTCTCGGGATGCTTCCGCCAGATTTCACCGGTCGTGCACGCAGTATATCCAACGCCCTGATTGACGAGCTGCTCGTTCCAGGGCTCGCCGACGCAAAAGGCGTCCATATTGCCGACCTTCATATTCGCAACCATCTGCGGCGGTGGAACGACGATGGTCGAAACGTCCTTGTCGGGGTCAATGCCGGCGGCCGCGAGCCAGTAGCGCAGCCACAGATCATGCGTGCCGCCAGGGAAGGTCATCGCGACCTTGATCTCCTTCCCCTCGGACTTTTTACGCGCGAAGGCGGCTTTCAGCGCATCCGCCTTAACGGTCGCTTTCGCGTCCTTGTAGTCGTTTGAGACGGAAATCCCCTGGCAGTCGAGATTGAGGCGCGCAAGGATATACATGGGCGTCGGCGCATTATTCTGCGTCACCTTGCCTGTCGCGATCAGATAGGGCATGGGCGTCAGAATATGGGCGCCGTCGACGCCATTGGCCGCGCCGCCGAGGACAAGATTGTCGCGCGTCGCGCCCCACGACGCCTGTTTAACGACCTCGACGTCGGGCATGCCGTATTTTGCAAAGAGACCCTTTTCCTTCGCGACGATCAGAGGCGCCGCGTCGGTGAGCGCGATGTAGCCGAGGATCGCTTTTGTCGTCTCGGGGCCCGCCGTTTCAGCAAATACGCCCCGCGGCGCGATCGTAGCCGCGGCCGTCGCCGCCACGCCCTTCAGCAGGCGCCGGCGATCGAAGCTGGAAGTGAAGGCGTCTGATTTTTTCGACATTATTTTCCCTCGGTCGTCGACTCGCCGCGCCACGTGGCGCAATAAAAAAGCCGCTGTGCGAAAAGGCCCGAGAGACTCGGACGTTTTCGACACAGCGGCGTTGCTGCATAAGCCCTTCGGCGGGCCAGGCGCGCCACGCGCGGCGCGTTTCCAACTCTTAAATGCAACACGGGCGCCAGGTCGCGGTCGGCGATCGTGGTGAGGAAATCGGATCAGACTCGGCGCAATATCGTAGCAGGCGCCGAGGGGTTGAGCGTCAGGCGCCAAATCTTCAGGCCAAACGATGTGAAAAAGGTCATCAGCTTCTCGAGCTTATTGCAAAGGCGGCGATATATGTCTCGAGCGCGTCGCCGGTGAAGGCGGGGCCCGCGAAGGCCGTGATGGGGGAGGGCGCCGTTGCAGCCTTGACGCCGGCGGCTTTGTCGAAGAAAGCCGGGTCGAAGACGTCCTTCGAAATCCCCAAGGCCTCGCGTGACAAGCGCGCCTGTCCCCATCGCGCCATCTGCCCATAAAGCCACGCCGCCTGATAGGGCTCAGGACGGCCGACGACGCGGTCGCCGAAGATGAGATTACTTCTTGCGCCCCGTTCAACTGTCACGTTCAAGCTCGTATCGAGAATGGCGCGGATGGTGCGCGCCTCGACGCCAACCCGGTCGGGGCGGGCGAGGACCGACGCGACCTCCGCGCGATTTTCCGGCGCATGGATAAAGTCCGTCGCATTGAGACAGGCGTTGATGAGCGCCACGACGACAGATGGATCGCTGTTGGCCATGCTCTCGCGGAGCGCCAGCGTTTTTTCCGGGGCCGGATGAAAAATGTCGCAGGCCGGATGAAGGATCACGCCAACCCCAGCCTCGGCCGCGACGGCATTCCAGGGAGCGCCGACGCAAAAACCGTCGAGTTGTCCCTTAGCGAGGCTTTCAGCCATGAACGGGGGCGGCAACACGACAAGACGCAAATCCTCATCCGGATTTACTCCCGCCTCCGCCATCCAGTAGCGCAACTGATAATTATGCAGGGAAAAAGGAAACGTCATGCCGAAGGTTAAAGGCTCGGCGCCGCGCCGTTCGTCTTCGTAAATGATCGTATGCAACGCGCGGGCGCTGACGGACGGGTCCGCGAGATCGCCGTTCGCCGCCTCGACGAGGCGGGCGTGGAGATGACGCGAAACAGTTATGGCGTTGCCGTTCATCGCAAGATTAAACGGCGCCACGAGCGGGGCCTTGACTTGGTTGAGGCCGAGCGTGGCGGCGATCGCCATTGGGGCGAGGAGATGCGCGGCGTCGTAATGGCCGACGGCAAGACGATCGCGGATGTTGGACCAGGAGACTTCCCGCACAAGCTCGATGTCGAGGCCTTCCGCCGCCGCAAAGCCCTTGTCCACGGCAATGAAGAGGCTGGCCGCGTCGACGAGCGGCATGAATCCGATCTTGAGCGGCCTGCACGACGTCATTTCAGCAACTCCGAGGCCGTAATCACCGACTGCGCAATGTCGGCGATCTTTTTGCTTTCGCGCATGGCGACGCCGCGGAGCAGGCGATACGCCTCCTCCTCAGAGAGATTTTTCGTCTTCATGAGAATGCCCTTGGCGCGGTCGATCGTCTTGCGTTCCTGCAAATCCGACTTTGCGCGCTCCAGCTCGCTTTGCAGCTTGGCGAAGGCGTTGAACCGCGACACGCACAGATCGAGAATCGACTTGATCCGCTCTTTCTTCAGCCCACCGACGATATAGGCGGAGACGCCGGCGTCCACCGAAGCTTGAATGGAGGCGGCGTCGGATTGATCGACGAACATGGCGACGGGCCGCCGGACAGCGCGGCTCACCTGAAACATCTGCTCGAGTTCGTCGCGGGACGGATTCTCGAGATCGATGAGAATGACGTCCGGATCGATGGCGTAAACGCGCTTGAGCAGATTGTGGGTCTCGGCGATCCGCTCGACCTCGACGAATCCGGCTTCGCGCAAGCCTTCTTCAAGGATCGCGGCGCGGATCGGACTTTCATCGACGATAACAATCTTCAAGGTTTGCGCCCTGCGTCTCTGGGCGTATGGCGTTGCAAGGACTGATCCATCTTGGCCCGCAAGATCAAGCGGTCTCCTTTACGTCAGCGATGCAGCTTGTCCAAGAGCGCGTCGACGATTTTGACGACGGCGACGCTTCCCAGGCAGATCACCGCCGCGAGCACGGCCGCCTGAACATAGTCCGAGCAAGAAGCTTTGCGTTCACGGAGCGTCGCGCGGGCGCGACGCCGAGCTGTGTCG
This sequence comes from Methylocystis echinoides, assembly GCF_040687965.1. NCBI lineage: Bacteria > Pseudomonadati > Pseudomonadota > Alphaproteobacteria > Hyphomicrobiales > Methylocystaceae > Methylocystis > Methylocystis echinoides. Next base: position 1,938,799 of record NZ_CP156084.1, read on the forward strand.
AAAGACATTGTCGGGTTCCTTATCGAGCGGTTCGGCGCGCGGCGGCGGCGAAGCGAACCAACTAGATCTTGAGGCGCACTGACACGGCGGCCTGCCAGTCCTTCATGATCTGCGGCCCGTTCAAATTCTGGTAGACCGGGAGCCCCGCCTCCACGGCGAGCGACATATTGTCAAGACCGACAATCTTTCCGCCGATTGTCGCGCCGCCGAATATTTCGACGCGCTGCCCGCCGTAGAAATTTGGGTTGGCTGCGGGCGCGCGCCCGCGGATCTGCCAGTCGAGGCCGCGGATCGTCCCCATCAGAGAGGCCTGCGCGCGGATTGTCGTCGTCAGGCCCGGCAGCAGATTATAGCCGCCCCAGGCGTTGAACTCATGGTAATCGCCCCAGCGATAGCCTTCTGGATTTGCGCCGAGCGGGAGGCGGCCGCGATAAGAGAGCCCCCAGGACCATGCGTCCAGATGACCCGCGTAAACCACGCCGGGCATGATGTCATATGTCCCGGTCCCGGGCTGCAGCCCATAGAAGGCGCGGCTCGTGACATAGCTTGCGTCCGGCTGCAGGAGCGTAAAGATCTGGCGGTTGCTCCCCGTGGGGAAGGACATGCCGAGATTGATCTGGATGCGATGGACGTCGTCTTGATACAGGCGATATATGCCCGCCGCCATCAGATCGCCGAAGCCTGCCGTTCCCGTGTAGCTCATGCCGAGAGGATTGATGCTGCGGGTAAGCCCTTTGAAGGTGAGCATGTCGAGATTGCGCTCGACCATATTGGCGGTGATCACGATGGCGAAGTCCTTGGCGACGCCGTAAGCCATTCCGAGCTGCTGGACGGCGACCGCGATGTTCTGCGGCACGAGCCGAAGCGTCTGCGTCGGGTTGAAGAGATAAGGCGTGGTTGCGGCGACGAAGGCGGAGGACACGCCCTGCGAGCCGATCCGCTGGCCGGAGAAATTCGCGAAGCCGGCTGAGGCCGCAAGTGTGAATCGACCTGGCGCCGGCATATCGGCGCCGAAAACGCCCATCGGCGCGGGCGGCGGCGCCGGCGGGGCGGCGGCGGGCGCGGGAGCGAGCTTTGCCGCAGCCGGCTTCTTTGCAGCTTCTCCCGCGTTTGCGCCATAAGAAGCCAGCGTGAAAGCGAGGGCGGCGACTCCCGTCTTCCAATAATAGGCGTGCGGGAACGACGCCATGAGCTTTCGTTTCAGTTTCATCGTCAGCCTGCCAATCCTGCTTGCGGCGCCGGGCTGCCGGGCCGAGAGCACAAAAAAAAGCCGCTGTCCGAAAGCGGCGCATTTCTGCGCAAGCTTTTCGGAACAGCGGCGTTGCTGATTGTGACCCGCCCTTGGGTCGTCGACGCGCGTCGTGGCGTGGTCAACAATCGTGCAAAGATCGCGCCAATCTCGCCGACGCTGGCGACCCTGCGGTTTCACGGCGTTTCGCGGCGCCTGCCTGCAAGAGCGACGAACGACTTGGCGTTTTTGCAGTCACGATAAGATGCAAATTCAGACGCCTGCACGGGATTTGCGCACCGGCGGACGACGGTCCGACGAGGCGCCGCTCTGAAACTCCGCGCAGGCTACGCCCGGCAGCAAGGAGAATCCCACGAGCGCCGACCCGGCGGCGCCATGCAACCAAACCGCGGTTGCGCTTTATAATAAGGGTCTGCTGCTACTTATTATTGTTTCGAGAGGGACCATGCGAAACTCATGCGGGACGCCGCTCGCCAAGCTGGGGCCGCTCGCGTCCCCCTTTGCTATGTGCGGGCCACTGCTGGCGCCGCCCCTGCGACTGACTGGTTCGTGCGCCGGCGATCCCGCAGCTTCAGGCTGATCCGGCGGACAGAGCGGCGTCGGCGGCCGAGCGTCAGGGACGCCGCCGGCTGTCCGGGCCGGCTTTTTCAGTCGCAATCGACGGAATGGTTTCAGCGAAACTGCTGGAGAGCCATCTTCAGCGGCTCGACGGACATTTGAATCATGCCGTCGTAGGGCTGATCCAACTCGAGTGTGAGAAGGATCGCGCCGGTCATTGAGAGCGCCGCCATGAACAGCGCGGACAGCACCGCGGCGTTCGCCGGGGCGATCAGACCGAGGCTGAAAAAGATGGTCATCAGCCAGAAGACCAAGACCGCCAAAAAAAGAGGGGAAATTGTGCTGGAGGTGCTCTGGTAGATTTTCCAGCGCGAGATCGCTACTTCGTTGCCAAGAGACAGCGCGGCGTTCTTCAACCATGTCTGAGCCGCGTTCTGCTCAGGCAGCTCCATCAGTTTGACGGTGAGGTCATCGATGCCCTCGCCTTTCGCTTCTTTGACCGGACGTCCTTTGGACGTCTCTTCAATGATGCTTATGCCGGCGATCGCAACCTGTCGGAGCGCATTGCGGGCGGCGTCGGATTTGTTTCCATATTTGAGGAGCAAGCGGTTCAGGACGATCATTTTCGCCGTGCCCTCCTTGAGTTGCAGCTCTTTGCCGTCGAACGAGCCTTTCGCCGTGGCGATGAGGAGGCCAAGGGTCAATGCGGCGAGGCCGATGACGACGCTTCGCGCCGCCTTGATGATCGTTTTCGATTCTTCGCTGAGGAAGTGCTCAGGCAAGAATTCCTTTGCAATCATTCCGCCGACGGCGGAGGCGAAAATGCAGAACAGGGCGATCAGGCTGACGACCAACGGGCTCATGGTTTAAAGACCTCTCCGGGAACCGACGATATACCTCAAGAAATGGGGATGAGCAGCGGCTCTTTGCGCTCCCGAGCCCGACGCGTCGGGGCGGCGGACGAGAGGGAGAAGTCGCCGTCATGAAGAGGCTCGCACGCGAAGCTCGCCACCGGCGCGCGCCTGTCGTCCAGCGGCGAGGGGGCGTCTGCGCGTCGGCGTCGTGGATGGCGCAGCAAATCGCGAGCCCCGCCACCCGGCGAGCCGAGGGCGCTAATCCAGGCCTTCTAAGAGAATGGTGCTGCAAGAGAGGATTGAACTCTCGACCTCTCCCTTACCAAGGGAGTGCTCTACCACTGAGCTACTGCAGCGCTGGGTCTTTGGGGCCTGCGGCCAGGGGCGCGCGGACACCGGCCTTGTGCCACAGCCCGGCGCGAGTCGCAAGCGGGCTGAGGACGCGCTGGACCCGATCTTCATCGGGCGCTTTGCGACGCGGCCGCCTTTGCGTTAACCAAAAATTTACGGCAAAGCTTATGTTGACAAGAATACAACCTACGGTAGCATAAGTTTCGCTGTGATTTGCGGTGCGGGCGCCGCAGAGGTCCGCGAGGACGCTGGCGTCCCGCAGGACGCATGGTTTTCCGGACCAGGGGGCTGGTCTGACATTGACGGAGGCTGGGGTGATCGACAGGATTCTAACGGACGAACTTTGGAGCGCGGTCGCGCCCATTCTCCCGGGAAAAGAGGGGGATCCTGGCTGTCACGGGCGCGATAACCGACTGTTTCTGGAAGGCGTGTTCTGGATCGCGCGCACAGGGTCGCCCTGGCGCGACCTGCCAGTCGAGTTCGGGAAATGGTACACAACCTATACGCGATATCATCGCTGGGAAAAACGGGGCGTCTGGCCGCGCGTCGTCGAGGCGCTGCAGCGGCAGGGCGCCGCAGGGTTGCGCTACGATGAGGCTGGCCTGCGCTGGGCCGAGGCGGCGCCGACTCCGGTCGTCCGAGTCGACGCCGAGGCCGATCGGGCGGCCGCCTGAGGCGGGGCCCTACTGAGACTGGCTTTGGCTCTGGGTCCAGGTCGGGGCCACGCGGACCTTTACCTCGATCGTCTCGCCCGCGCCGCCGGCGCGGGCGCCGCGGATCGGCTCGGCGCTCAGATAGTCGAGCGCAACCGCCAGACGCACATGCCGTTCGCTGGGGGAAACGCTGTGAGCGGGGTCGAAGCCGACCCAGCCGAGATCGTCCACGAAGGATTCCGCCCAGGCGTGGCCCGCGACCTGCTCGTCGCTGTCCGTCCGGAGATAATAGCCGCTGACATAACGCGCCGGCGCGCCGATCGCGCGCGCGCAGGCGATGAACAGATGCGCGAAATCCTGGCAGACGCCCTTCCCCGCGGCGAAGGCTTCCGCCGCGGTGGTGGCGGCGTGGGTCGCGTCGGCGTCGAAGGTCATTTTTTCGTGGATCGCCGAAAGCAGCGCATGGAGCTGCGACAATCGGCCGCTTTCGCCCACGGTCGTCTCCCGGGCGAAGTTCGCGATCTCGGGACTGGCCGCGGTCAGCGGCGTCTCGCGCAGATAGAGCGCTGGCGGAAACCGCTCCAGCCCACCCGAGGAGACGCCCGCCGTGTCGAAAGTGGTGATGTCTCCTTCGACCATGGTGGTGATCGAGTCGAGCGGTCCCTCGGCGGTGAAACGATGCACGACATTGCCGAAGGCGTCCTCTCCGCAAATGAGCCGGCAATCCCGGTCGACGTCGATACGCCATTCCTTGATGTGCTGACTGTCGAAATTGCGAGGCGTCAGCCGCAAGTGTTGGATCGCCGATTTTGCGGGCTCGAGATAGCGGTAGGTCGTCTCGTGCCGGATGCGGATACGCAATGGAACTCCGTTGTCGCTGGATATGTCGGCTGCGGCGGCGCCGGCCGCCGACGCAACTTAAAAGAGATACTGCTCGGTAATCAACGCGCCGAGACGGTTGTTCTCGCCGATGAAGCCCTGCACGAATTCATGCAACCCGCCCTGGAAGACGCTTTCCATTGTGAGCGTCTCGAGCTTGCCATACATGCCGCGCGCCTGACGCTGCGCAGCGCCCTGGCGCCCATGCGCGCGTGCGAGACTGTCGAGATTGCGCACGATGCTCTCGTAGCAGGAGATGAGCGAGCGCGGCATCTCCGGGCGAAGGATCAGTAGATCAGCGACGAGCCAGGGCTTCATGCTGGTGCGATAGACCCAGTGGTAGGCGGTATGCGCGGAGACGGCGCGCAGGATCGCAGACCACTGGAAGTAATCGAGCGAGCCGCCGACGACTTCCTTCTCCGGCAAGAGCACGTGATATTTGACGTCGAGGAGGCGGCCGGTGTTGTCGGCGCGTTCGATGAAGAGGCCGACGCGCGAGAACCAATAGGCGTCGTTGCGCAGCATGGTGCGATAGGCGCCGCCGTCATAGGTGAGCGACGTCTGCTTGACGAACTCCAGGAAGCGGCCGAGTTCATCGGAGGAATAGGCGCCGCGGCGCGCCTCCATCGCCTTCATTTCGAGATAGGCGCCGTTGATCGCCTCCCACATTTCAACGGTCAGCGCGGTTCGCACGGCGCGGGCGTTGGTGCGCGCGAATTCGATGCAATTGCGGATCGAGCCGGGATTATCGCGGGAGAAAGTGAGGAATTCGATGACATTGGCCTCGTTGGCTGGCTTGCCGGCCGCTTCGAAAGCGTCCGCCGCGCCCGCAGAGATCAGCACGCTTTCCCATTCGGTGTCGGCGCCGCCATAGGTCTTCGGCAGAGCGGCGAGGCGGCGAGAGGCTTCGATGGCGCGGGCGAGGAAATCGGCGCGCTCCATGTAGCGCGCGAGCCAGTAGAGATTATCGGCTGTGCTTGAAAGCATGGGGCGTTCCGTCTGGGCGCGCTCGCGCCTGATGTCATTTCTGATCGTCGCCAGCGGCGCGGGGAGCCGGCGCGCGGCGTCGCTCGCCTCGCCGTGGCTGCGCCGGTCAAAATCCTCGAATGCGTGCAGCCCGTCCAGCATCACGCGGCCCCCAAGATCGCATCGTCGATCACCCATGTGTCCTTGGTGCCGCCGCCCTGGCTCGAATTCACGACAAGAGATTTCTCGGTCATGGCGACCCGGGTGAGGCCGCCCGGCACGACGCGCACGCCATTCGCGCCGGAGAGCACGAAGGGCCGCAGATCGACGTGTCGCGGCGCGATCCCCTGCGCGACGGAAATGGGGCAGGTGGAGAGCGCGAGCGTCGGTTGCGCGATGAAATTATCCGGATGCGCTTTCAGCTTGTCGCGGAACTCCTCGATCTGGGCGCGCGACGCGTGCGGACCGACCAGCATGCCGTAGCCGCCCGAGCCGTTTACCTCCTTCACGACCAATTCGTCCAGATGGTCGAGCACATAAGAGAGCGCCTCGCGCTCGCGGCAGCGCCAGGTGGGGACGTTCTGAAGCAGCGGCTCTTCGCCCAGATAGAAGCGGATGACGTCGGGCATATACGTATACATCGCCTTGTCGTCGGCGACCCCGGTCCCGACTGCATTGGCGAGCGTCACATTGCCTGCGTGATAGGCGCCGATGAGCCCCGCGACCCCGAGCGCCGAATCCGGGCGGAAGGTCAGAGGGTCGAGGAAGTCGTCGTCGATGCGGCGATAGATCACGTCGACGCGACGCGGACCTTCGGTCGTGCGCATATAGACGACGTCATCCTTGACGAAGAGGTCGCGGCCCTCGACGAGCTCGACGCCCAGTTTGTCGGCCAGGAAGGAATGCTCGTAATAGGCGGAATTATACTGGCCCGGCGTCATCAATGCGATGGTCGGCTCGCTCGTGGCGCGCGGCGGCGCGACGGAGCGCAAGGTGGCCAGCAATTCGTCGGGGTAGTCCTCGATCGGCGCCACGCGATGCATCGCGAAGAGATCGGGGAAGAGCCGCATCATCACCTCGCGGTTCTCCAGCATGTAGGAGACGCCGGAAGGGGTGCGGGCGTTGTCTTCGAGCACATAGAAGCCGTGATCGTCGGTGCGCACGATGTCGACGCCGGCGATATGGACAAAGACGTCATGCGGCGCGCGCCGGCCGGCCATCTCGGGGCAGTAACCGGGATTGCGGTAGACGAGTTCGCTCGGGACCTTGCCGGCCTTGAGGATCTCGCCCGCGCCGTAAATGTCTTTGAGGAACATGTTGAGAGCGGTGACGCGCTGCTTGAGCCCACGCTCCAGCGCCGACCATTCGCTGCGCGCGATGATGCGCGGCAGAATATCGAAGGGGATGAGGCGTTCGGTCGCCTCCTGCGCGCCGTAAACGGCGAAGGTAATGCCGATGCGGCGAAAGAGCAGTTCGGCTTGTTCGCGGCGCGAGGCCAGAAGCTCCGCGGGCGTGCCGGAGAGCCACTGCGCGAGCTTGAGATAGGGGGTGCGGATCGCGCCGTTCGAGCCGCCCATTTCATCGAATTGCGCCACGCGAAGGTCCACGGATCAACGCTCCTCTCTTTGCCGCGCGCCTCTCTTTCCGGGCGCTGCGGCGACACGCTGCCTAGGCTCCACACAAGAAGCATGCCAATTGCGGGATCAGGGCGGATGGGCGTCTGTCACATGCATTACACAGTGACGCTCTTTAAGCTCGCCGAGGAGCCGGATTTGCCAGGAAATGGTTTCAGCGCGCTGGTTTCTGCGTTAGACCACCGAGTATGAAGATCGTGCGACGGTTTGCCGCTTCTCCGTTGTCCGCCTGGCCGTGCGTCGCGATTTTCTCCGGCGCGCTCGGCGTGTCGGCTCCAGCCTGCGCCGCCGATCCATCGCCGTCTTTCAACTGGGCCGGGCTTTACATTGGAGCCAGTCTCGGCGCCGGCCTGCCGCTCCACGGCGGCGAGCGTCTGCAGGCGGTAAGCGGGATCGCTGGGCCCGGCTACGATCTCTATCCGCCGTCCTTCGCCCGGCCCGGCGTCACCGTCGGGGCGCAGGCGGGCTATAATTGGCGGAGCGGTCCCTGGGTCTGGGGTTTCGAGACGGATTTCAGCCTGCTCGAGGGCCGCCGCGCCCCCATCGGAACTTATCCAACCTCCTCGGCCTCTCCTTATCCGCCGTTCTTCTCGCTCAACGCCGGTCCAAGCGCCAATTTCTTTGCGAGCATTCGTGGCCGCGCGGGCGTCGCCTTCGAGCGAACGCTCCTCTATCTCACTGCAGGCGTCGCGTCGGGCGGCGCGCGCGGGCCGACGACGCTTTCGATCGGGGGGTCCGACCTTGCTGCGGGCTGGTCGCAGTCGTCGCGGATGAAATACGCCATTGGCGCCGGTCTCGAATACGCCCTTTCCGGAGAGTGGTCCGCGCGGGCTGAATATCTCTTTCTGAGCCAGGCGCTGAATACGCAGGTTTTCGACGGCGGCGGCGGTTTCGTTTACGCATCGCGGGTCAATAATGAAAACCAGATTCTGCGCTTCGGCTTGAATTATCATTTTGGAGAGGAGGACAGAATCCCCGGCGCGATCGTCTATGGCCAGCGCGATGGCAATCACAACGGAGCCGATCACGGCAAAGGCCATTCCGACGAAGACGTGAAGGAAGAGCTTTACAGCGTCCACGGACAGACGACCAATGTCGGGCAGGCCTATCCGAAGTTTCCCGCCGCCTATGACGGCCCGAACAGCTTCCCCTCGCGTGGCGAGGCGAATGTCGGTTCAACGTCCAATCTGTTCATGGGTCTCAGGCTTTGGCCCGGAGGCGCGGTCTATCTCAATCCCGAGGTCGACGCGGGCTATGGGCTGGCGAATTCCGTCGGCGCCGCCTCCTATGTGAATGGCGCCGTGGCCAAGGTCGGCCGGGCGGCTCCCTATATGCGCTTCCAGCGGTACTTCCTGCGACAGATCTTCGGCCTCGACGGCTCGGAGACCGAGCGGGCTTCTGACGAAGGCTCGCGGAGCGAGGTGCTGGAGTCGACGCAAAATCAGATCTCTGGGCGGGTCGATAAGGATCGGATCATCGTCACGCTCGGCAAATTCGCGGTCGGCGACGTCTTCGACGACAATGTCTATGCGCACGATCCGACGACGGGCTTTTTGAATTTCGCCTTCAACACCATGGGCGCCTTCGATTACGCGGCCGACGCGTGGGGCTACACGAATGGTCTCGCGGTCGAATGGAAGCAGAACTGGTGGACCGCCCGAGGCGGCGTCTTTCAGCTCTCGACGGTCCCTAACGGTTTCGACATCGAGCCGGTTCTGTTTCGGCAATTCATGGGCGTCGCCGAATTCGAGGCGCGATACGAGCTTCTCGGACAGCCGGGCGCAATCAAATTCCTGGTCTATGGCGACAACGGCTACCTGAACAGGGTCGACGAGGCCATTCGCTTCGCCTACGCCACCGGCGAATTTCCGCCCAGCGTCGAGTCGGTGCGGCGCCGCGGGGTGAAGACGGGCGGCGGCGTCAACGTCAAGCAGCAGCTCATGCCGCATCTCGGCTTCTTCCTGCGCGCCAGCATGGCGGACGGACGCTATGAGACTGTCGATTACACCGACATCGACCGCAGCGTCGCCTTCGGCCTCGTCGGCGCGGGCGCGCTGTGGGGCCGCGACGACGACGAGATCGGGGCGGCGGTCGCGTTCAGCGGCCTGCATGGCGACCGCGTGCGCTATTTCGGACTCGGGGGCTTGAGCGTTTATATCGGCGACGGCGCTTTGACCTACGGCGGCGAAAAGAATCTCGAGACCTATTACAAGCTCGGATTCGGCAAGAATCTCGACGCGACTTTCGACTATCAGCTTTTGATAAATCCCGGCCACAACAGCGCGCGCGGACCTGTCAACGTCTTCGGCCTGAGGCTGCGCGCCGCCTTCTGATCAGCTGAGGTAATAAGGCAGCTTCTCCACGAATTCAGGAAAATAGCGCGAGATTACGCTCAGATCGAAACGCCGCAGGATCGACTCCTTGGGCTCGCGATCGAGCAGGAAACGGAAAGCCGCCTCGATCACCCGCTCCGGCGTGGCGCCGCAGGCAAGCCGCACATAATCCGCCTGAGACAGCGTCACGTCGTGGCGGGTCTCGCTCCCGCCCTCGGACACCGTGACGTCGAAGGCGAGCGGATCGCCGTCGCGCGTCGCTGTTACGCTGATCGTCGCCGTCACAGCGCGGCCTCTATGTCCTTCTCGATCGATTGCGGCGTGTCGGTGGGCGCATAGCGCTTCACGACCTTGCCGCTGCGATCGACCAGAAATTTGGTGAAGTTCCATTTGATCGCCTCCGAGCCGAGGAGGCCGGGGGCTTCATGCTTGAGAAGCTTGTAGAGCGGATGCGTCCCATCGCCGTTGACCTCGATCTTGGCGAACATGGGAAAGCTCACGTCATAGGCCGTCGTGCAGAAGGCCGCGATCTCGCTCTCCGGGCCCGGCTCCTGCGCGCCGAACTGGTTGCAGGGAAAACCCAGAACGGCGAATCCCCGGTCAGCGAATTTCCGATAAAGCGCCTCGAGCCCCTTATATTGCGGCGTGAAGCCGCATTTGCTCGCCACATTCACGACGAGCAGGGCCTTCCCTTCGAAATCCTTCAGGGATTGCCTTTCGCCGTCGATGGTCCGGACTTCGATGTCGTAGAGCGTCATGCGCCTCTCCCTCGCGCGGAAAGGCTCGCATAAATTGGCCCGCTACGCCACCATCGTATCCGACGCCTCGGCCTCGAGCGGCCCCTCGTCGAGCCCATACTCCTTCATCTTGCGATAAAGCGTCGAGCGGCCGATGCCGAGGCGGCGCGCGATCTCCGACATTTGCCCGCGATAATGGGTGAGGGCGAAGCGGATTGTCTCCTTCTCCAATTCGTCGAGCTTGCGCATTTCGCCATTGCTGGAGAGCAGCGGCAGAACATGCGGGTCGCGCGTCTCGACGCGAACGATCTCGCGTTCGCGCGGCGGCTCGGCGACGGCGGCGAACGCCGGCGCGGCCGGCACGCGCACGTCGAAGCCGTCGACATGGGCGGCGATCTGCGGAAATTCGGCGACGGTGAGTTCGTCCCCGTCGGCCAGAACGACGGCGCGGAACACGGCGTTTTCGAGCTGACGCACATTGCCGGGCCAGGGGTAGCTCGTCAGAAGCGACAGCGCCTCCGCGGTCAGGCCGCGGATATTGCGGCCCTCCTCGGCGGCGAAGCGCGCAGCGAAGCGGCGCGCGAGATCGGGGATGTCCTCGCGGCGGTTGCGCAGCGGCGGAATGCTGATCGGGAAGACGTTGAGCCGGTAGAAAAGGTCCTCGCGGAACTGGCCGCGCTTCACGAGCTCGATGAGATTTTGATTTGTCGCCGAGATCAGGCGGATGTCGACCCGCACCGGGCGGCGCGCGCCCACGGGGTCGATTTCGCCTTCCTGCAGGGCGCGCAGGAGCTTCACCTGAATGTCGAGCGGCAGTTCGCCGATTTCGTCGAGAAACAGCGTGCCGCCGTTGGCCTCGAGAAATTTGCCCGTGTGTTTTTCAGTGGCGCCGGTGAAGGCGCCTTTCTCGTGGCCGAAGAGAATCGATTCGACGAGATTGGCGGGCAGCGCGCCGCAATTCACCGTGACGAAGGATTTGCCCTTGCGGTCGGAGCCTCCCTGTATGGCGCGCGCGACGAGTTCCTTGCCGACGCCCGACTCGCCCTCGATCAGAACCGGAATGCTGGAATGCGCCGCACGCTCGCCGAGCCGAATGACGCGCGCCATGTCGGGGCTGCGGGAGACCAGATCCTTGAAGGTGAGATGGCCCTGGGCGCGGCGGTTGATCCGGCGCACTTCGCCCGCGAGGGCGTCGGCGGACAGAGCGTTTTTGATTGAAATTTGCAGCCGTTCGGCGCCGACCGGCTTCACCACGAAATCATGGGCGCCGGCGCGCATGGCGGAGATGACCGCCTCGATCGAGCCATGCGCGGTCTGCACGATGACGGGCGTCCCGATCTTTCGGTCGCGCATGCGGGTCAAGACGCCCATGCCGTCGAGGTCCGGCATCACGAGATCGAGAATGAGCAGCGCAATCGGCGCGACGCCCGGCCGCGTCAGCCGCGCCAGCGCCTCTTCGCCGCCGTCCACGGTTTCGGCGTGGTAGCCGAATCGCCTCACCATGGTTTCGAGCAGGCGGCGTTGCACCGGATCGTCGTCGGCAATCAGTATCGTGGGGGTCATGGCGCTCCCGGGGCCCGGTCCGGCGAAGCCGCCCGGGTTGGATGTGAGGCCCTCATGGTTCCCCAGGCAGGGTAAAAGCCGCGTTAATCGGAGCGGAAATTTTGCCTCAATATGAAACGCAAGCCTTTTCGGCGCCTGTAAAATTTTAAGCTTTAGCTTTACCGGCGGCCGCCTTGGCGCACCGCTCGTCGGGTTGATCGCCCTTGGGCTTTGCCCATATGAAAGGCGACCGCCGCAAGCGGCGTCCGCAACTCGAATGGTCTTCGCCATGCGCTTATTTCTCATTGCCCATTCGCCGGCCGAAGCTGCGGCGGGCCACGCCGAAACCCTCCCCGAATGGAATCTCGCCGACCTTTACGAAGGGACTGCTTCCGACCGGCTGAAGGCGGATCTCGCCCGCATGGCGGAGGACGTTGCGCGCTTTGGCGCCGATTATCGCGGCAAGCTCGCGGGGCTCGCCGGCATGCCGGACGCCAGCGCAAAAATCGGCGAGGCCGTCGCGCGCTATGAGGCCTTGCAGGATCTTCTCGGCCGGCTGATGTCCTACGCCGGGCTGCTCTACAGCGGCGACACCACCGATCCGGCGCGGGCGAAATTCTACGGCGACGTGCAGGAGAAGGTCACCAACGCCTCGGCGCAACTGCTCTTCTTCCAGCTCGAGCTCAATCGGCTCGACGACGCGGCGCTGATGGCGGCGGCGTCGACCGCGCCGCTCTCGCGCTGGAAGCCCTGGCTCGAAGATATCCGCAAGGAAAAGCCCTACGAACTCGACGACAAGCTCGAGGAGCTGTTCCACGAGAAATATATTTCCGGCGCCGCCGCGTGGAACCGTCTCTTCGACGAGACGATCGCTTCGCTGCGCTTCAAGGTCGGCGGGCAGGACCTTGCGATCGAGCCGGTCCTCAATCTGATGCAGGATTCGAAGGAAGAGAAGCGCCGCGAGGCGGCGCAGGCGATCGGCGTCACGCTCAAGGCCAATCTTCGGACTTTTTCGCTCATCACCAACACGCTCGCCAAGGACAAGGAAATCTCCGACCGCTGGCGCGGATTTCAGGACGTCGCCGATTCGCGGCATCTCTCGAACCGCGTCGAACGCGAGGTGGTCGAGGCGCTGGCCAAGGCCGTCGCCGACGCCCATCCGCGCCTCTCGCACCGCTATTACAAATTGAAAGCCAAATGGTTCGGCAAGGACGCGCTCGATTACTGGGACCGCAGCGCGCCGCTGCCCGAAACGCCGTCCAAGCGCTATTCCTGGGAGGAGGCGCGGGGCATTGTGCTGTCCGCCTATCAGGGCTTCGCGCCGCGCATGGCGGAGATCGCGGGCGATTTCTTCGACAAGCGCTGGATCGACGCGCCGGTTCGTCCCGGCAAGGCGCCGGGCGCCTTCTCGCATCCGACCGTGCCCTCCGCCCACCCGTACGTGCTGCTCAATTATCAGGGCAAGACGCGCGACGTGATGACCCTCGCGCATGAGCTGGGACATGGCGTCCATCAGGTGCTCGCCGCGCGGCAGGGCGCGCTGATGGCGCCGACGCCGCTGACGCTCGCCGAAACCGCGTCGGTTTTCGGGGAGATGCTGACCTTCCGCGCGCTGCTTGCGCAGGCGCCGGATAAGGTCCAGCGCCGGGCGTTGCTCGCCTCGAAGGTCGAGGACATGATCAATACGGTCGTGCGCCAGATGGCTTTCTACGCCTTCGAGCGCAAGGTCCACGCCGAGCGCCGCAACGGCGAGCTCACCGCCGACCAGATCTGCGACATCTGGATGAGCGTGCAGGGCGACAGCCTTGGCCCGTCGATCCGGCTCGGGCAGGGGTATGAAACGTTCTGGGCGTATATCCCCCACTTCATTCATTCGCCGTTCTATGTCTACGCCTACGCCTTCGGCGACTGCCTGGTGAATTCGCTCTATGGGGTCTACAGCCAGGCGCATGAAGGCTTCGCCGAGCGCTATTTCGCGCTGCTCGAAGCTGGCGGGGCGAAACCCTACAATGAGTTGCTCCAGCCCTTCGGCCTCGACGCCCGCGATCCGGCCTTCTGGAACATCGGTTTGGACATGATCGACGGGCTGATCAGCGAACTGGAGGCGATGGAGGAGGCCTGACGGCGGCGCATTGGTCCATCGCCGGGCGCGCGCGGGATGTGGATGGCCGGGACAAGCCCGGCCATGACGCGTTGGCGGCGGCCGCCCCTCTCTCCATGGGTCATGCCGGCGTTGAGCCGGGCTCCGCGAATCCATCAGCGACGCCTGTGCGTGAATCGACTAGACAGGGGGAATGAACCGGCCTGTCCGCCCGCCTCCCGCATCGAGCCGCCTGCGCCCCTTCGCGGGCTTTGTGCGCATGACGCCGAACGACCTCGTCTCCGGCCTGGTGGCGCCGGTGGTGATCATCGCCACGTCCTTGAGTTACTCGGCGCTGATCTTTTCCGGGCCGCTCGCCGATTATCTGCCGATTGGCATCGGCTCCGGCCTCATTGGCGCAGGGCTGGGCGCGATCGTCTTTGCGGCCTTGAGCGGGCTGCCCTTCGCCGTCGCCGCGCCGGACTCGAAGGCGATCGCCGTGCTGGCCTCCATGGCCGGGCTCATCGCAAATAATCTTTTTCGGCAGGGCCACGCCGACCAGGCCGGTCCGACCGCGCTTGCCGCGGTCGTCCTCGGCTCGGCGATCGTCGGCGTCACGTCTTTTCTTTTCGGCGTGCTGAAACTCGGGCGATGGATCCGCTTCCTTCCCTATCCGGTGATCGGCGGCTTCATGGCCGCTTCCGGCTGGTTTCTGACGAGCGGCGCGATTCGCATCCTGGCGCACGAGCCGCTTTCGCTCAAACTTCTTTCCGACGTCGCCGCCGGGCGGCATGTCGCGCAACTCGCCTGCGGCGTCCTTTTTGCGGCCGCGCTGGCCAAGGCGCAACGCTCCCGGAATCCGCTCGCCTTTCCGGCCTTTCTGGTTCTCGGGACAATGGTCCTCCCGCTCGGGCTTTTCCTCGCCGGCGTCCCCGCGGGCGAGGCGCGCGCGGCAGGCTGGCTGCTGGACTTGCCGGCGTCGTCTTCCGTGTCGCTGCCCGCGTCATGGCTCGCCACCGCGATCGGGCAGGTCGAGTGGCGGGAAATCCTGCGCTATTCGGGCGACTATGTCGCGCTGATCACCGTGGTCGTGGCGACGTTGCTGCTCAGCATCATGGCGCTCGAGGTCGAGAGCCAAGCCGAGGTCGATCTCGACTACGAACTCAAGGTCAACGGGGCCGCCAATATGGTTGCGGCCGTGAGCGGCGGCGCGGCGACGACCCTTTCGGTCAGCCGCACGCTTTTCGGCTTCAAGACGGGCGCCCGCTCCCGTGGCGGCGGCGCGCTCGCCGGGCTGCTCTGCCTTTTCCCTCTCGCGCTCGGCCCGGGCCCACTCGGCTTCGTGCCCGTGCCGATCCTGGCGGGGCTTCTGCTGCAGCTCGGCGTCAGCATGCTCGATGAATGGCTGATCCGCGGTTGGCGCGCCATGCAGCGCGCGGATTATGTGCAACTCGTCGCGATCTTCCTCACCATCGCCTGGTTCGATTTCGTGGCCGGCGTCGGCGTCGGCGTCGTCGCCGCCTGCATCACGTTCGCCGTCAATACGAGCCGCATCCGCCTCGTCAAGCACGGCATGGATCGCAGCAATTTCGCGAGCCGCGTCGACCGACCCAATTATCACGCCGAGGCGCTGCGCCGTCAGGGCGCGGGCATTCAGATCATGTGGCTGCATGGCTTCATCTTCTTCGGCAGCGCGCATAACCTTCTCATGCATATCAAGGAGGCGCTGCGGCGCGAAGAAGCGGCGTGCCGCAGCCTCATCCTCGATTTCCGGCAGGTGCTGGGGATCGATTATTCGGCGGTCATGACGCTTCATAAGCTGCGTCATTTCGCCGAGCGGGAGGGCTTCGACCTCGTCTTCGCCGATCTGCCGCAAAATGTCGCGCGCTCGCTTTCGAAGGGCGGCTTGATCGCCGCGGAAGGCGACGCCATCTGCCACGTCTTTCCCAACCTCGACGCGGCGCTGGAATGGTGCGAGGACCGGCTGCTCGCCAATTCGGCGGCGATCGAAGAAGGCCGGCGCTCGACGCAGGAATGGCTGAAGGCGGAGCTCGGCTCTGACGCCCTGTTCGAGCAATTAAAGTCGTATTTCGCCGTGCTCGAGCTGCAGCCCGGCGACTTCGTGTTCAGGCAGGGCGAGTCGGGGGAGAGTCTCTTCCTGCTGTCCTCGGGCCGCGTCACCATCCTCTTCACCGCGCCCGACGGACAGGACGTGCGCCTGCGCAGCATGGTTGGCCACACCATGCTCGGCGAGATGGGGCTTTATCGGGACATGCCGCGCGGCGCCTCGGTCCTCGTCGACGAGCCGACCGTCGTCTATCGTTTCTCGCAAGAGGCGATTGCGCGCATGGAGCGCGAGGAGCCGGCGCTCGCCCACGCCTTCCATCGATTCGTGGTGCGAACGCTCGCCTCGCGGCTCGATTTCGCCAATCGCGAGGTCGCCGGGCTTCAGCGCTGAACCCGCCCCGCCGACGGCGGCAAGCCCTGAGCGCCCAAAGGCGTCAAACGCCGGCGAGTTCCTTGGGATTTTCCTCGCGCTCGCGGGTCCGGCCGTCCAGCAGACAGCTCACGGTGACGTCGCCCATGACATTGATTGCGGTTCGACAGCGATCGAGGAACCAGTCCACGGTCAGCAGCATGGCGATATATTCGGTCGGCAGGCCAACTGATTTGAAGACCAAAGTCATGGTGACGAGGCCCGCCTCCGGAATGCCCGCCGCGCCGACCGAGGCGACGATGGAGGTCAGGACGACGGCGAATTGTTGGCCGAGCGTCAGTTGCAAGCCGAGAAGCTGCGCGACGAAGAGCGCGGACATGGCCTCGTAAAGGGCGGTGCCGTCATTGTTGAAATTGGCTCCGACCAGCGCGCCGAGACTGGCTGATTGCTCCCGCAATTTCACATTATTGCGCAGGCAGCGATAGGTGACGGGCATCGTGGCGGTGGAGCTTGCGGTCGAAAAGGCCATCACCAGGGCGTCGCGAACGCCGCGCAGCAGCTCCCCTGGACGCACCCAGGACTCGAATCGCACGCGCAGCATGTAATAGCTAGACTGCAGCAGCAGCGCGAGGATGACGGCGATGACGAAGCCGCCCAGCGCCGCGAAGTCGCCGAAGCCTTTCACGCCGACAATGCTGGCGACGACGCCGAACACCGCGATCGGCACGACCTCCACAATCGCCTCCAAAATGACGACGAAGCTCGTCAGCCCGACATGG
This sequence comes from Methylocystis echinoides, assembly GCF_040687965.1. NCBI lineage: Bacteria > Pseudomonadati > Pseudomonadota > Alphaproteobacteria > Hyphomicrobiales > Methylocystaceae > Methylocystis > Methylocystis echinoides. The sequence goes on from NZ_CP156084.1 coordinate 1,955,851, forward strand.
ACCAGATCCTCGACCGTGCGAATCGGATGGCGCCGCACCCGCCTCAGGGCGACGCCAAAGGCGACCGCCAGCAGAATGACGCCGAGGACCTTGCCGTCATCCGCGAAAGGGCCGGCGACGCTGCGCGGCACGCTGTCGAGGAACTGCGCGAGCGGGTCCGTCGTGGCGGCGGCGGCCTTCGACAGTTCCGGCGGCGGCCCGACCTTCACCCACTCGCCGGGTCGAAGGAGATTGGCCACGCCAAGGCCGATGCAGATGGCGACGAGCGTGTTCGTCAGTAGCAGTGCGACCAGCCGAAGGGATTGCCGGCCCCCGAGCGGGGCGCTCATCAGCGCCTGCACAATGGCGAAGAGGATGAGGGGCGGCGCGAGGGCGCCCAGAATGCGCAGAACGAGTTTCGCCGGTATGGCGAGCGCCGCCGCGTTGTCTCCGAGCGCGACGCCCGCCACAACGCCGAGAACAACGCCAGCGAGGATGCGCGCGTAAAGCGGCGTCGCGCGCCATGAGACGAGCCAGCGCGGGCCCCCCTCGATGTGCTTCTCTTCGGAGGACTGCACTTTTGACCGCCCTTTGGAATGACGACCGCCCCGGCAGGGACCGCCGGGGCGTCGCGCTTTGTCTGCCCTGAGGCCGACCAATAGCGGAAGGCGCCCTCGAAGAAAATGGGCGGCGGCGATCTTCCTGCCCGCCAAGCTTCTGGCGCGTGAGCTTGGCTGATCAAACAGCGGCTCACGCAACCCTTGGGCTCAAAATTCCATCCAGTCGCCTTCGACCTCCAATTTTCGCGCCGTCGCCTCGCCGCCGGCCAACGCTTTCAGCGGGCGACGGGGGCGGGGCGCCTGTCGTTGCCGCGGCCCGGCCGCTGTGGTCGCGTCAGAGAGTTGGAAGCTGGAGATGGAGGCGATCAGCGCCTCGGTTTCGCGCTTGAGGTTATGCGTCGCGGCCGTCGTCTCCTCGACCATCGCGGCGTTTTTCTGGACGTCCTGATCCATCTGGGAAATCGCGGCGTTGATCTGCTGCAGCGAGGTCGATTGTTCGCTCGCGCCGACGGCGATTCCCGCAACGATGCCGTCGATTTCCGCGACCGCCTCGACGATGCGGGCGAGCGCCTTGCCGGCTTCGACGACCAGCGTCACGCCTTCGCCGACCTCGTCAGTCGAGGCGGAAATCAGACCCTTGATCTCCTTCGCCGCCTCGGCGCTGCGCTGCGCCAGGGCGCGCACTTCGGAGGCGACGACCGCGAAGCCCTTGCCGGCCTCGCCGGCGCGCGCCGCCTCGACCCCGGCGTTGAGTGCGAGCAGATTGGTCTGGAAGGCGATCTCGTCGATAACGCCGATGATTTGGGCGATATTGTTCGAGGACTTCTCGATGCGGTTGATCGCCTCCACGGCCTGCTGCACGACGACGCCGCTCTTCTGGGCGTCCGACTTCGTCGCGGAGACGACTTCGCTCGCGTGTTTTGCGCCGCTCGCCGTCTTCGCGACCGTCGTGGCGATTTCAGAGATCGCCGCCACTGTTTCTTCGAGGCTCGCGGCCTGCTGTTCCGTTCGGCGCGAGAGATCGTCGGCGGCGCTGGCGATTTCCATCGTCGCGGTGCCGATGAGATTGGCGCCGCCGGCGACATGCCCGATCGCGCCTTCAAGCTGGGTCAGCGCGGCGTTGAAATCCTTCTGAAGCCGGTGATAAGCGTCGGGCAGATTGTCGTTGATGCGATGGGTCAGATCCTTCGCCGACAGGCGCTCGAGGCCGTGGCCGATCGAGTGCGCGACGGCGTCACGCTCCTTGCGCAAGCTGCTTTCCTCCTTCCCGCGGTATTCCGCTTCGATGTGCTTGCGCTCCTCCGCCGCACGATCTTCCGCCGCCTTCTGTTCGAGGCCTTTTTTCTTGAAGTCTTGCAGCGCGCGCGCCATGTCGCCGACTTCGTCGGCGCGCTCCAGCCCGGCGACCGAAACCGCGAGATTATTGTCGGCGATCTGTTTCATCTGCGCGGAAAGCTCGAGAATCGGCAGGACGATCGCCGTTCTGGTCAGCCACCGCGAAACGACGAGGCCTGCGCCAACCGCGACGACAAAGGCGGTGACGGTGAGCAGGATGGTGTTGTCGGCGCTCGTGCGCAGATCCATGCTCGTCTGCGCCATCTCCGCAAAGCGAAGATCGGCGAAGGCCGCCATGTCGGCGGAGAGTTTTTGCACCTTGGCGTCGATGGGTTCCAGGGCCTTCGCCGACTTGGCCTTTTGCTCGAGCTCCGCGGGCTTCGGGCCCGCGCCCGTATCGACGCCGGAAGCGTCGAGGCCAAGCGCATTGGCGCGCTTCGCGTCTTCTGCGATCGTTCGGATCTTCTCGGCGAAAGCCTGAAGCTCCTTCGAATAGTGCGGCAGGAGGCCGGCCGCTTCCTTGAGGAGCGATTGCGCCACTGCAGGGGAAGTGCGGAAGGAGTCCTGTGCGGCGAGCGAAGCGGGGTCATTCGCATGAAAATCGAGCATGACATGCGCCGCATAGGCAATGCCGACCGCAAGGCGATTGGCGCGCATGACCTTGAGCAAAGCGACGTTCGACTGCTCGACCAGAGCGCCGTAGTCGCCGTTCGTTTGATGGCCGCGGTAGACGCCGAGGCCGAGAACGATCGTAAACAAGGCTGTGACGACGGCAAGAGGGATCAACGTCTTGGCGCCGAGTTTCATATCATCGAGGACGAGTCGCATGGCGGCTTCCGTGGCAACGGCGAAATGTTGAAAAAGGCGTAGCGCCCGCATCCGAACGAACGGCGTGGCGGTTCCTTTCTTGGGAGGAAGCGACGTCATGTCGGCATTTGGTCTGGCGGCGTCATGCCTCATGCCCCGGCTCATCGCGCCGGCCGCATCAAACCATCCGTACGGTAACACCGAGTGGATTTAAATTTTCTTATGGTCCAAAGGCGCGCGCTGGGCGAGCGGTCCGCGAGGCTCGGATCGGCGCACGACGAACTTGCGATAGACCAGTCCGTTCGACGACGTCGCCTTTTCCAAGAACACCTGCCGATGCGTATCCGATGTGAAGCCGACGTAAGTGGGGTCTGCTCCGTCCCGGGCCGACGGCGGCTCGGAAAGATCGACAAGGCCCTGGATGATTGGCTGCCATATCGCACGCAGCCGCTCACGTCGATCGCTGGGCGGGGCGTCGACGTCGGCAATGGCGGCCATCTCTTCGTTCGCCGCCTCGATGCGCGATTCGGTCGGCAAGGCGCTCTCTCGGTAAGGTCGTGTCGACGCAAGCCAGATGGCTTCCGTGGGAAACCGCCACTAAACCGCCCGATCTTTTCCCCGTCGTGTCTGGACGGTTTCTGGAAAGCGGCGCGTCAATCTCACGTCGGCATATGAGCAAGGATACGCCCGCCGCCGCAAGACGCGGGGCGGCGGGCGGTTCGGCGCTCGGGAGGCTATGCTCAGGACAGTGCGCCGCCGTTCAGCTCGAGCGTGAGGCATTTGGCTGCGCCGCCGGCTTTCAGAAACTCCGAAAGCGGCGTCACGATCGGAGCAAATCCCGCCGCCGCTAGGCGCGTCTTGAGCGCGTCCGAGCAGGCGTTCAAGAAGATCCGCCCACTGACCTCGACCGCGTTGCAGGCGAAGCCAAGCGCGTCCGTCTCGCTTACTTCGATGCGCTTTTCAGCTGGCGCGACGGCGCGGATGGCGGCGAGCGACGCCTCGTCGAAGGCCGCGGGATAATACATCAGCGATCCGTCCGGCAACGGGCAGAAGCAGGTGTCGAGATGGTAGAAGCGCGGGTCGACGAGCTTAAGGCCGACTGTGCGCCAGTCGAAGATCGTCTCGATCAGGCGCGGCGCCAGATCGCTTGAGCGCCACCCATGGCCGCACCAGATCAGCCGCCGGGCGCGGTCCGGCAGCGCATCGCCGGCGCCTTCGAAAGCCACATCCTCGGGCCAGGCCGCAATCTCGAAGCCCTGGCGGTCGAACCATTGACGGAACAGGCCTTCCTCCGGCCGACGCTCCTTGGCGTGGAAACGCGATACGACCGCGACGCCGTCCAGCACGAGTCCGGCGTTGGCCGTGAAGACCATGTCCGGCAGACCAGATTCCGCGGTCACGAAGGCGAGATTGGCGCAACCGGAGAGATGGCGGCGCAGATTGTCCCACTGGTCGCGCGCGCGCGAGACGTCCGTGCGGCCGATCTGGTTCTCCATCCACGGATTGATAATGTAATCGACGCCGAAGTGATGCGGCGCGCACATCAAGATCGACGCATGGGCCGCGCGCCGCCGCCGCGCGTCATTTTCGAGCGTTTTGATGTGGAGGTTCATTTTGTTTACTGCCCCTCTAAGCTCAGTGTCCCTGCCGTGCGGCTTCGCGGCGAACGGCCGGCGCCGATTCCGGCCGCAGAAGTGAGAAGAGATCTTTCGGGTTGACCGGCGCGGCGATCAGCTCGATTTCGCTTCCGACGCCGGTTTCGCGCGCGAGGTCGCGCAGGAGGCGCAGCACGGAGAAATCCTCGATCGCAAAGCCGACGCTGTCGAAGATCGTGATCGCGTCCGGCGAGGTGCGGCCGCTCCTGCGCCCGGCGAGGACGTCATGAAGCTCCGTCACCGGATGATCGGGGGGCAGCTGCTGTATGTCGCCCTCGATGCGGGTCTGCGGCGCATATTCGACGAAGATCTCGCTGCGCAGCAGCAGGTCGCGCGCGAGTTCCGTCTTGCCGGGACAGTCGCCGCCGACCCCATTGACGTGCGCGCCCGGCGCGACCATGTCCGCGGTCAGGATCGTCGCGCGCCTTTTGTCGGCGGTGACGGTCGTCACGATGTCAGCGCCGCGCGCGGCGTCACGCGCGCTGTCGCAACGCGTAAGGGCGACGCCGGAGCCCGCCATGTTGCGCTCGAATTTTTCGAAGGCTTCCGGGTCGATGTCGAATATGCGCAGGCGATCGACGCCGAGAATGGCGTGAAACGCATGAGCCTGAAACTCGGATTGCGCGCCCAGACCGATGAGCGCCATCGTGCGGCTCTCGGGGCGCGCCAGATGGCTGGCGGCGAGCGCGGACGTCGCAGCCGTGCGCAGCGCGGTCGCCAGGGTCATGTCGGACAGGAAGATCGGATAACCCGTCGCGACGTCGGCGAGCGCGCCGAAGGCGACGACGGTTTGCAGGCAGAGCTGCGTATTCCCCGGATGGCCGTTGACATATTTGAAGGCGAAGGTCCGGCTGTCGCCGGCGGGCATGAGTTCAATGACGCCGCCCGGCGAATGGCTGGCGAAGCGCGGCGACTTGTCGAAGGCGCTCCAGGCTTTGAAATCCTCGCGCAGATAATCGACGAGGCGCGGCCAAAACGCCTTCGCCCCCAGTCGATTGACGGCTTGGGCGACGTCTCGCGCGCTCAGAAAGGCAACCATTTCCCGCTTCCCAGCTTGTTGACCTCTCAGCAATCTAGGGCTGCGCGCCGCTGACTGAAATCGCAAAGCTGTCGGAAAAACGGTAGTTTTTTGGACGAATTGCGCTATTTTTCTGCCGATATGACAGAGCCGGCGCCATGGACGATCTCGACCATCAGCTGATCTCCGCCCTCAGAACCGACGCGCGGGCGTCGCTTTCCGACCTGGCGAAGCGGCTCGGCGTCTCGCGCGGCACGGTGCAGAACAGGCTCAACCGGTTGATCGAGTCGCAAGTGATCCTCGGCTTCACGGTGCGCGTGAAGACCGGCGCTGAAAGCGACCGGATTCGCGCCATCATGATGATCGAGGTCTCCGGCAAGAACACGCGCCGCGTGGTTCAGGCGCTTCGCGGCCTGCCGCAGATTCACGCCCTGCACAGCACCAACGGCGCCTTCGACCTCATTGCCGAAATCGAGACGGCGAGCCTGACAGAGTTCGACAGCGTTCTGTCCAAGGTGCGTCAGATCGAGGGCATCGAGCGGAGCGAGACGAGCCTGTTGCTCGCGCCGGCCTGAACCTTTTCAGGGGCTCGCCGCTGCGCTTGATCTCCTCCCACGCCGATCCAGTTGCGATTCGTCGCGCGGCCCCGACGCGGCCGCGCCCGTCTCTTGGAGAGTCGTCATGGGTAAGCTCTTCCTCGTCGTTTCGACCGTGGTCGGCCTTGCGGCGATCACGCCGGCGATCGCGCAAGGCACGGCCAAGCAGAGGGCGGCCTGCGAACGTGACTCCCACAGGCTCTGCGCCGCCGCCGAGCCCGACGCCATCGCGGTCGAGAAGTGCCTGAAGCAGCACATGGGCGCGCTCTCCAAAGCTTGTCAGCGCCAGTTCAGGGCGCGTCGCTGAATTCGACCACTTGGGCGAAGACCTAACATCTTTGGCGCAGGCAAGCGGTCCTTGCCTCGCCCGAAGCCTTCGGGGCGGGGGAACATGGAGGAACCGATGCGTGCTTACATCCTTGCGGCGTGTCTCGCCGCCGTTTTCACGTTGCCTGCCGCCGCGACGACTCCGATCGACACAGGGATTGGCGCGACCGTCTTCCAGGCGCGTGGCGGCGATTATGGCAGGGGCCGCTGGGGCTACGGACCGGACTGTCGAGAGCTCAGGCGCGCCTGCCTGTATAAAGACGAGCTCGGCGAAGTCGGCCGCGGCAATTGCCAACGCTATCGCGCGCTCTGCCGGTAAAGCGTTTTTCGCGCGGAGGGTGAACGCACGCGCGAGACGATCGCCGTTGGCGGGGGCGGCGTCGGGTCCGGCGCACCGCACGATTTTTAAGGACCCGCGTGCGGAGCGGCGGCGGGATAGGAAAGCTACGGAGCGGCCCTTTCACGGCCGCTCCGTATTTCTGCAAAATCGCTAATCCATGACCTTGCCGCCGGCGTCGGCGCAGGCCTGCGCCGATTCCTTGTAGAGCCAGCCCTGTCCCTTGCAGGCGTTCTTGCCCTTGCAGGCGTTTTTCGGCGTGTGACAGTCGCTCTTGCCCTGACAGCCATTGGCGCCGAGGCAGTGCACGCGCGCGGCTGTCGTCTCGGCTTTCGCCGCCGGCGCCGCGCCGGCGAGCGCGATGGAGACCGCGGCGACGGCGAGGGTCGCCCCGTTGATCGTTTCCTTTTTCATTCTTGTCCTTCCCTGGGCCAAAAATGGCGAGGCATTCTGGCGCAGAGGCGTCGCTTCCGCCAGCGCGGGAAGCTAGGCTTTTCTTAACGAATCGACGCGGCATTTTGTCCGTCCCTGATTCGTGCCGCATTTGTCTTGGTCCCGTCCCGCCGGTCCCGCTGCGGGACAGGCCGTGGAACGCCGCATTTAACCGCTGCTCAACCCTATCTGCGAATCAATGCAGGCTAAACTCGCCGTTGATCAGCCGCATCTCCGCGGGCCGGATTAATTGCGCGTGCGCCACTGTCACGCCGTGCAGCGGCCCGTCGAGGCTGCGCGCCCAGAAATCGAGGAACTTCTTCAGCTCCGGAAAAAGCGGATGGAGATCGTACTCCTGCCAGATGTAGGACTGAATGATGTTTGGATGATCGGGCAAGCGATAGAAAATATTGGCTGTGGTGAGCCCGTAGCCCTGCATCTGCAAACGGAACGCGCGGGACGCCATGTGCCGGTCTCCTTTCTCTTCGAACGCCTCGGCAAATTTTGTGGCCGTTGCGTTGGAGAAGCAACTCCCGCGCCAAGAAATCCGTAATAATACAAACTGTTAGCAGCACAGACGGGTGAGTGATGATTTTTCCCGCCAGCCTTGGTCCTTGAACCCGCATGCGCGCCCGCCTACCTCGATCGCGCGTCCCAAAGCTTTCCTTCCCGCCGCGAGTTGCGAACAGGGGGCGCCTGGTGACGGTTTTTGCACACTCTTTCGCTTTGCTTCTCTGGAGCCGGAACGGATTTCTAACCATGCGCAAACTCAGACGCCCCGCGTCGACGGGCGCCATCTTTTGGCCAAGGCGCCCCGAAAGCCTGACGCCCATGATTCTGCGCCTCTTTTCCTTGTTCCTGCTGATCTGTTCCGCGCCCGTCTCCGCCGGGGCCCTGCCGCCGAGCCAGAAGGCCTCCGTCGCCGCCGTCGTGCGCGCGGTGACCCCTGGGGTGGTCAATATCGCTACGAAGCGGATCGAATCCGTCGAGGTTCCGACCGTCGTCGATCCGGTGCTGGAGGAGTTTTTCGACATCCCCAACACGCGTCTGAAACGGGAGACCACTTCGGCCGGCTCTGGCGTTATCGTCGACGCGGACCGCGGCCTCATTCTCACCAACGAACACGTGGTTCGGGGCGCCTCAGTGATCGAGGTCACGACGAAAGACGACCGCCGCTTCCGCGCGCAGCTCGTCGGGCGCGACAAAGCGACAGACGTTGCGGTGTTGCGGATCAAGGCGGACAATCTCACCGCCGTGCCGATCGGAGACAGCCGCGCCCTGGAGGTCGGGGATTTCGTTCTCGCGGTCGGCAACCCCTTCGGCCTTGGCCAGACCGTCACCTCCGGCATTGTTTCCGCGATGGGCCGCACCGGCCTCGGCATCGAAGGCTATGAGGATTTCATCCAGACGGACGCCTCCATCAATCCGGGCAATTCCGGCGGCGCGCTGGTGACGCTCGACGGGCGGCTCGTCGGACTCAATACGGCGATCCTGTCCAAGTCCGGCGCGAGCCACGGCATCGGCTTCGCCATTCCCATCGAGATGGCGCGCCGGATCATGACCCAGCTTGTCGAGACCGGCGAAGTGCGCCGCGGCCAGATCGGCGTGTCGATCCGCGCGCCGGCGGGCGGCCGTCCCGGCGCCGAGATCGTCGCCGTCGAACCCGCGTCGCCCGCGGCCATCGCGGGGCTCGCCAAAGGCGACGTCATCGGCGCCGTCGACGGCCGGACGATCGCGTCGCCCGCACAGTTGCGCACGCTGCTCGCCGTCACGCCGGCTGGGACGGAAATCGACGTCCGCTTCCGCCGCCGCGACGCGGCGATGCAGGCGCGACTGCGGATCGAGGCGGCGCGCCAGAAAGCGGCGGAAACGGACGTCACGCGAACCCGCTAAGAGTTCGAGCCTTATTTGAGCACGACGACCTTTGTTCCGACCTTGACCCTCGAATAAAGGTCGATGACGTCATTGTTGGTCATACGGATGCAGCCGGACGAGACGGCGGCGCCGATGGTGTCCGGCTCGTTTGAGCCATGGATGCGATAATCGCTGGAGCCGAGATAAAGCGCCCGGGCGCCGAGCGGATTCTCAATGCCGCCGGCCATGTGGCGGGGCAGATCGGGGCGCCGCTTCAGCATGGGCGCCGGCGGCCGCCAATCGGGCCATTCGCGCTTGCGCGAGACCGTCTTTACGCCCGACCAGGTGAAGCCCTCGCGGCCGACGCCGACGCCATATTCGATCGCCCGCCCGCCGCCGAGCACGTAGTAAAGCCGCCGCTCTTTGGTCGAGACCACGACCGTGCCCGCCTTAAAGTCTGGATGGCGCCAGACGACGAGTTGCTTGGGGATCGACTGCTGGCGAAAAATCGTGAGGAAATCGGCGATGGGTCCGCGATCCAGTGGACCGCAGAGGGCCGTCGCCGGCACGCCCGCCGAGAATACGAGAGAACCGAGCAGGAAAATCACGCGCGCTTGCGCCATTCGTTCGCCTTTCAATGCGCCGCTACCCCCCGATGTCACTTTGCGGAAAGAATTGCGGCCGCAGTCCGACGGGGACGCATCAGAAACAAGGAAGCTCCAGCGATGGCGAAACGAAGCGCCGGCGTCCTGCTCTATCGCCGCGCCGCCGGCGGACCCGAAGTTCTGCTCGTGCATCCCGGCGGACCCTTCTGGGCGCGCAAGGACTCGGGCGCCTGGTCCATCCCGAAAGGGGAGATCGGCGAGGGGGAGGCCGCGGAGGCGGCGGCAAGGCGCGAATTCGTCGAGGAGACGGGCTTTTCCGTCGCCGGCGAATTGACGGCGCTGGGGGAGTTCAAACAGCCGAGCGGCAAGCGCGTGCTGGCCTTCGCCCTGGAGGGCGACGTCGATCCGTCGCAACTGCGCAGCAACGCGTGCCAGATCGAATGGCCGCTAAAGAGCGGGCGGCTGATCGACATCCCCGAGGTCGACCGGGCGGCGTGGTTCGGTCTCGCGGAGGCCTTGGAAAAGGTCGTCAAGGGCCAGCGAGGCGTTCTGGAGGGCCTGGCGCGCCTTCTCTCCTCCTCTTGAGCGCGCAGGCTTCGGCTATTTGCCGGGCTCGACCCAAATGCGCGCGGGACGCGGCGTCCAGCACTCCAGTCCGCGGTGGCACTCCGCCCCCGTGAAGCGGTTGCGGTGGAGATAGGGCGACGCCGCCGGCTCGTAGCGGTTGGTCCAGGCGGCGAAGGCGAGTGCGATCCCGATGAGCGTCAGAAAGGCGTTCCGCCAAACCCGAGGCCGAGGCATGGCCATCCTCCCGGTTCGAGGGGCTCAGAAGCCATCTGGCGCGCCCGGACGCCAAAACCCAGCGTTGCGGCGCGGCGCTTATTGTTGCGCTAACGCTTGTTCCCGACTACCATGGCCAAGATATAGCTTCAGGCGGATTTCGGGCAGTGAACAGAGCGGTCGAGCCGACCTCCGTGGCGCATCGGGAGACGGCGGCGGCGCCTCTCGTGAAAGAGGGGCGTCCGCGAATTTATCGCCTCCACGCCGGCGCGTTGGATCTGACGCGCGCCTATCTGGCGCTCTCGCGCGGCGTCTCGGTTCAGGAAATACGCCTGCGCGCCGGAGGGGTCCGGATTGACGGGCGCATCAGCCCCGGCGCGCTGAAGATCGTCTTCCTGAGGGCCGAAGAGATCAGGGTCCTGGGCAACCGCGTCAGTGGCGAGGCCATGGCGATTGCTTATGGCGGCAGCCGACTCGATGTGGCGGCGAATCGGCCTGGCTCGGCCGTTGCGCTGTATTTCAGTCCCGCGGTCGCGCGATGCGTCGTCACGGAAGAGGCGCTGCCAGCGCTGCGGCGGCGCATGGAGGGCCCGCTCGGCCTCGAGACGCTGCTTTCTCCGGTTACGCAAAGGGGGCGCGCGCTCGCACGCAGCGCGCGGGGTCTGCTCGAGCGGGCCAGAGAAAAGGGGGCGTGGACGCGCGCCTGGCCGCCTGCGCTGGAGGCGGAGGCGGTTGTCGAGACGAGCGCCGCCCTGATCCGCGACATCCTCGGCGACGACCGCTCGGCGGCGCAAACCAGCGTAAAACGCCGGCGCGAGCTTGCGCTCATGGTCGAAAATCTGCTTTGGGAGACGCCCTTCGACGACGGTCTTCGCCGGCTTTCGCTGGATGACGCGGCCGTCCGGCTGCGATGTTCGCGTCGCAGCATTCAGCTCGCCTTGCAGGACGAATTCGGTCTCGGCTTCACGGCGCTGAAGCGGCTGATCCGTCTGCAGCAGGTTCACGCCATTCTGCGGCGGCGGCCCGCCGGCCGCGGCGTCGGGCGTGTCGCTAAAGCCTACGAATTCAATCACCTCGGACGATTTGCCGGTCATTACCGGGACATGTTCGGGGTGTTGCCGTCTGTCGAACTTTCCCCCGGCTCCGCCTAAGAAAGGCGCAACATGCCCATCCGTAAGGATGGTTGCATATCAAACTATCGGGCGGCTTATCAGCGTAAGCTATACTTTACGCAAAATGGATAAGGACGACCCTGAATTTTATGAGCTATCCTATCATCAGGGCAGGCAGAATCGTTGGTATGCGCCATTCAAAAGGATGGGGCTCAGATAGGGTTGACGTGGATGCTGAATGATGTGCAGCGGATGTATGATCGCCTGCCGGCCGCCCCGGACGATCCCGAGCAGCCAGGCGATGATCGCCATACGGTGACAAGGCGTGAACTGGCGCGGTCGCTTTTCCTGGCGTGCGACAGGCTGGCCCATCGTCAGGCCGCCGCGCTCGTAGACCAGGTCCTCGATGAAATCGCGGAGACCTTAATCAAGGGCGAGAGCGTCACTCTGTGCAACTTCGGCAAATTCGTGATTGTCGAGAAAAAGGAGCGGAAAGGCCGCAATCCCCGGACCGGCGACTTTGCGCTTGTGAAGCCACGCAAGGTCGTGAGTTTCAGGGCTTCAAAATATCTCAAAGCCGCCGTCTCGACGGGGAACCCGACCGACGACGCTTGACTGCGCCGAGACGGCTCTTCGCGTCGGCGGAACGATTTTGAAAGTAAGGCGTTAACAGGAGCCTGCTAAAGCACGCTCGAGCTTGGCGGCGCGTAGGGGAGCGAGATGGCTTATATTGTAAACAGTTCTCAAAACGAATTTACCCCAAGCTTCATTTCCCGGCGCACGAAGCAAATCTACGCCATTGCAATTCTTGTGGCGGCGGCGATGGGCTTTTTGGCGCTTTTCGAGATGGGACACCCGTTTTTGGCGGCGTGGGGCGCCCTGGCGCTGTTCGGTTGCCTGTTCATCAGCGGCGCTGCAACGCGTTCGGATACAACCGCGTCGCACTGAACATTAGACGCGTGGTCGATCAAAGCCGTTTCATCATGTAGACCGCAGCGACCCCATAGCTCGCCAATGTGCGACAAAGCCCAGCGGGCCGACGCGCGCAAAAGCCTAGCCGTCCCCATAATTTATCCGACCCATATAAAGCCACGAGAGCGAGGGCGCCCAGTTGCGCGCGTTGCGCGATCGCGGTCAAACGCTCGATTAAGTCGGCTGCGGAGCCATAGCCCCTCGCGCGGGCGACAATCGCGACATCATGCAAAAAGAGACAATCCGACGCGTCGGGGAGCTTGCCCAGAAAGGCGTCCAACGGCGGGACCTCATCGCGCAGCCATGGGTGAGAGATGGCGTATCCGAGCACGGCGCCGTCGTCCTCCAAAGCGAAGCAGCCGCCGGGGAAAAGGCGCAGCTTTTCCTCGAAGACCGCCTGCCGCTCACGCGCGTCGGGATGCAACGCATCGGCGATACGAAAGACGGCGGGAAGGTCGGATGGCGACATTGGCCGCCACATCGGCCGGCGTTGGCCCTCTTGGACATTCATCACGGCTGCCCCCATATTTGCGTAACTCCAGCGACTTTCGAGCTTGCGACGCGGCGCCTCGGCCGCCAGACTCACTCGGCGCGCCTACCAGGAGCTTGCAAGCAAAGATGACAGCCCTCAAACGTCTTGCCCTTCTTCTGCTTGTCGCCGCCGCGCCGCCGGCGCGCGCCGGCGAAGGCTCATCGACTGTCACAATCACGCTCACGCAGGCTGCCCATGGCGGCGGCCGCGTCTATGTCCCCGTCCGCTTCGGCAACGTCATGGGCGCAATGCGGCTAGACACCGGCGCGTCGACGAGCCGCATCAAGCTTGCGCCGTGGAATAAGGACCTGCCGATCCTGGGTCAAAGCGACTCGACTGGCGCCTTGGGAAAAGTGACGCGTTGCGAGGATGTGCAAGCGACCAATGTAGCGCTCAAGGCCGAGCAGGGAAACAACATCGCGAGAGCCAAATACGATGTCACGCGCTGCGCCGCCAGCGACGGCGACGATCTGCTGGGGCTCGACTTCTTCAAAGGCGCCCGCTTTACGCTGGATTTCGAGCGTCGCGAAATGGTCTTCTTCGGTCCTCAAATGGATGGACGACCGGTTCTCTTTCAGCCGCTCGGCCCCGACCAGCGGCTCGTCGGAATTTCGATACGCGCAGGGACCGCCAAATCGCTCGGCCTCTTTGATACAGGCGCGGAAATTTCAGCCGTCGACCAGCAATTCGTCGAACGGCACAGGGGCCTTTTCGCGCCGGTGGAGAGCAAGTTCAAAGCGAGCGAGGCGAGTGGCGGCGGAGCCGTATCTCGAATTTACAAAATCAAGACGCTCGATCTCGGCGACGGGCGCGTTTTGCGCAACGTCCACGCCCTTGTTTATGATTTTGGCGCGCTGCGCGAGGCGCTCGGCCCGCAGACGGCGTTCGTGCTAGGGGTCAATATATTGAGCAGGTTCAACTGGGCGCTCGACTTTACGAAGCCGACGCAGGCTAGCTGGATCGCCCGACCCAGAAAGCCATGAGCCGAGAGCAGTCGGGCGCCGGAAGCAAGCAGTCCGGGAAGATCGCATGAACTTCGCCGCCATCGCTCAAATGCTGTTCCTGCTGGCCGTCGCCAATGGCGCGCCAGTTCTGGCGAAACGGTTGATCGGAGAGCGTTTCGCCTGGCCCGTCGACGGCCACTCGCGTTTTTCCGACGGCCGCTCGATCTTCGGCTCCTCGAAGACCTTTCGCGGCTTGGCCACGAGTCTTCTGGCGACGGTAGCGGCCGCTGAATTGATTGGTCTGAGCGGAGGCGATGGCGCGCTCATCGCCACGCTCGCCATGTTGGGAGATCTTCTCTCGAGCTTCATCAAGCGGCGTCGAGGCGCGGCGCCGAGCGACCAGATGCTGGGCCTGGACCAGATTCCGGAAGCCCTGCTGCCTGCTCTTTTCGCCCCGCCGGCGATCACCCTGTCCTTCGCGGACGTTGTGGCGGTGGTCGGTCTGTTTTTCGTTGCGGAACTCGCTGGTTCACGCCTGCTCTACGCCCTCAACATCAAGGACCGCCCCTATTGAGATGGCGAAACGTTCCGTCGCAGGAGACGGTGCAAGGTAATTTCCGGCGGACAGTTGAAGCGCACTGGCACGATCGAGGAGCCCGCCCCGACGCTCGTGTAGCCCGTCATCGCGCCAAATTTCCATGCGCCGCGACCGAGGCGTCTGGGGATAGCTGCGTCAAGCGTCAGCGGTATGCCACCCGGCAGACATATTTGTCCACCGTGGGTGTGGCCGCACAGCATCAGCCTGAATCCGGCATGCGCCGCCTGCCTGTAGATCTCCGGCGTGTGTGACAACAGGATCGAGAAATCTTCGTCGGGAAGGTCGGCGGCGGCCTTCTCGATGTTGTCCACCCGGTAGAAGTGCGCGTCGTCGACGCCCGCCAGATAAACGCGTGCGCCACGACGTTCGATGCTCACATTTTCGTTGAGCAGCACCCTCACGCCCATCCGCTCCATGTCGGGCGCCATGCATATTGTGTCATGGTTCCCGAGCACCGCATAGACATCCGTCGTGATCGCCTCCCGGAGGCGAAGCAAACCCTGAAGGCAGGGCTTATAATCGCCGTACGTCTGACCACGGTAGTCGCCTGTCCAGACACAGAGATCGTAATCGAGACCGTCGATCAACCGCGCGATATTGGCCATGGCGCGCGGGTTCATGTCGCAGTGAAGATCCGTCAGGTGAAGAATCGTGTACCCGTCGAACGACGCAGGGAGACGATCCGAGACGACTTCGTGCGTCAGGACGCGAACCCTGGCGGCATTGTGACGCCCCACCCAAAACATGCCCGTAAGGCGGAGCACGCCCTCGATTACGGCATGCGAGAACGGCAGGTTCTCCATGTGAAGCAGCGTCAGACCCTGTCCGAACGCTTGCGCCTCATGGTCTCTTTCGATGCCGAGCCGCTGCCTGGCGTGCACGGGCCCGAGCCGAGCGTCCAATCTTCGTTTGACTTCGTCACAATCGAGAAAAACGGGCGAGTTCATGCTGCGAGGCGGGGAGGGATCATCCATTCGGGCCATCATACGGCAAAGTTGACCCCTGATCGATTCCCGATGCGAGATTTTTTGCCAACCAAGGGCCCAGGGACGCGCTAATGCGCGTCTTTGGCGCGGATCAGCGCAGGCGGCGCCCGCAAGGGTTCGGCATTGACCTCTTCGAAGGCCGAACTAGCTAAGCAAATACCGTTCGGAAAACCGCTCCCTCGGCTGAAACCATGAAACTTGAAACCCAGACGCACAGTGGCCAAGTCGTCATCGCTGTCAAGGAGGAGCGCCTCGACGCTCATAACTCGAGCGAGCTGAAGGACCGCATCCTGCGAGTGCTCGAAGAAGGCGGTCGTCGTCTCGTTGTCGATCTGGCGGACGTCAAATTCATCGACAGCTCTGGACTCGGCGCGCTGCTCTCCGGCTATAAAAACGCCAGTCAGCGTTCGGGATCGTTCATTCTTTCGGGCCTGCAACCTCGTGTGCGCTCGATGTTCGAGCTGACGAGACTTAACCGCGTCTTCGAAATCTATCCGCGCCTCCAGGAGGCGATCAGCAGCCACAGCGTGACTTAGCGATGCGGCCATGTCCGAGACCAACATGAACGTCGACATCGTTGTTCCAAATCAAACGCGCTATCTGCGATTGATTGGAAATATCGCCGAGCAAATCGCCAAAGAGTTGGACACGAACGACCACGATCCCGATATGCTCGCCTATCACCTCAACCTCGTCCTGACGGAGGCCGTCGCGAACGCCATCGAATATGGAGGCGATGAGGGACCGGACAAAACCGTGAAGGTCTGTCTATCGATCGAAGACAAGGAGTTGCGGATACGGGTCTACGATCATGGGCAGGGTTTCGACATCTCGAGTCTGCCGACGCCCGCGATCGACCAGCTCAACGAGCGCGGCAGAGGCATATTTTTTATAAAAAATATCATGGATTCGGTGGTGTATCACCCAAGCGAAGACGGCAACGTTCTCGAAATGCACAAGACGCTGAAGTGAAACGTCCCGTTGAACGGACCGCGGAAAGCGCTCTCGATGAATCGGGAAATCTATCTGCAGAAATTCATCGCCAGAGCCGCTGAAAGAGTCGGTCTCACCGCTCGCCTTGTTCCGTCGGATGTTTGCTTCCCAAGCAGCTACGCCGCCATTACGCCTCCCCGGCGCGCCGCCAGGGATCTGGTCTTGTTGGGCCTTGTCGACGGATCGGCGCGGCCTGATCTCTGCGACTTGACTCCCGCTTCCCCGCAGGAAGACGGGGGCCGATCGTTTGATCTGCGAATCTTCAGCGCAAAGCCCCGCGCCCTTGACGCACTCATGCCGCTGCTGCGCAACCTCGGTCTTCCCGTTCTGGATCAAAACCAGTTTACCGTCATGGTCGGGGCAAGCCGCCGATACATTCGAAGTTTCCGCATCCAGCCGACCGGCGATGAGAAAGTGCGGGAATACAAGAAAGCAATTCTCGCCGCCTTCGGCGCCCTTCTGCGCGGAGACGCCGAGGACGACTCCTTAAATCAACTCGTCGTGCGTGCAGGAGCAGGCTGGCGGGAAGTCGATCTTCTCCGCGCCTATTGTAACTATTACCTTCAGCTCGAGGGCAGAATTGGCCGATCCCGCTTCTATGAAGCGCTGATTGGCCAAAGCGCCATCACCAGGCTGTTGCTTTCCTATTTCGAGGCGCGTTTTCGGCCGGATGGGCCCATGAGAGGATCGCTGGACGCTTTGGCTGACATCCGGCAGAGCCTCGTCGACGCCTTCGATCAAGTGGTCAATGTTACGGACGACCGGATCCTGCGCGATGTCTTCAATCTGATCGACTCGACGCTGCGGACGAACTTTTATATTACGGAAAAAACAATAGCGTTGAAGATAGACAGTTTGGGCGTGATCAGCGCGCCCCATCCAAAGCCTGCGCTGGAAATTTACGTCCACTCGACGTCATTCGAGGGGATACATTTGCGGGGGGCGAAAGTCGCGCGCGGCGGGATTCGCTGGTCGGACCGGACGCATGATTTCCGCACGGAAATCCTCGATCTCATGCAAACGCAGATGGTCAAGAACGCGTTGATCGTCCCGCAGGGCGCGAAGGGCGGCTTCGTCTTGAAGCGCACGGTGGGCGATGGTCCGGAACGGGAGGTTTCGGGAAAGGCCGCCTATCGAGAGTTTATCAGCGCCCTCCTGGATTTGACCGACAACACGGATTATCGGAACGATCGGCAAGCGGCTGGAATGGTCGTCTATGACGACTGGGACCCCTATCTCGTCGTCGCAGCTGACAAGGGGACGGCGACCTGGTCCGATATTGCAAACGAAATCTCCTTAGCGCGCGGATTCTGGCTCGGCGACGCTTTTGCGACGGGGGGCTCGAACGGTTTTCACCACAAGCGGCTCGGAATTACCGCCCGTGGGGCCTGGGTCTGCGTGCGTCGCCACTTTCGAGAACTCAACCGCAATATCGACGACCAGCCCTTCACCGTGGTCGGCGTAGGTTCGATGGATGGAGACGTCTTCGGAAATGGAATGCTCGAAACAACCAACATCCGGCTGCTGGGCGCCTTCAGCGGCGAGCATGTCTTCATCGATCCCAACCCGGACCCTTTGATTTCATACGCCGAGCGACGCCGGCTCTACGAAACGCCGCGCTCCAGCTGGAATGATTACGACAGAACCAAAATTTCCATGGGCGGCGGCGTGTATCGGCGCGACGCCAAGGACATCGAACTCAGTCCGGAAGCGCGAGCCCTCCTGCAGGCCAGAAATCGCCTTGTCGATGGCGAGGCCTTGATCAGACTCCTGCTGACGGCCCCGGTCGACCTTTTGTGGATGGGCGGGATTGGCACCTATGTGAAGGCAAGTTTTGAGACGGATGAGAGCGTCGGCGACAAGGCGAATGACGGCGCTCGAGTGGATGCTAATCAGCTACGCGCGAAAGTGGCGGGCGAAGGCGCAAATCTCGCGTTCACGCCGCAGGCGCGGGTAGAATTTGCGTTGAAGGGCGGCCAAATCAACAGCGACGCGATCGACAATTCCGCGGGAGTGGATCTCTCGGATCACGAGGTGAATCTCAAGATCGTCTTGGCGTCGGGAGGCGCCTCGTCGGACGCCGAGCCGAACCAAGCGCATCGCCGCCTCGCGGACACAACGGACGAGGTCTGTTCCGACGTACTCGACGACAGCGATCATCAAAGCCTTTGCCTGTCGCTGGAGCGCCGACGCTCTGCGGCAGATGTCTCCTCCTATATGGATCTTGCCGACAGGCTCGAAGCTGCGGGCCGACTCGATCGTCAGGACGGGAGAATCCCACGCCTCAAGGAGATTCAGGCGAGGGCGGAGAAGGGGCTTACCAGGCCGGAACTGGCTTTGTTGATGGCGCATGCGAAACTGTCGCTGAAGCGCGCTCTTCTGGAGGCGCCCGATTTTCTCGATGAGAATTGGGCAAGCGCCTTCCTGTTAGCCTACTTTCCCCTGTCGATGCGGCGGATGTGGGAGAAGGAAATTCACTCGCATCCACTCGGACGAGAGATTGCCGTTACGGTGATTTGTAACAAGGTTATCGACCAGTCGGGCGCGCGCTTCCTATTGTTCGATGAAACGGCCGCTCCTGGGGTGCTTGTGGACGCAGTGGGCATCTACCTGACGTTTGACGAGATCCTCGAGGGAGCGCGGTGGCGCAGAGCGATACGCGACTTGAGCGATCGGATGACCTCTGAGCGTCAATATGTTTGTCTTCAACAATTAGAAGACACATTGATCTATATGTGTCGTTGGGCGCTTCAGCGCGGTTACATCCTTCGGCCGCAGGAGCAGGTCGTTGCGGAATGGCGAGACTATTTGAAAGAATTCTTTGTCGGCTTTCAAAGCGTCGTCGAAGCCGCGGTTTGCAAGGATGAGAGCGGCGACGTCGAAACCGAAATCTTTGGCGCCCGAATGCGCGAATTTCCCTTCATGGTGGATCTTGCGCGACGAGCAGGCAAAGACATTGCCGTGGCGACGCAGGTTTTCGACCGTATCGTCGAGCGCCTGGGGCTCGCGCAGATCGCTGTTCTTCTCGCAAAGCTCACGGCGCGGGATGCGTGGGAAGGACAGCTGCAGCAGACCCTCGAAGAACGCCTCCGCGCGGTCCCAGCTCGAATTGCTGCGATTGTGTTGCATTTTGGCGCAAATGAATTGGAGACGCTTCTGGAAATTCCCGACCTGCGTTCGAGCTTCCTGCGGCATGTTCGGCTGCGCGAGGAAGTCCTCAGCGCGGCCCCGACGACGATCGCGCCTTTTGCCCTATTCCTTGTTGAACTCGAGTCCTTTGCCGAGGCCTTCGATAGGCTGAAGACGAGAGCTTACGCGTAGATCGGATGGAGGCTCGCTCGTGGATGATCACTCGCTTGTTCATCTTCTCCTTGGCGTCAGCACCGAGGGGGCTTGCTTAATGGACGCGGCCGGGTGCGTTCAAGCCGTGAACGAGCAAGCAGAACGAATGACTGGCTATCGCCGGGATGAGCTGTTGGGGCGTCCCTTTCCCGGTAAGCCGAAAACACGCGCGAGCCAAGGGAATGGCTCGCTCGCCTGGCGACTGGCGCCAAGTCGCCAGTGGATCGGCATTCGCATTACGCGCAAGGATGAAACGCAGGTGGACGCCTTATGCGCCATCTATCGCCTCGGCCCGAATGGCGAGGCGGGAATGCTATTGAAGTTGCGACCGGAAGACGTTTCGGCGACGGAGAAGGCCGCTTTAGACGATATGAAGACAAAGCTCGGCGCCATATTCGATTCGATGGCCGACGGTTTGGTTCTCATTGATGAAAGTGGAAAGGTTCTGTTTTTCAGCGCAGGCGCAGAGGCGTTGTTTGGCTTTGAAGCCGCGGAGGTGCTCGGGGCAAATGTGAACGTTCTGATGCCTTCTCCATACCGGGAGGAGCACGATGGTTACCTCTCAGCCTATCGACAGACCGGGAAGCGGAAAATCATCGGCGTGGGTCGTGAGGTCTCAGGACGGCGAAAGGATGGGTCCGTTTTTCCAATGTACCTCTCCGTTGGCGAAGTCTGGCTCGAGGGCCGTCGCTTCTTTGTCGGCGTTACGCATGACCTCACGCGCGCAAAGATGGTCGAGGGACGCCTATGGATGCTGTCGGCCGCGGTCGAGCAAAGCCCGGTCGCTGTCATGATCGCGAGCCCGGAGGGGAAGATTCAATACGTGAATAGCCGGTTTGTGCAGTTGACCGGCTACGCCGAGGAGGAGGTGATCGGCAAAAATCCCAGGATGCTGCAGAGTCCCGATACGCCAAAGCGGCAGTATGAGCGTCTCTGGGAGACAATAAGAAGCGGTGGAGAGTGGCGAGGGGAGATCCAGGATCGGAAAAAGGGGGGAGAAACCTATTGGGCGTTTGAAATAATCACGCCCATTCGCAACCCCCGGGGAGACATCATACACTACCTGGCGCTTCAGCAGGACGTCACTGAACAGCGACGGGACAAGGAGGCGCTTCTTTTGAGCGAGGAGCGCTTTCGTAAAGTCGCGGAGATGGTTGGGGAATGGCTCTGGGAGCAGGACCCGGACGGACGCTATATTTATAGCAGTGACGCGGTGCGAGACATACTTGGTCTGGAGCCGCAGCAGATCATCGGAAAGCGCTACCTGGACTTGTTCGCCGACGAAGCCAGCGCGAGTTTTCTTTCCAAGGCTTTGCCGCAACCTTTCTATCGCGTCGTCAACTGCTATCGTAATCAGGCCGGGCGGCGCGTCTTTACGGAGTCCAGCGGAGCGCCAATTTTTGATAGGAGAGGGCGCCTCGTGAAATGGCGCGGGGTGGATCGGGACGTAACGGCGCGAAAAAAGGCCGAGGATGAACTCCGTGTTCGAAACCGCGCCATGGAGTCCGTGCATGTCGGCATTGTAATATCCGACGCTCGAGCGCCCGGGAACCCGAATATTTACGTGAACCCGGCGCTTTCCAACATTACAGGATATAGCCAGGAAGAGCTGCTGAAAGGCGGCATGCATATGCTGCAGGGGCCCGGCACCGATCCTGCCGCTCTCGTCAAAATCAGAGACGCCCTGGCGACCGGTCAGAGTTGTGAAGTCACGCTCCAAAACTACCGCAAGAATGGAGAGGCTTTCTGGAATGAACTTCTCCTTTCTCCCGTGCCCGACGAAAAAGGTGAAGTTACGCACTATATTGGCGTGCAGACCGACGTAACGGAGCGGCGGCGCGCCGAACAAAATCGGCGCGACCTCGAAATCGCCAAGCAGATCCAATTATCGCTCTTGCCAAGCGGTCCCTTGCATGCAGCCCGCGCCGAAGTGATCGGGGTCTGTCTGCCGGCCACGCACGTTGGCGGGGATTATTTCGACTATTTTGAGAATGCGGGCGGAATCGACCTCGTTATCGCCGATGTCTCTGGACATAGCGTCGGAGCCGCGTTGATCATGACAGAGGTCCGCAGCATGGTGCGCGCGCGTTGCCGGCAAAGCGCATACGCTGGTCCAAGTGAGATCATGCAGGACCTCAACGGTCTTCTGCATGAAGACCTCACGCGCTCTGAGCTATTCATAACCATGTTTTTCTGTCGGTTCGATCCAGAAACGCGCACGCTTAAATTCGCCGATGCAGGCCATAATCCCGCTCTGTGGCTGCGCGAGGGAGAGCGTGCGTGTCGAACGCTGGATGCCGACGGCCTTGTTCTCGGAGCGCGGCGCACTGTTTCTTTTGAAGAGAAGACCCTCATGCTTGCGCCGGGCGACAAGCTTCTTTTTTACACGGATGGCTTGACGGAGGCGCAAGACGCATCCGGCGCGTTTTTTGGTCTGGAGCGCCTCTGCGAAAGCTTTGAAACAAGCAGATTACTCGAACCTCAGGCAATTATCGAGGCGCTGCTGAGCGACGTCAGCAGCTTTTGCGGTCGTGCGCAACTGAGTGACGACTTGGCCATGGTGGTCCTGGAGGTCAAGTGAGACGGTCTCGCCTCGGGTGGCGATGCTGAGGCGGAGGCATATCGACGCGGGCGTTCTGTCGGAACATCAGGCTTCGGCTCCGTGTTAAAAGGAGTTGATGAGACGACCAGGCTTCGGCAATGCTCAAACCGGACGCGCGAAATGTTCACGAAAATACTTGTTCCTCTCGATCTCTCCGAACCTCAGATGAGCAACCACGCCGTCCGCTACGCGGAGGCTCTCGGCAAAGCTTTTGATTCCGATTTAAGGCTCGTGAATGTTCAGTCGCTGGTGCCTGTGACGTTTCTGGATTACATCCCCCGAGATTTCGACGAGGCGACGCGCCGGGCTCTCGAGAATGAACTGGCCGCCATCGCGGCTGATATCGACCGGCCTCCAGAGCGCATATCGACAGTTCTTCGCTTCGGCCCGATCTATCAGACGATCCTCAACGAGGCAGAAAGTTGGGGGAGTGACGCGATCGTCTTGTGCTCCCATCGTCCAGGAATGGAGCGCTTCCTCATCGGTTCCAACGCGAGCGCCATCGTTCGCCATGCAACCTGTTCAGTCTTGGTGCTGCGATAGCTGAGCCTGGTTTGCGGATCGGCTTGTTAATTGGCCCAAACCCTCGGCCCCCTTCAAGTGAACGTCTTGAGTTGACCGTCTATCTCTTCCAATCTGCGAAGGCTAATTCCCAGCGAACCGCGAAGCACGTCGTCACGGAGCGACTGCGCCAAGGCGCTCGCCATGTTCCTGATCGCCAGGCGATCATCTTTCGGCTGCACCTCAATCGTGTCGATGATCCGGCTCCTTAGCAAGTCGGGGATATGGACTTCCTCCAACGCCGCCGCGTCGCTGTTTGCCCAAGCCGCAACTTTCTCTCTGAGCCTGGCATAAGCGGAACGCGTCCGTTCTCCCAAAATCCCTCTTTTGGCCGCTTCGGACGCCAAGGCAAGCAAGGTGACGGTGTGCAGGCCTATCGTCGTTGGACCGCCCATCTCGCGCCAACTCTTTTCTTCTCGAGATCAAACGAACAAGGGTCCTGGGCGCACCGCGCCCCCTAAGGGCCGCGAAAGTAGCGCTGATACAAGGCGCTCAAGAGCCCCGCGGGAGCACCGAGAATGATTGAGATGAGCTCGGACGATGCCTCGTAAGTCAGTCTATTGAGCGCTTTCATCATCGACGGTGGTCTCCCACGGCGTTTTTCGACACAGGCCGCAGTCTTCGTGATTCTCATGACGAAATAATCTCGCGAGATTCGGCGTTTCGTCATGTGAGCCGAATAGATGGGACGTGCTCACCGAGAGAGAAATGCGGCGATGCCAGGCACAGGCGCGGCAGGCGGGACCAGAACCAGCGCGGCTTGGCTCGAGGGGCTGAGCGAGCGCCAGAAAACTTTGGCCAGGCTCTGCGCGCTCAAGGCCGACGACGCACATATCCTGGACGAACTGGAACGCATGCTGGGCTGTTACACGTCGATGGAAAAGCCCTGGTGTTTTCTCTCGATCGAGGCGCTGCTGCCGGCCGCGGTTTTTTGGCGCGCCTTTCACCTCCATTGGAGAAGCTTCGAACAGCCGCCTCACGGACGTTACCTTTGGACGCTTGGCCGACGGCGCCCGGATTGGCGCATCGATTACATGACGCATGACGATGCAGCGGCGTTGATCGCCCTGCCTGAAATACTCAGCCTCTATAGGGGCCGGGACGATCAGACCCGGGTCGCACTGTCCTGGAAGGTGAGCGAGCCTTTGGGCGAGCGACGCCACAAGGAAGACTTCTTCATCGAGGCGAGAGCGCCCAAGGCCGCTGTCGCCGGCTTTTACGCGGGAGCGGAGAAACGGGAAGCCGAAGTCGTTCTTTTTAGCTGTAGAGCCATCGCCGGATCGAGGTGATCTTCAGCGTGAACGCGACCGTAAAGCGCCCAGTCATCCAAATGCAATATAGCGAGGCTACGGGGGGCGTTCGCTAACCATCGAGATGCGCAGGTCAATGCTTCTTCACTTGCACCATGTCCCGGGGCGCCTTCGCGTTTGTCTCGAAAGGCTCCGGGGCGATTTGAGCGCGGTCGCGTCGCTAAATGCCGAGCTTTTGTCGATCCCGGGGGTCGACTCCGCCTCGCTCAACCCGCGTACCGGCAGCGTCACGATCTACTACCAACGTGATGTCTTTGAAATTGGCACGTTCTGGGAGAGGTTACGTGAGCTCGATTATCTCGGTGACCCGTCGAGCGCTGAATCCGGCGTCCCTTGCAGGCTGAAGGAAGCGACCGTCACAAGCGCCGCCTCCGCTCTTGGCGAGGCCCTCGCATCCGCCGCGGTCAAGCATCTCATCGATCGCTCGGCATGGTCGCTGCTCAAGCTTCTTGTTTAGACGACGGCCGGGGGGCAGCCGTGCTGGCGCGCCCGTGGCGGGCTTAAGTCTCCGGGCGCTGTTGTTGCGCAAGATGGGCCTCACGCATGTCGAGATCCCGCTCGATGCGTCGCCGCGCCTCGTCGCGCAACGCGCCGCTGCGGAAGAGTTCGTTGACGCGTAGTCGCTCGGCGTCGATCAGAAGGCTTTCCACCTCATCACAGGTCGCGCCGAGACGGCTTGCGACGGCGTCGCGGTCGCTCCTGCTTTGCAGATGTTTGAGCCGCTCTCGATGCTGATGGCGCACGGCGTCGACCATTTGCGCTGAGAGGTTGCGTTCGGCCGCGAGCGCGTCCAGCCGCTCGATTGCTGCTTTCACGCCCTCCGCGCGCGCCTCATGCTCCTCGCTTCTCTCGACCTCGCGCTCCGCCCGTCCGGCATGAGAGAGCCCAAGCGCGCGGATGAGCCAAGGCAACATGAGGCCTTGCCCGACGAGGGTCAGCAGGATGACCGAAAACGTCAGAAACAGAATCAGGTTTCGAAACGGAAACGGCCGTCCGGCGGCAGTTGCAAGAGGAATGGCGAGCGCCGCCGCGAGGGAGACGACGCCGCGCACGCCTGTGAAAGCCAACACGACGGACCATTGCCATGGTGGCGCAGGGCTCCTTCTACTGAGCGCGGGAACTAGCCATCGCGGGATATAGGTCGCGGGGAAGATGCTAATGAAGCGCGCCGCAATCAGGACGCTGGCGATGACGCCGGCGGAGATCGCCAACTGCGCCGTCTCGTAATCGCCGATTCGATCGAGCACCGCGCGCGCTTGAAGTCCCGTAATGAGGAACACCATTCCTTCGATCACGTAAACGAAAAACTCCCAGAAAAACACGCCTTGCAACCTCGTGGCCGAGCTGATCAGCTGCGGGCCATTCCAACTGACATAAAGCCCGGCCGTCACCGTCGCCAGAACGCCCGAGCCGCCGAGCCGCTCAGGCGGCCAGAAGGCGACGAAGGGCGTGAGAAGGGAAAGCAAGATTTCAATCAGCGGATTTCTTACCCACCGTCTCAGTCGCAGCGTCGTCCATCCGACGCCGACGCCCCAGACAATTTCGCCGGCGACGATCGCCGCGAATGTTTCGGCGGCGTGACCGAAGGAAAAAGCGCCGGCGCTTACGGCTGCGATGGCGAAACGATAGAGGATGAGCGCGGTGGCGTCGTTCGCCAGGCCTTCGCCTTCCAGAATGACGAGAATCTGTCGCGGCAACTCCATCCGGCGTGCGATGGAGAGCGGCGCAATGGCGTCGGGCGGCGAGACAATGGCTCCCAGCACGAAGCCCACCGGCCAGTCGAGGCCCATCAGCCAATGCGCCGCCGCGGCGACGACAACCGTGGTGAAGACGACGCCCCCTACCGCCAAAGACGCAATCGGCCTCAAATTGAACCGAAACTCCCGCCAGCTCATATTGAAGGCGGAAGTGTAGATAATGGGCGGCAAAACAAACAGCAACACGAACTCCGGCGCAAGTTCGATCGCCGGAAGCCCGGGCATGAGCGCAAGCAATACGCCCGTCAGCACCAGAAGGATCGCCGAGGGTATCCTCGTGCGGTCAGCGATGATTGCGATTGCCGCAACAACGGCCAGCAACAGGATGAGCGTTTGGATGGATGACGTCATAATCGAACCAATTTGCGAGTCTGGAACTCTCCATCCGCGTACTATGAGTGCGGCTGTGTGATCGAGCAATGCGCGGCGTGAGCCCGCTGGGGAGATGGCGCTGGCGAGACCTCGCGAGAGTCGCTTCGCCGCGACGGGCGCGTGGATCGCCCAGCCAAGCAATGGTTCCTTTAAGGCCGGTCATATGCCAGGGACCGCGGCGTTCTTCACGAGACAAGAAGCGCGCGCCTCGGGACGCGCTTCTTGGCGATCGAATGACGTTTGGCTACCTTCCAGCGCCGGAGCCGCCTGCTCAGGCGCGCGTCCAGACGATAGTCAGCCTGCTCCGAAAAACATCAATCGCGTGAGGTTCGTATAGTCGCCCTCAAACGCCATCGTGCCGACAAAGACGAGAACGGCAAGCGGCGGGATCAGTATGGCGCTTACCAAGGCGAGGCGCTCCCACGCCATGTGCATGAACACGGCGACGATCAATCCAGCCTTCAACAGCATGAAGAATATTATCAACCCCCACCGCAGATAGCCTTGGAAGTTGAAGTAATCGACCATGTACGAACAGGCGCTCAGAACAAACAGGAGCACCCAAACGAGAAGGTAAAGCGCGATCGGGTGCTGCTCTCCATGAACCGCAGCGGCGCTCTGTGGAGCCGTGGCGTCTGCGTCCTCTGTCGGGGGATGAGGTTCATTCACGAGCCCGGCGCTCCGTTTTGCATCGTAGGTCATGATCGCCCTCACCAGAGGTAGAAGAACGCAAAGATGAACACCCAGACGAGATCGACGAAATGCCAGTAGAGGCCCATGATTTCGACGATCTCGTAGCGTCCTTTTCGACTGGTGAAAAAGCCGCGTTTTTCGCGGTCGTAGTCGCCGCGCCAGACCGCGCGCGCGATGATGAGCAGGAAGATGACGCCCACCGATACGTGAAAGCCGTGAAAGCCGGTTATCATGAAGAAACTGGCGCCAAATTGCGCCGCGCCGAAGGGATTGCCCCAAGGGCGGACGCCTTCATGGATGAGTTTCGTCCATTCGAAGGCTTGCATGCCAACGAAAGCCGCGCCAAAGACCGCGGTGATCAACATGAGCAGCGCCGCCTTCCGCCTCTGCCGCGCATAGGCATAGTTGACGGCCATCGCCATCGTGCCGGAGCTGGTGATCAGATCGAAGGTCATGATTGCGATGAGGATGAGGGGGATGCTCTTTCCGCCGATGTTGAGGGCAAAGATTTCGCTCGGGTTGGGCCAGTCGACGGTCGTGGACATTCTTACGGTCATGTAAGAAATGAGGAAGCAACTGAAAACGAAGGTGTCGCTGACCAGGAAGATCCACATCATCGCCTTTCCCCAGGAGGCGCTCTTGAAGGAGCGCTGATCTGAGGACCAGTCAGCGACCAGGCCGTCGAGCCCGGTCGGACGGGAGGCGTTGGCGCCCAGCGGCAGAGTGGAAGGATCGACGGTCATGCGCTTCTCCCAATCTCAAGTCAGCAGCCGGCGGCAGATGACGCCGAAATTATCCGCCCAGCCGAACAGGAGGGTCAACAGCACGAGCCAGACCCCCAGAAGAAAGTGCCAGTAAGTGGCGCAAAGCCGGATCGCGCTCGTCAATTCCTTGGGGTTGGCGCGCTGGGCGCGATTGATGAGCGTGGCGAGGGCGACAAGGCCTCCGAGAAGGTGAAGCCCATGGGCCGCGGTCAGGAGGTAGAAGAAGGCGTTCGCCGGATTCGTCGAGACGAAGTAGCCATTCGCCGCCATGTCGCGCCAAGCCCAAAGCTGGCCGATCAGGAAAAGAAAGCTCGTTGCTGCGCAGGCCGCGAGCGCACGCTTCATCCGCAAGGCTTGACGTGTCCTCGCTGCGGACTGCGCGATGTGCAAGGACGCGGAGCTGGCGACGAGCGCGACGGTGTTGAGCCAAAGGATGCGCGGCGGCGGCGGCAATTGCCAGTCGAGCGACTCCATGCGCATGAAGAAGGAAGCTGTCAGCAATAAAAACAGACATGTTGCGACCGTCATAAAGATAATGAGACCAGTCCGTGCCGGCGTCGAGCCTGGTCGTCTGCTGCGATAGGACGGCAGTTCTCCTTCATGAAGCCAAGGGGCTTCGGTCACGCCCTCCCGCCACAGCCACAGCGCGGCAAGCGAAGCGATCAGGATGAAAAACGGCCCCATGAGGCTCATTCGCGCTCTCCCTGCGATGGGGGGGCGTTTTGAGGAATGAAGTCGTCCGGCGCCCCGGGAACGCTGTAGGCGTATGGCCAGCGATAAACGATCGGCAAATCCTTGCCCCAATTGCCGTGGCCCGGCGGCGTCTCGGGCGTTTGCCACTCGAGCGAGGCGGCCCTCCAGGGGTTTCCCCCCGCCAGCGCGCCGCGCCTCAGACTGCGAAGCGCGTTGTAGAAAAACAATCCTTGTGAGAACCCGACGAAGATCGCCATGACGGTGATGAAAATATTGAGATCGACGACCGAACTCGGGACAAAGGACACATCGTTCATGTCGTAGAACCGGCGCGGAACTCCGATGAGGCCGAGGTAATGCATGGGAAAGAAAACGGCGTAAGCGCCGAGGAAGGTGATCCAGAAATGGATTTTGCCGAGGCGTTCGTCCATCATTCGCCCCGTGATCTTCGGGTACCAGTGGTAGATCGCCCCGAAAATAACCAGAACAGGCGCAATGCCCATGACCATGTGGAAATGTGCGACGACAAAAAGCGTGCCGGAGAGCGGCACGTCGACGATCACGTTGCCAAGATAGAGCCCGGTTATGCCGCCGTTGACGAAGGTAACGAGAAAGCCCAGCGCGAAAAGCATGGGCGTATCAAAGCGCAAATTCGCGCGCCAGAGCGTCAGCACCCAATTATAGACCTTCAGGGCGGTCGGGACGGCGATCGCGAGCGTTGTAATGGCGAAAAAGAATCCAAAAATGGGGTCCATTCCGCTGACATACATGTGGTGGCCCCAGACGACCATGCTCAGCACGCCAATGGCAAGAATGGCCCAGACCATCATGCGGTAGCCAAAAATATTCTTTCTTGCGTGCACGCTGATAAGATCCGAGACCATGCCGAACGCCGGAAGCGCGACGATATAGACCTCCGGGTGGCCGAAGAACCAGAAAAGATGCTGAAAGAGAATGGGACTGCCGCCGCTGTAATTGCGACGCTCGCCCATCTCCACGATCGCCGGCACGAAAAAGCTCGTCCCCAGGGTGCGGTCAAGCAACAGCATGACGCAGGCGACGAATAAGCCGGGAAACGCCAGCAGCGCCATCACCGCCGCGGTGAAGATGCCCCAGACGGTGAGCGGCATCCGCATGAGCGTCATCCCGCGCGTGCGGCCCTGCAAGACGGTGACGACGTAATTGAGGCCGCCCATCGTGAAGCCGATGATGAAGATAACGAGCGACACGAGCATCAATATGATGCCCCATTCATGTCCGGGCGTGCCGGTCAGGATGGATTGCGGCGGGTAAAGCGTCCATCCCGCTCCAGTCGGCCCTCCAGGCACGAAGTAGCTTGCGGCGAGGACGAGCGTCGCGAGCAAATACGCCCAGTAGCTGAGCATATTGACGAAAGGAAAGACCATGTCCCGCGCGCCGACCATCAGGGGAATGAGATAATTGCCGAAGCCGCCCAGAAAGATCGCCGTGAGCATATAGACGACCATAATCATGCCGTGCATGGTCACGGATTGGTAATAGACGGTCGCATCGATGAACGGGATGGCGCCTGGAAAGGCGAGTTGAAGCCGGATCACCCAGGAAAGGACGAGCGCCAGCAAGCCGATTGCAATTGCAGTGCCGGCGTATTGGATGGCGATCACTTTGGCGTCTTGTGAAAAGACGTATTTCGTCAGCCATGTTCTAGGATGATAGAGTTCGACGTCTTCGACTTCCTGCGGCGAAACGGCGCCTTGCTCTACCGAAACGTCTGCCATCGAAATCAGCTCCTGACGCGTGTTTGCGCTGCCGACAGGCTGCTCGCTCGGGACGCAACGTCACGGGCTCGACGCCCGCCGCTCCCGTGCAGCTTCGCTTCTGCGGGTCTGTGCAAAAGTCTGTTGCTTATCCAACCATTGCTCGTAGTCCGCATCCGTGTCGATAACGAGCGTCCCCCGCATTTGCGGATGGCCGGTGCCGCAATAGGCGACGCAGAGAATTTCATACTGACCCGCTTTCGTCCCCGTGAACCAGAAATAGGTTTCCATTCCCGGAACGAGATCCATCTTGGCTCGGATTTCCGGAACGTAAAAATCGTGCAAGACGTCGATCGAACGCAAGAGAACCTTGACGGGCCTACCTTGCGGCACGTGAATTTCTCCAGTTGTCACGATGAGATCGTCCTCTCCGCGCGGATCGGCGGGGCTGACGCCGAGGGTGTTGGCTCCCTCGATGAAGCGGACGTCGCTCGCGCCGAATTTCCTGTCCTTGCCCGGAAGTCTGAAGCTCCAGTTCCACTGAACCCCGACAGCCTCGAGCTCCATCGCGTCTTCCGGGGGCGTGATGAACCGGCCCCAAACGGCGAGGCCCGGAGCGAGCAGAATGACCACGGCCACGCTGGTCACGGCGCCGAGCAACAGCTCCAGCCTGCGGTTCTCTGGCTCATAGGTCGCAAGGCGTCCTGGCTCGCTGCGAAAGCGATAAAGACAGTAAGCCATGAACAAAATGACGCCGACAAAGCCCGCGCTGGTGATCCAGAACGTCAGGGCCATGGTGCCATCGATAAACCCCCAGTTCGACGCGATCGGCGTCGCGCGCCAGGGGCTCAGCACATGGAACAGCAGCGACCCCGCCACAACGAGCACCATCATCAGAGCGACGAGCATG
Organism: Methylocystis echinoides; assembly: GCF_040687965.1. Classification (NCBI taxonomy): domain Bacteria; kingdom Pseudomonadati; phylum Pseudomonadota; class Alphaproteobacteria; order Hyphomicrobiales; family Methylocystaceae; genus Methylocystis; species Methylocystis echinoides. The sequence goes on from NZ_CP156084.1 coordinate 1,987,013, forward strand.
CGGGTTCACCTCTCAGCAGCCGCCTCATGAAAGTAGAGCAGGCAGACGCCCAGGCAACGATCCGCTCACCCGCGCAGACTATCGCTGACATTGGCGCCATACACCGCCCGCGCGGCGTTTCGAGGGCTCAGCGCATAGATGAAGAAGGCGGAGACGGAGACAACAGCCATGATCACGATGAGATTGCTCAGCATGCCCGGAAATGTCCCCAGCGATTTAGCCGCCGGGCGCGTAAGCGCCATAAGCGCAATCAGCCCGATGAATCCACTCAGAAGCGCGGTAAGATAAAGCATTTCGACGGCGATCATTGCTCAGTCTCCGTTTTTGCTGGACCCGCAAGCCATTGCTTCACCTAACGCGGAGGCGCGGGAAAAGGTTCTTGGGAAACGTCTTGCCGAGCGCTCCACGGGACATGCGCGGAGACGGATTTTAGGAGTTCTTGTGCGCGCGGACGCCGCGCGTCGGCAAAAGGCGCGCGATCCAAACAACGGGGGTCTGCAAGACTCGGATAAATAAGACCGGCGCGCAGAGATGGCGGCGCCGAGCCTCGCGGGCGCATTGTGAGCGCCGCACGGGCGCCGCGTCCGTTGCGACGAGAGCGGAGGGAGCGCCGGACGTCATCGGCCGGCGCCCCTGTATTCGACGTCAGCGCGGCTGAGGCACAATGCGAAGATAGGGCTTCGGCGCTTGCCACCCGTCCGGGTAGAGTTTCTTGGCTTCCTCGTCAGAAACCGAGCCTGCGATGATCACGTTCTCGCCGGGCCGCCAATTGACCGGCGTCGCGACCCGATGGCTCGCGGTCAGCTGAAGCGAGTCAATCACGCGCAACACTTCATCGAAGTTGCGGCCCGTCGTCATCGGATAGACGAAAACAAGCTTGATCTTCTTGTCCGGCCCGATCACGAACACATTGCGCACGGTTTGGTTGTCGGCTGGCGTGCGTTGGCTCGCATCGCCCGACGCGCTCGCGGGGAGCATTCCGTAGAGCTTCGAGATGCGCAGGTCGGGATCGCCGATCATTGGATAATTTGGGGCGATGCCCTGCGTCTCTTCGATATCAGCGGCCCACTTGGCATGGTTGTCGACGGGATCGACGCTCAACCCGATGAGCTTGACGTTGCGTTTGTCGAACTCTGGCTTGATCCTCGCGACATAGCCGAGCTCCGTCGTGCAAACCGGGGTGAAATCCTTCGGATGGGAAAAAAAGACGACCCAAGAGCCGTCGATCCACTCGTGAAACCGGATGCGTCCCTGTGTCGTTTCCGCTTCGAAATCAGGGGCGGTGTCGCCTATCTGGAAAGACATCTCGACCTCCGTTGCAGGAGCCGTCCGAACCAGCTGCGCCGTGGCTCCTCCGACGCATTGCGACGACCGGGACTCGCCGAGCCTGAGTCCGCCAGCCTAGCCGTTAGAATTGTGCCCAGCGCCCGTGCGACAAGGGGCGGCTTTAGGCCAAAGCCTTTTTTGCAGAAGCTGAGCAATGATGGGGACTGCGCCCTGACCCGCTTCGTCCAGGCTGGGGAGGACTAAGCTTACGCCTCCGCCCTTGACCCGAAACAGCAAAATTGTGAAGATCACGCCGCTTATCGACCCGGGCTGATGGCCGTCGTGGGCCGGGTCGCCTGGTTACGCCGTCGTCACAAGCAGTTGCGTGTATTTGAAGCAGAATGGGCGGTTGATGGTTCGTGTGAGTTCGCGTCGCAGCCTGCTGGCGCCCGTTTGCATCTGTCTCGCCGCGCTGGCCGTCTCCGCCTGCGGCTCTCTAGCGCCGCGCGCTGTCGTTCCGGCGTCGGAGAGAGGCCGCACGGTCGTTCTCGGTCTGCCGAATGCGCGCTTTTTCGTAGATGATCCCGTCGCCATGGCGGCCGAGCAGGAGCGCGCGCTGGAGCGTGAGGCGCGGGCGCTCGGCGTGTCTAAGGGCGGCGTGCTCCCGCCGGCGCATCTTCTCTCGCTTTCCGGCGGCGGCGACAATGGCGCTTTCGGCGCGGGCCTCCTCACCGGTTGGACGAAGCGCGGCGACAGGCCGCAATTCAAGCTTGTCACGGGCGTGAGCACCGGCGCGCTGATCGCGCCCTTCGCCTTTCTCGGGCCAGACTATGACGCAGCGCTCACGGATGTTTACACGAACATCAATCCTTCGCGCGTTTACGAAAAGCGCTTCGTTCCCTATGCGGCGCTCGCGCAGGACGCCCTCTCGGACTCAACTCCGCTCTATGACACGATCGCGCATTATCTCGACGATGCGATGCTCGCCCGCATCGCCGCCGAATATCAGAAGGGCCGGCTGCTGCTGATCCAGACCACCGATCTCGACGCCGGGCGGCCGTCGATCTGGAATATTGGCGCCATCGCGGCGAGCGGCCACCCCGGCGCGCCCAATCTCATTCGCCATATTCTCCTCGCTTCGGCTTCGATTCCGGCCGCCTTTCCGCCCGTGTTGTTCGATGTGGAGGCGGATGGCCGATCCTATCAGGAGCTCCATGTCGATGGCGGCGCCGTAAGCCAGGCCTTTCTCGTGCCCCCGTCGCTGAACACCCGGGACACGCTCAACCGCTCTGGATATAAACGAAAAGGCGTAGTCGCGTACATCGTCCGCAATTCACGCTTGACGACAGAATATACCGACGTCGAACAGGCCACGCTGCCGATCGCCGAAAAGGCCGTCTCGACGATGATCAATTATAACGGCGTGGGCGATCTCTACCGCATGTATCTCGTCACCCAGCGGGCCGGCGCAGGATTCAACGTCGCCTATATCGGCGCTGATTTTCACGCGCCCCATCCGGAAGAATTCAGCCAGGCCTATATGCGCGCGCTTTATCACTACGCCTATGAAAAGGCCGTCGCGGGCTATCCCTGGGAGCATGCGCCGCCGGGCTTCCAGGCCAAGAAGTAGCGCAGATCAGCAAATCCGCGGCAGCTGCTCGCCCGCAAGCCAATCGACGATCCGCGAGCCGCCGAAGGACGACCTCATCTGAACGAAGCGCCGATCGTCAGCGACCGTGGCGCCGATGATGGCGGCGTCACGGCCCAGAGGGTGCGCGCGCATGGCGTCGAGCAGCGCCTGCGCCGCTTCCGGCGCGACGACGGCGACGAGCTTGCCTTCGTTCGCCACATTGAGCGGATCGAGGCCGAGCAGTTCACAGGCGGCCGCGACCTCGGGTTTGACCGGGATCGCGGTCTCGTCGATGCGGAAGCCCACGCCCGACTGTTGCGCGATCTCGTTCAATGTCGCGGCGAGGCCGCCGCGCGTCGGATCGCGCATGAGACGCAGCGACGATGCGGCCGCGGCGACCATCTCAGCGACGAGGCCGTGCAGCGGCGCCGAGTCCGAAAGAATTTCGCACTCGAATTCGAGATTTTCGCGCTTCGACATGATGGCGACGCCATGATCGCCGATCGAGCCCGAGAGCAGTACGAGATCGCCCGGCCGCGCCCTGTCGCCGGATAGTTCGAGCCCTTCGGGCGCGACGCCAACGGCGGCGGTCGAGATGAAGACGCCATCGGCCTTGCCGCGCTCCACCACTTTGGTGTCGCCGGTGATGACCGGAACGCCGGCGGCGCGCGAGGCCGCGCCCATGCTCTCTGCGATGCGCGCCAGATCGGCGAGCGCAAAGCCTTCTTCGATGATGAAACTCGCCGAGAGATAGAGCGGCCTGGCGCCCGACATGGCGACGTCGTTGATCGCGCCATGCACCGCGAGCGAGCCGATGTCGCCGCCCGGAAAGAACAGCGGCGAGACGACAAAAGCGTCGGTCGTCATCGCCATGCGGCCCTTGGGCGCGTCGAAGATCGACTGATCGTTTCCCTGTCGCAGCCATTCATTGTCGAGCGCCGCATGGAAAATCTCGGCAATGAGCTGCGACATCGCCCGGCCGCCCGCGCCATGCGAGAGATCGACGCGCCCGCTCTTGAGATCGAGCTTGCGGCGATAGGCTTTGACGCTCGTCACGAGGCCATCCTCTCCTCGCGCGTCGGCTCATCGAAGCGCCGATAGGTCCATTGCGCGGCGCAGGCGCCTTCCGACGACACCATGCAGGAGCCGATCGGCGTTTCCGGCGTGCAGACCGTCCCGAAGAGCTTGCAGTCGTGGGGGCGCTTGGCGCCTCGCAGGATCGCGCCGCATTCGCAGGCGGGGTTATCGCGGGCGACCGGCGTCTCAACGGCGAAGCGACGCTCGGCGTCGAACTGGGCGTAAGTCTCGCGCAAACGCAGGGCGCTCGCCGGGACTTCGCCGAGCCCGCGCCACTCGAAGCTCTCGCGCAGGTCGAAGATGTCGGCGATCTCGGCCTGCGCTTTCAGATTGCCCTGTGGCGACACGGCGCGGCCATATTGGTTCTCGATCTCGCAGCGCCCTTCGTTCACCTGCGTCGTCAGCATGACGATCGCCTGCATGACGTCGAGCGGCTCGAAGCCCGTGACGACGAGCGGCTTCTCGAACTCCGTCGCGACGAAGCGGTAGGGCGTGACTCCGATGACGGCGGAGACATGCGACGGGCCGACAAAGCCGTCGAGTTCGACGCGGTCATCCTTACTTGTCAGGATGGCGCGCATCGCGGCGGGCGTGAGCACGTGATTGCAGAAGACGGAGAAGTTCGAAAGCTGCTTTCGCGCGGCGAGACGGATTGCGAGCGCCGTCGGCGGCGTCGTCGTCTCGAACCCGATCGCAAAAAACACGACTTGCCGTTGCGGCTCCGTCTCGGCGATGCGAAGCGCGTCGAGCGTGGAGTAAACCATCCGAATGTCGGCGCCGGCCGCCTTCGCTTTCAAGAGGCTGTCGCCGCCCGACGCCGGCACGCGCATGAGATCTGCATAGGTGCACAGGATGATCTCGGGCTTGCGGGCAAGTTCGATCGCCGCGTCGATCCGCCCGATCGGCAGGACGCAGACGGGGCAGCCCGGGCCATGGATCATGCGCACATTGGTTGGCAGCAGGTCCTCGAGGCCGTAGCGCGAAATCGCATGGGTATGGCCGCCGCAAAACTCCATGAACCTATAGTCGCGGTCGGGTCGCACAATTTTGGCCAGCCGCCGCGCCATGCCGCGCGCGAGTTCTCCGTCGCGGAATTCGTCGACATATTTCATGGCGCGTCCTCGGCGATGTTCCGGATCATCGCGAGCGTTCGCTCCGCCTCCTCGGCGTCGACCTTCGACAGCGCAAAGCCGACATGCAAGATCACATAATCGCCCACTGCGACATTGTCGACGAGCGCGGTGGAAATCGTCTTGGAGACGCCGTCGAGCGAGACTTTGGCCATCTGCTCCGGCAGGAGCTCGATGACGCGCACGGGGATGGCTAAACACATGCCGCGTTCTCTTTCCTTACGCCGCCCGTCTCGAAAGCCGCCCGCGCGATCGCCGCTTGGCCGAGCGAAAGGCCGCCATCGTTGCAAGGCGCGGCGCGCGCGAGCATCGGGCTGAGGCCCCGCGCCCGCAAGGCGTCGCTCAGCCCTTCCGCCAGTATCATATTCATCATGCAGCCGCCGCCGAGCGCAATGCGGGCGAGGCCTCGCGCGCGCGCTTCCTGTTCAATCCAGGCGGCGCAGCCCTCGATGAGCGCGCCGTGGAAATATTCGGCCGCCTCCCGGGGCCCCGGCCGTTCGTCAGCGAGAAAGGCGAGGAGCGGGGAGAAATCAAGGACGCCGCCGCTGAGTTGAAAGCTCTCAGCCATGTGACGCGGCGTGCGGACGAGGGCCTCCAGCTCCATGGCCGCCTGTCCTTCGTAGCGTTGTTCGCGACAGACTCCGGCGAGCGCCGCAGCCGCATCGAACAGCCGCCCCATGCTGGTTGTCGTGGGCTCGGCGTCGCGACGCAACCGTTCCGCAAGTTGCCCGGCAAGCGGCGCGTCGGGAAAGAGATTTCGCGCCCGGTGGAGGCGCCCGGTCGCCGCCAAGGCGGCGACGCCCATGCGCCAGGGCTCGCGCGCGGCGCGGTCGCCCCCAGGCAGGGGGAGGGGCGCAAGATGGCCGAGCCGCGTCCACCGCGCGCCATCGAGCAGGATGAGTTCGCCGCCCCAGGCGCCGCCGTCGTCGCCCATCCCATAGCCGTCGAGCGCGACGCCGAGCAGCGGCCCGTCGACCCCGTGCTCCGCGGCGATCGCGCCGACATGCGCCGCATGATGCTGAACGCGCTGGAGGGGCAAATTCGTCTCTTCCGCAAATCGCGTCGAAAAAAAGTCCGGATGAAGGTCGCAGGCGGCGACGTCGGGTTCGACATCGAGGAGCGACAGGAGGCGGCGCAAGCTTTCCTCGAAGAAGCGAATGCTTTCGGCGTCGTCGAGATCGCCGATATGCGGCGAGATAAAAGCCTCGCGGCCGCGAGCCACTGTCACGGTCGATTTCAGATGGCCGCCGACCGCTACGACGCAAGGCCCCTCTGTCTTCAGATCGACAGGGTCCGGAACGAAGCCGCGCGCGCGACGCAGAAAGGCCGGGGCGCCGTCGACGATGCGCATGACGGAATCGTCGACACGGGCGACGATGGCGCGGTCATGCCCGACGATCAGGTCGGCAATCCCCGAGAGACGACGCCGCGCGTCGTGATCATCGACGACGAGAGGCTCGCCGCCGCGATTGGCGCTCGTCGCCACCAGCACGAAGCCCTGAGCTGCGCCGCGCCAGTCGTTGGACGACGGGTAGCCGGCCGCCGCGTGGAACAGCAGATGGTGCAGCGGCGCATAGGGCAGCATGACGCCGATGCGACCGAGGCCCGGAGCGACTGAAGGCGCGAGGGCGTCAGTGGAACGCATCAGCACAATCGGCGTGGCCCGATGGGCGAGCAGCGCGCGCTCGGCCGGCGTCGGCGCGGCGATGCGGTCGATTGAGGCCAAATTCGCGGCCATCACCGCAAAGGGTTTGGCGTCCCGCGCCTTGCGCTGGCGCAGCGAGGCGACGGCGCCTTCATTTCGCGCGTCGCACATCAGGTGATAGCCGCCGATCCCTTTGAGCGCGACGACCGCGCCCTGGCGCAGCGCCTCGACGATCGTCGAGACATCGGCGTCGAGCCGTGGCCCGCAGGCGGGGCAGGCGATCGCCTCGGCATGAAAGCGGCGGCTGTGCGGGTCGTGATAATCCGCCTCGCAGCGCGGGCAGAGAGGAAAATTGGCCATCGAGGTCCGCGCGCGGTCATAAGGCAGGGACGAGGCGATCGTGAAGCGCGGCCCGCAATGGGTGCAGGTGAGGAAAGGGTAGAGGTGAAACCGGCTCGACGCGTCGAAGAGCTCCTCGAGGCAGTCGGGGCAGGTCGCAGCGTCGGCGACGATGCGGGTCTTGGTCTTGCCGCCGGCGCTCTGAAGGATCGAGAAGGCGCAGTCGCCGCGCGCGTCGATTTGCTCGACGTCGACGGACTCAATGTTGGCGAGAGGCGGCGCTTCGGCCTCTAGGGCCGCAAGAAAGGCCCCACATTGCGCGCCTTCGATTTCCAGGAGCACGCCGTTGGCGTCGTTCTGCACAAAGCCGGTCAAACCGTAGCGCGCGGCGATCCGTTGCGCGAAGGGCCGGAAGCCGACCCCCTGCACGGCCCCCCGCACGCGCAGGCGCAGGCGCGCCGCCGAGTCGGGCCGGGCCTGGCGGGTCCCTGCGCGCGCCATGCGTCACCCGGCTCTCGCGGCGCTCGCGCGCGACGCCGCGACGCCGGTCCGCGCCTCGATCCAGGCATAGAATGCCGCCATGCCCTCGCCGGTCTGGGCGGAGACCACGAGCGTCTGCAGGCGCGGATTGACCCTCAAGGCGTTGGCGAGACAGGCCCCGACGTCGAAGGAAAGATGCGGCAGCAGATCGGCCTTGTTCAAGAGCATCAGATCCGCGGCGGCGAACATGTCCGGATATTTGAGCGGCTTGTCCTCCCCTTCCGTGACGGAGAGAACGACGATCTTGTGCGCCTCGCCGAGATCGAATGCGGCCGGACAAACGAGATTGCCGACATTTTCGATGAAGAGAACGCCGCCCCTGGAAAGGTCGAGCGTCTCGAGCGCATGGCCGACCATATGGGCGTCGAGATGACACCCCTTGCCGGTGTTGATCTGAATCGCCGGCGCGCCGGTCGCGCGGATGCGTTCGGCGTCGTTCGACGTTTGTTGATCGCCTTCGATGACCGCGACCGGGAACTTCAGTTTTACGTCGTCGATCGTCCGCACGAGCAGGGTGGTCTTGCCCGAGCCGGGGCTCGAGACGAGATTGAGCGCGAGTACGCCGCGCGCGGCGAAGAAAGCGCGGTTGTCCCGGGCATAGGCGTCGTTCTTCGACAGGATGTCGCGTTCAATTCGGACGATCCGGTCCTGACTCAGCCCCGGAACATGCACGCCGGCCAATCCCGCGCCGAAGTCGACGACATCGGCGCCAGGGGCGTGGGAGTGGGCATGCGAGTGGGCGTGGGAGTGGGCATGCGAGTGGGCCTGCGAGTGGGCAGGGGCGCGCCCATCGGGATCATGACGATCGCCATGGGCGTCATGATGAGGGCGATGGTCGTGCTCATGATCAGGGTGGGTATGGTCGTGGACGTGGCGGTGAGGACCCTCCGCCGTCTCCGTCCGTCCGGCCTGCCTCTCGCCCGCTTCGATCGACGTCGTTCCGCAGCCGCATACCGTGCACATCAGTCGACCTCCAGTTCTTGAATGCGCAGCTCGTCGCCCGACGTCATCTGCACACGTCGCCCGCCGCAATCGGGACAAGCGCCGAAGCGCTCAGTGAGCGGAACCGTCTTCCCGCAATCGAGGCACCAACCTTCGCCCGGCGCGCGAATGATGTCCAGCGCGGCGCCTTCCGCCACCGTGCCGCGCGCGACCGCGTCGAAGCAAAAGCTCAACGCCGCCGGCTCGACATGCGCGAGCGCCCCGATCTCGAGCCGAACGACGCGCACCCGCCCGAAGCCCTGTCGGCGCGCCTCCTCGCTGAGGATGTCGACGATGCTCTCGGTCAGCGCCATCTCATGCATGGGCCACTTCCCGAAGGTCGATCTCGAAGGCGACGCAAGGGTCGAAGACGGCCGCAAGCTGGCCGATGCGGCGGCGCGCCGCGGCGCCCGAACTGATGCGCGCCCCGAGAAGCGCCTCTGCGAAAGGCCCGGCAGGATGAAAGTTCCATTCGGTCGGCGCGACCACTGCATATTCTCCGACCCGGCCGTCCGCGTCGAGCCTCGCCCAATGATACAATCTTCCGCGCGCCGTCTCCACTGCGGCGAATCCCTCTCCCGCGCCAAGCGCGCCGGCGGCCATCCATTCGCCGGCGTCGTCGCGCCACAGCCCGGTGAGCGCCTCCTGCATCGATGAAAGCGCCGACTGCATTGCAACGATGCGCGCGGCCAGCCGCGCCGCCAGCCCCGAGCCGGCGTCGGTCTGGGCTTCGCGCCAATGGCGCGCGAAGGCGCCTGTTTCGATGCGGCGCCCCGGCAGCGCCGGCAGGGCGGCGAAGCGCGCCCCGCCTTTCGCGAGCGCCTGCGCGACGGCGAAGTCGTCCGACGACGAAAGCGCGTCGGGCGCCTTTGTGCGAAGAAAGGTTTGGCGCTGCGCGTCGTCAAGAAGAGCCGCAAGAAAGCTTCCGCGCTTTGGCGCTGGCCGGCCCTCAGCGACCACGCCAAAGGCTTTGGCCGCATTCGAGAGCTGGTCGACGGCGGGCGCCAGTTCCGCGAGCGGCGCCTGGCGCCGGCATTGGTTCGCGAGGACGCGTGAGGCCGACATGGCCTCGCGCAGGGGCGTGGCGATGGCGGTCACATCCGACGCCCAGCCCAGCGCCGTCGCGCGCAGCGATTCCGACAGGTGCTCAGCGGCGAGCCCGATGACGTCGCACTGGGTAGACGTTGTCTCGGCTCCTCTCGCGGCGGCGATGGCGCACCGCGCCGCGATTTGGTGCGAAAAGCCGCAGAGGGTGAAGAGCTGACCCGCAAGCGCGAAAATTTCCTCGTCGTTACGCCCGGCAAACAGGCGGGGGGCCAGTTCCGCCGGTCGCGTCGACTGGATCATGACGGAAGCCGCGCGCCCGTCGGCGTCGATGTCGAGGCCGATCTGGATCAGGCCTGTCCCAACGGGCGCGTTCACGGCGGCGCCTCCTTGGCGCTGACCAATTGCCCGCGCAGCAGGGCGCGGCGATCCACGCTGGCGGGCGCCGGCCCGAGCTCGTCCAGCATGGCTGGATTGAACAGCGCCGAAATGGCCGCGGCCGCCGTCTCCCGCGCCGCCGCCATGTCTGCGAATCCGAACATGGGCGAAAACAGGGAGCAGGAATATATCACGCCGAATCCCTCGAGGGCGCCGCAAATGAATTCGACGTCCCCGGCGGGCAGGGTGATGGACAGACGGCCGCCAGGACGCCCCTCCTGCGGAGAGTCCGGCGCCGCCGCCAAAACAAGATTCATGAACCAGGGCGTTACGATCACGCCGAGGGCTCTCTCGCCGAAGCCGCGAAAACCGACCGCCTCCACGTCGAGCGCCGCGTTGCAGATCGAGACGCCCTGCATGGGTCCCGAACGAATCTCGGCGTAAAGGGACGCGAGTCGCGCGCCGATCGCCTGCGCCGCCTCATCCCTCATGGCGGAATCGCAGAAATTTGTCGCGCGGCGCGTCGCATGTCGGACAGCGCCACTCCTCCGGCAATCGTGAAAAAGGCGTGCCCGGCGGGATCTGCCAGACGGGATCGCCTTCCGCCGGATCATAGACGCTCCAGCACACGCCGCACTCCATGCGCTCGGTCGCGGCGGCGTCTTCCGAGCGGGAGGGGTCGACGCTCATTGAAAGTAGGCCTCGTGAATTTCGCGCAGACGCTCGGCCGAGTCGTGAAAATCCTCGTCCGCCGCGCAGGCCGCGAGCGGCGGGTCGCCGATTTCCAGCGTATCGAGAATAATCGCGTCCATCGCGTTGAAAAACTGCACCGACCAGACGTTGCGAACGCCCGTCGCATGGACCCGGCAGCTTCCGTAGCCCCGCGAGACGAGGCGGACAGGCCCGTCGCCGAGCGTCTGCTGCAGAAACTGCATATCGGCCTCATTGACCGGCAGCAGCGAGAAATTGATGACATGCGGCGGATCGCCGGGCCGATGCGCAGCGCGGCGGGCGCGGATTTCAGCGAGGAGAGGCATGACGTTCATCGCGTCGGCGGGCGGGACGCCGATGTCGATTATTGTCCTGGCGAGTTCGGCCGCTTTGCGCACCGCCTGCGGTATGGCCGCGATTTCCAGATAATCGGCGATGCACGCGCCCCCTTCGTCGGTGAAGCGCACGCGCCACAAGCCGGCCAAAACCGACTCCTGAATTTGCGCCACGACGCCGTCCGTCAGCGCGGCGACGCCGGCGACCTCGCCCGCCCCGAGCAATTGCGAGAGCAATTCCCGATCATCCGCCGGGAGGTCGGTGATGTCGAAGAGGCGCGCCGGCGCCGACGCCTTCTGCGCGGCGAGCGCGTCGGCGACCCGGGGCAGGAGGCCGGCGACGGAAGGACAGCGCGCGATCAGCTCCTCGGCCGAGCGCGTCGCGAGAAAATTGATACGGCGCGTATCCGCAAGCGCATCGTCGCCGCCGATCTTTGCAAGCGTCACCGCTTCCTCGGCGCCTTCCGGCGCGACCCAGAAACCGACTTTCACGCTGTCGCTCCCTTGTAAGCGGAGGTGATGGCGACCCGTGGCGCAGCTTGTGCGAGCGGTTGCGCCGCCGGATCGAGGAACGCCTCGATCTTCTGCACATAATCCGCCCAGTCGCGGACCCGCGGAATGACGCCGATCGTCACGCCGGCGCGGATGACCGCGAGAGAGGGGAAGACGTCGACGTGATAGACCTGTCCGAGCGTGCGCTCGGCCCCCAAGGCGACGACCGCGCCCCGCAAACGTCCCTGAAAAGCAGCCAGAAGCTCGGGGAAAATCACCGCGACGTCGGCGGTCTCGGGCCGCTGCGCCGGATCGCCGGGGAAGAACAGAAGCACTGCTTCGTTGCGGCCGCCGCCGAGCGCATCCGCGGCGCTCCTCTCGTCGATGATCGGAACGCCGGCGCGCTCCAAAACGCCGGATGATGGCATGACGCTCTCCTAGTCTCTCGGTTTGTGCAGGAAGGCCGGGAGTTGTGGTTCACGATCGACGAGATCGGCGAAGAAATGCTCGAAACCCTCTCCGTTCAGCGCCGCCTCCAACCCGTCGAGCGCGGCGTCGATCGCCGCCGCCTCGGCCGGGTCGAGAACGCGCATGGCGGCGCTAAGATGAACGAGCACGCGCGCGCCCGGTGGTTGGGCGCCGACGAGCAGCATCGAGACGACCGCCGTCTCGCCCTTGCGCGCGCAGATCGCCTGCGCGGCGTCGCCCGAGAGAACCGTCATTGGAAAACCGAGGCACATGGATATCAGCCGCGCCGCCGGCGCAAAGCCCGGCCGGCGGCCTCAGTGGCGAAAAGGCCCATCCGCCACAGCGCTGCGACGAGCGCGAGAACGAGCGCCGGATGCAATGGCTGCGCCGCCGTGTCGGCGACGACATGAGGATGAAGGTGGGAGCCCTCATGCGCCTGGGCGCCACACATTGCGGCGGCCAGGAGCAACATCGCCGCGCCAGTTCTTGAGAATAGATTCATACCCTCTCCTCCGTCCTTCAGAGGCGCCTTTCATAGCTTCGATGGTCGATGTCGTTTGCGAGCAGCGCCGGCGCGCATTCGGACGGCGGGCGCGGCGTCAAAGCGACGCCCCATTCGGCGAGCAACGCAACGGCGGCGTCGATCGCTGGCGCGATGGCGGCGTGCACGGGCTCGGTGAGCGGCCCGCCCCAGTTCTCGAGGTCGAGGGGCTGGCAGCCGACGAGCGCGATTTTCTCCGGGTAGCGGCCGAGAAGATCGGCGGCGCTGAGCACCTCCTGGAACCCGGTCTGATGCAGGCTCATCTTCTTCGAGCCCGTGAACTTCGGAACCTCGTCGTCACGCACGATTTTCAGCGCGCCCGGCGCCAGGCCGTAATCGACGGCGTCGAAAACGAGAAGGCGATCGGCCTCCTCCACGAAATGGACGAGATAAAGACCCTGCGTGCCGCCGTCGAGGATCGTTACGTTCTCCGGCGCTGAGAACCGCCGATGAAAGGCCTCCGCGGCGCGCACGCCAAAGCCTTCGTCTCCCCACAAGATGTTCCCGATGCCGAGAACGAGGATTCGTGGCGCGCTCATCGTCGTCACGCTGCTTCTTCGTCTCTGAAGATGCGCTCGCCCGTCACCATCGAAGAGATGATGCTTTGGCGACTTACGATGTCCTCACGCACCGCGGCGTAGATGTGAATGATCGTGAAGACGACGAGCGCCCACATGCCGAGATGATGGAAAGTGTGCACCTCTTGGCTATTCGGCCAGATTAGGAAGACCCAGCCGAAAGCCTTGTGCTGCCAGGAGTCGATCCCTTCGCCTTCCGAATAGAGCGCGAAGCCGGTCACGATCATGAAAACGATCGGCACGGTGAACAGGGAAAACATCATCAACTGCGCCAGCGGATTATGGCCGACATATTTCTTCGGCGCCTTGGCGAGGAAGAGATACCATTTCGCCTCGTGCAGCACTTCCCACCAAAAGTCTTTGCTCCAGAAGGGCACGTAAAAGATCTGCCGGCAGTGCGGACTGCCAGCGAAAACCCAGTAGAGCCGCAAGAGAAAGGCGACGGCAAGGATCTGTCCCGCCGAGAGATGCGCGAAGCGAATGTAGCCCATGAGGAAATGGGCGCTGGCCTCGCCGGGCGCGCTCGGCGGCGGGCTCGCGATGAAATAGCCCGTGACGAACAGGACGATAATGCACAGCGCATTGACCCAGTGCCAGATGCGCACCGGCGCCTCATAGACATATACGGTCTGGCGTTGAACGGCGCGCGCGCCATGCGCGTCGCCGACCCCCGAGACATGGACGCTGTCGAACATGAGCGCCTCCCCTAGCGAACCTTCACCGACGCCATTTCCTGCCCGTCAGGACTCATCACATGCGTGGAGCAGGCGAGGCAGGGGTCGAAGGAATGGATCGTGCGCAGGATCTCGAGCGGCTTTCCCGGATCCGCCATGGGCGTGTCCATCAGCGCCGCTTCGAACGCGCCGATATTTCCCTTGGGATCGCGCGGACTGCCGTTCCACGTGGTTGGCACGATGCACTGGTAATTGTCGATCTTGCCGTCCTTGATCTTGATCCAGTGGCCGAGCGCGCCGCGCGGCGCCTCGGTGAAGCCATAGCCCCTGGCCTCCGTCGGCCAGGTCTTCGGCTCCCATTTGTCCACATTCGCGGTCGATGAATCGCCCGCCTTGATGTTGGCAACGAGCTTGTCCTGGAAGTAGCGGAGCTTATGCGCCGCCCACTGGCACTCGAGGCCGCGCGCCGCCGTGCGGCCGAGCGTCGAGAACAGCGCCGTGACCGGAACGCCGAGCGTCTGGAGCAGCTTGTCGGCCGGCTCCTTGAACTCCGGCTTGCCCTGCGCATAGCCGATGATGTAGCGGGCGAGCGGCCCCACCTCCACGGCGTTGCCGCGCCAGCGCGGCGATTTGATCCAGCTGTATTTCCCCCCTTCGTCGACCGCCTCGATATTGGTCGGCGTGCCCTTGGCGTTGGGGCCGAGTTTGTAATTAGGCTCGGTGACGCCGTCGAAGGGATGCAGTCCCTTGGTTTCGTCGGGATATTTGTACCAGGAATGCGTCACGAATTCCTGGATCTGGTCCGGATCGGCCTGGTCGATCGGCAAGACCTCGTTGAGATTGCCGTTGAGGATCACGCCGCGCGGCAAGAGCAGGTTATTGGCGGAATAGTCATTGGCGTGCTCGGGAATGTCGCCATAGCTCATCACGCTCTTGCCGGAGAGGCCGCCGCCATAGAGCCAGTCCTTGTAGAAACCCGCGATCGCGACGAGGTCGGGGATATAAACCTGCTCGACGAATTCAATCGAGCGGTCGATGATCTCGGAGACGAGATTCAGCCGCTCCATATTGACCGCGCCGACCGCGCCCGCGCCATCGACATTGATGGCGCAGGGCGCGCCGCCCACCAGCCAGTTGGGATGCGGATTCTTGCCGCCGTAGACCGTGTGGATCTTGACGATGTCCTTCTGGAAATCGAGCGCCTCCAGATAATGCGCCACGGCCATGAGATTGGCCTCCGGCGGCAGCTTATAGGCGGGGTGCCCCCAGTAGCCGTTCTTGAACGGCCCGAGCTGGCCGGATTCGACAAACTTCTTGAGCCGCGTCTGAAGGTCCTTGAAGTAGCCAGGAGAGGAGAGGGGCCAGGGGGAGATCGACTGCGCCAGGGCGGACGTCGCCTTGGGATCCGCCGACAGCGCGGACACCACGTCGACCCAGTCGAGCGCGTGCAAATGATAGAAATGCACCAGGTGATCATGCACCTGCAGGGTCAGCTGCATGATGTTGCGGATCGAATTGGCGTTCTCGGGTATGTTGATCGAGAGCGCGTTCTCGACCGCCCGCACCGAGGTCAACGCATGGGTGCCGGTGCAGACGCCGCAGATCCGTTCGGTGAAGGCCCAGGCGTCGCGGGGGTCGCGATTCCTGAGAATGACCTCGATGCCGCGCCACATTGTGCCGGTCGAGACGGCGTTGCGAATGACATTGTTCTCGTCGACATTCACCTCCAGCCGCAAATGGCCTTCGATGCGGGTGACGGGATCGACGACGACGCGCTTGCCGGAATTGTCGAGATTGAAGCCGTTCGGAGTCTGGACGCCCATGACGAAATCCTAGAGGTCCGCGGAGCGCCTGTCGGGCGCCGCGGGGAGAGAAACGGGATCAGACGGTCTCTTTGTCGGGACGCTTGGCGACGACACGCTTGACGGCGGTGATCGCCGCATGCGTCGCGACGGCGGCGCCGACGACGCCGGCGGCGGCCATGCCGATCTCGTCGGCGTTCTTCTCGACGCCGAACTGGCGGATCGTCGACAGGCGCTCGTAGAACGGCCCCTTGTCCCAGAAGCCCTCTTCGGAACAGCCGATGCAGCCGTGGCCCGACTGAATGGGGAAGGACACGCCGCCATTCCAGCGCACCGTCGAACAGGCGTTATAGGTCGTTGGGCCCTTGCAGCCCATCTTGTAAAGGCAATAGCCCTTTCGCGCGGCTTCGTCGTCCCATTCCTCGACGAACTGGCCGGCGTCGAAATGCGGGCGGCGATAACACTTGTCGTGAATGCGCTGAGAATAGAACATTTTCGGCCGCCCCTGGCGGTCGAGCTCCGGCAGCCGGCCGAAGGTGGTGATATAGGTCACGACGCCCGTCATCACTTCCGCAATTGGCGGGCAGCCGGGAACCTTGATGATCGGCTTGTCCCTGATCACTTTATCGATAGGGGTCGCCTGAGTGGGATTAGGCGCCGCCGCCTGAACGCAGCCCCAGGAGGCGCAAGCTCCCCAGGCGATGATGGCCATGGCGTCCTGCGCCATCCATTTCAGCTTTTCGACAAAGGGCTTGCCGCCGTCGATGCAGAACATGCCGCCTTCGTTCAGGGGCGGATTGCCTTCCACGGCAAGTATATATTTGCCCTTATATTTCTCTTTGGTTTCCTCGAGGATCGCCTCCGCCTGATGGCCGGCCGCCGCCATGATCGTATCGTCGTAGTCAAGCGAAATCATCGACAAGACGACGTCCTTCACCAGGGGATGCGCCGAACGGATGAAGCTTTCCGAGCAGCAGGTGCACTCCAGTCCGTGCATCCATATTACGGGCACGCGCGGATTATTCTCGAGCGCGTGCGCCATCTTCGACGCCGCCACGGGCCCGAAACCGAGGCTCGCGGCCGTCAGGGAGCAGAATTTTGTGAAACTGCGACGGGTGACACCTTGACGCCGGATGACGTCGTAAAAGGATTCGATGGCGGGCATGCCCTTCCCCGGAAAAGGTTTCCTCAGGCGGCTCCGTTTTTTTGGGGCGGAGTCCGCTTCTGTGCAGCTAAACACGCTGCAAGGACTGAGCCAATGCGAAGCTTCGCCGCACCCCGAACTATTTTACGGCGCAGCGCGCTGAGGCTAACCGAGGCGCCTGTCGCGGAAAAGCGACAAGCCTGTGCACTATTAGACAAAATTGTCGTGAACCGCTCACGGGCGTCGGTTTTGCGGCGCCGAAGAGCGCAGCCATCGTGAGCACAGCGGCTCAGCCGTTCCGGCAGGCAAAATCCGCCAGGTGACTTGGAATGCAGGCCCGCGAGCGGCAGCCCGGGATTTGTCGCCATCAATCCCGCTCGTACAGCCGTGAGGGTGGGCCGCTTTCGATCCGGGCTTCGCCGGCGTCTTTCATTGAAAGCCGGCCGGCGCGCAGGATGACGCGCCGAAGGTTCGGCTTTTCGATCGGGTCTCGCGCTTATGCCGCGGAGCTACATCCTGCGATGCAGATTCCTGAGAACTTCGGCAATTTCGTCTTTGAGAAGGAGCCGGCGTTTCTTCAGGGTCTCGAGAACCTCGTCGGTCGTCGGATGTTCCTCGGACTCGATGCTGAAGATTTCGCGGTTCACGTCTTCATAGTTGGTTGCAAGCCGAGCGAAGCGATGGTCGGTTTCTTTCATGCGCTCGATAAGGTCGATTTCTTGCGAGAAGTCGTCGCTCAGCTCGTGTGGAACTCGCATCATGACAATGCGCTCCCTTCTTTTCAGCTCCGGAGCGGAGTCGCTCGAAGCCTCCAGCCTATCTCCAATTATATGCGCGCGGATCTCGACGATCCAAGGGCCCGATCGGCCGCTGCGGCGCGGGCGCACCCAATGCGTTGAGCTTGTGCTCTTGGTCAGGCGACGCCAATCCAGAATGCGAAGGTTCCGACAGCGGCGTGCGAGGCGATCAGCGGCCAAAGGTTTCGCGTGAGCAGATAATCGGTCGACCAGGCGACGCCTGCCAGAAACGTATTGATGAGCAGGAGGGGATCGCCGTAAGCGGCATGCATGAGGGAAAAGGCGACGGAGGAGAACAGGACATAAGTCGGCCCGCTGGCGCCGACTTGCTCGGCGAGCAGTCTCGGCGCCGCTCGACAGACGATTTCCTGGCAGGGACTCGATATGAAGACGTAAAACGGCGCGAAAAGCCGCCAATCGGGCGAGGAATGGGAAGAAGCAAGCATTCTTGCCTCGAGATACACGACAGCGATGAGAAAAACGGACAGGAGTCCGCCGCTGACCCAGTGGCGTCGGTCGCCGCGTTCGGCGAGGCCCAAGTCGGCCAAAGAATAGCCGGAAGCGACGCACTGGACGATGCAGACGCTCGAGGCCACGACGAGGACATGGAAGCGCAGCTCAAAGGGCAGCACCCCTGCGCTCATCGCGGCGGAAGGCCCAAGCAGTAGGAGAGCGTAGACCAGTAACGCGACAAGCGGCCGCGGGCGAGGCAAGACGGTCATGCGAGATCAACACGACGGGCCGGACGTCGTTCCGTTTTGGCTCTGCGGATTTGTCACATGGGCGTCGTAGAAGCCTCTCATCTACGCGCCATGCCCTATCTTCGCGCCGCCGTCTTCGTGCTCGCCATGGTCGCCGCTCTCCTGATTGCCGCCCCGGTTCAGGCGCTGGCGCGGCGTCGCGGCTGGGCGATGCAGCATGCGATACCGAAAGCCTTTTGCCGACTGATGTGCGGCGTCATAGGAATAGAAGTGACGCCCGCGGGGGCCCTGCCTGCGCACCGGCCGCGCTTCGTCGTGGCGAACCATCTTTCATGGACGGATATCATCGCGCTTGCGAGCCTGCATCCCTTCGTCTTTCTGGCGAAAAAGGAGGTGGCCCATTGGCCGGTGCTCGGGCTGCTGGCTCAACTCCAAGGCACGGTGTTCGTGGCGCGCGGCGCGCGACAGGAAATCCCCGGCGTCAACGGGGCGCTTGTGACCGCGCTGCGGGACAAGCGCGACCTCGTCATCTTTGCGGAGGGAACCT
Organism: Methylocystis echinoides; assembly: GCF_040687965.1. Lineage (NCBI taxonomy): Bacteria > Pseudomonadati > Pseudomonadota > Alphaproteobacteria > Hyphomicrobiales > Methylocystaceae > Methylocystis > Methylocystis echinoides. The sequence goes on from NZ_CP156084.1 coordinate 2,005,833, forward strand.
CGACCGATGGCGCAACGCCGCCGCGCTTCAAATCGGCGCATTTCGACGCAGCCTGTGCAACAGGAGCCATGGTCGCGCCCGTCGCGCTCTATTACACCGACGGCCAAGCCCCGATCGATGTCGGCTGGTACGGCGCGATGACGTTTCTTCCGCATCTGTGGCGCCTGATGAAGCGCGGAGGCGTACGCTGTCACGTGGTATTCGGTCGCGGCATCGAAGCGCGCGGCAAAGACCGAAAGGCGCTCGCGGCCGAAGCGCAGGCGCAGGTGAGCGGCATGCTCCCGCCGCAAATGCGCGGAGCGCGGGGCAGGGCCCCGGTCCGCCGGCTGGAGACGGCCTCGACCGAATTCTAAATTTATGGCGCTTATGCCGCCCGTCGCCCGGCGCCGCTGAAATAGTCGATGTAACGGGCGCCGATTTCAGCAACCGGCATGACGACGAATACATCCGTCGTGTTGAAGTCGACGTCGACGACTGCGCCGTCGCCGAAACGGGCGCCAAGGCGCAGATAGCCTTTAATCAAGGGCGAAAGCGCGTCTCGCGCCTTATCCGCGTCGATCAACTCCTTCGGCGCCATCGCCATGGGCCTGTAGAGATCGTTACGGGCTCTCACCGCCCATTCGCCCTCGGCGCTCGCGTAATGCGCAAGATAGCTCAACGCCTGCGCATGCGCAAAAGGGCTCGCGCCCGGAAAGCTTGCGCAGCCGATCATGACGTCGATGCGGTGAAGGCGGATATAGGCGAGAAGCCCGCGCCACAAAATTTCGATCGTGCGCTTCGATCGGTGCGACGAGCGGACACATGAGCGTCCGAGCTCGAGAATGCGCTTCCCCTTATGGCGCGCCAGCAAGGGAGACAGATCGTACTCCGCCTCGGAGTAGAAGCCCCCGGCCTTCTCAGCCATGTCGCCGCGCAAAAGCCGATAGACGCCCACGATCCTCGACTTGGTTTTGCCGAATCGCGTCTTGAAACCGTGGTCAATGACGATCAAATGGTCGCAATATTTGTCGAATCGATCCGCGTCTCGTCGCGTAAAAGCGGTTCTTGCGTCGGGGATCGCGCCGCCTTCCTTGTAAAACACTTCAAAGCGCAGACGCTGAGCCTTGCGGATTTCCTTCTTTCCGCGGGCCAGCCGAACTTCCAAAGACCCGAGTCGACCGAGACTGTCTTCGAGCGCTTGCTTGGTGGGCTCTGGCGTTTGAAATCCGGTCAGGCTTGCTATGCTTTGGCCAAGGCGAGCGTCCAACATCCACATCCCGGTGTTCCCTCACGGCACGCGCCAGAGAAAGCATCTCCGGGCGAAGCTTTTGTGACGAACTTTCTCTTCGACAGGGACGCCGCTGGCAAGGCGCGTCGCGACGCTTTAGAAACTACGCTCCGATGGGGTCGTTTCCGTCGAACTGCGCTGCCTCTCCGCTTCCGAACCGGGTCGCTGCGTGAGACCGGAGCGTCTCATAAAAAAGAGAACGATCGCGGAGGCGGCAAGGCACATGAGCGTCGCATAGAGACTTGCATTCTCATTTTCCGAAAACAGCAGGTTCTTCGTGTTCATCCCAAAATAGCCCGTGACGAATGTGGCGGGCAGGAGCAGCGTTGTGACGAGGGTCAGAACGAAGAGCCTGTCGTTGGTCTCGAGGTTGAGAATGGCGTTCAGCTCGTCCTGCAGAAGTCGCGCGCGTTCTTGCACGTTGGAGACCTCCCTGACGAGCGATTCCGTATGCTGGACGAGCCGCGCCGCGGCCTCCCGCAACGCATCGTCCCGCGTATCATTCAGATCGTCTTCAATGTCCTCCAGCCGCGCCAGGGTCGACGCCAGGCCGCCGATCTGGCGGGAAATCCGCACCGCGTCGCGCCGTACCGACCCCAGCGAGGAACGGGCCTCGCGGCCCCGTCCATCAATCAGATGATCTTCGATGCGGTCGAAATTCAGATCGATCTCTTTAATCATGCGACCAAGTTCGGACATGACTGCGCCGGTCATCAATTCGAACAGCGCGAGCGGCGTCTCAACCCGCGCGCCGCGTTGAGCGGCGATGCGGGTGTGCTCGACGCAGTTCATCGGTCGACGGCGGGCGGTGACGATCAATCTTTCGCCGAACGCGAAGCGAAGAAAATCCGTGCGAGAAGCGGGTCCGGCCAGCGTGCGCTCATGATCGAGCAAAGCCCCACTGGCCAAGCCGTCCGCGTATTCGAGATATTGGTGGTCGACCGCTGCGCAAAGCGCCGCACGAGCGTTATCCGATAGCGACGCAATCTGGTTGATGCAGGGCCTCGCGCGGACATCCGCGAGGTCCATATGCAGCCAGACGAAACCTTCAGTCGGGACGTGAAACGCCGCCGGCTCTTCCGCCCGGCGAATCAGGAAGCCTTGCTCGTCGAAGCGCATCATCCACAAGGCGCCGGGGATGAGTGAATCCGGAAGGATAGCTGTCGTATCTTTCATTGGGCTTTAATTCCACAGGAACCCAAGCCACGCAAAAAGAGCTTCTCCGGAGCGCCGGAGACCAGAGGCAGGGGATATGGCGCGTTCAAAGGGCCTCAAAAGGCGGACAAGGCCTCAAAGCCGTCGATCCCGAAAATCGATCACGGCGTTGCGCCGTCTCTCTCTGCAGGCCTGCGAGGCATAGACCGGTCTACTGAAAATGGTCAGGATGACAGTTTGATGACGCCGCTCTCTTCTGCGGAGGCGAGGCGCGAATCGAGCGACGCGCCTTCAGGACCAGGCGCGGAGCCTCGCGAGCCAAGGAAACTTCTTCGTATGATGGCGTTCCATGCGGTCGAGGATCCCGCGAAGAAAGCGGACGCCCTCGGGCAGGTAGTCGCCCTTGTTGAGCATGACGCAATCGGCCTGCTGCGACATGGCGGCGTCGGTTGTCTCGGCGCGGCTCGTCACGCCTTCGTGCACCAGCTGATCGAGAACCTGAGTGGCCCAAATTACGGGAACGTGCGCCGCTTCGCACAGCCAGACGATCTCTTCCTGCATCTCGGAAAGACGCGCGAAGCCGACTTCAACGGCCAGATCCCCCCGCGCGATCATCACGGCGGTCGGGTGGGTCGCCGCGGCTTGGGCGATGAGCTGTGGAAGATTGCGCACAGCAAGCGGCGTCTCGATCTTCAGCACGAGCGCTTGCGGCGGTTCTTCGCCACGGCGCGCAGCAAGCTGCATCTGGAACAGCTTCACTTCTTCCGGCCGCTGAACAAAAGACAAGCCGACGAGATCTGCATGACGCGCCACGAATGGCAGATCGGCGACGTCCTTCGCCGTCAGCGGCCCAAGGTTCAAATCGGTGGCGGGGAAGTTTACTCCCTTGTCCTGTTTCAGTCTGAGACCTTTCGCCCTGGCGGCGACAATCTCGAGTTCGACGCCATCGGCGCCCTCGACGGCAATGACCTGGCCGACCGCCTTTCCGTCGTCGAACGCGATTTCCGAGCCGGGCCTGAGCTGCGAAATGACTTCCGGCATGTTGATGGAGAATGAAACAGGGCCGCGGCCGCTTTCGATGCGTCGGACCAGGCGGAGCCGCTCGCCCGGGCGCAAGCGGTATTTTTCGGGCGCCCGCACCTGCGCGACCCGCAGCTTCGGCCCAGCAATGTCCATCAAAATCCGGCAGGGGCGGGCAAGACGTTGTGAGGCTGTGCGCACATTTTCGATCATCCGCTCCCATGCCGGCTCATCGTCGTGGGCGCAGTTGATTCTGGCGCAATCCATCCCCGCTTGCAGCAGACTTTCAACGAGATGGCGATCCTTCGCGGCCTCGCGCGGCAAGGTGGCCATGATGCGCGTGCGGCGCCGATCGCCCGCCTCTCCAAAGACCGCCGCGCAAGCGCGGCTGAGCGCGTCTTCGCCCATGCGCCGCGCGGCGGCCGGGGGGTAGGCGCCGTCCTCGCCGCTGAGGCGCCGCAATGTCGTCAGCAACGCATCCAGGGCGAGCAACACATCCGCTTCGCTGCGGCCGAGCGATGAAAGGCCATAGGCAGAGAGCCGCACCTGCAGCTCGCCGAGATCATGGCTGCGCAAGGCGAGATAATGCGCCAAATTCTCCAGCCGGTCGCATGGCGACGCGGTTTGGCTCCATTGCGCCAACCGCGTCGTCGCTCCGCGCGCGACGTCCTGGCGCAAAGCCGCCACCTCATCTCGCAGCCGGCGCAGATCCGCCGCGGACTCATCGCATAAGGGCGTCATCGAGCTCGATCTTGTTCTTTCGTCACAGGAGCCATCAATTGCATTTGTACGACGGTTTCGTTACCGGTTGCAGAAGGTTGATCGCTCGAGCCCGGTCTCTCTTCGTCCCGCTGGCGCGCGGTGTCATCGACATTTCATGAGGCGCATCTAGTTGCCGCGCCCGAAACGGCGGCGTCGACCAATGAATGCTTTTCAACCAGGACTCGACGCCCGCACGCAGCTCGCTTGACTAGGCAATATGACACATCCCCGACTCGGCGTCTGTTATTATCCTGAGCACTGGCCTGAAACCTATTGGCGCGCCGATGCGCGCAGGATGAAGGATCTTGGGATCGATATCGTGAGGATCGGCGAGTTCGCCTGGACGCGTCTCGAGCCGAGCGAAGGAGCCTATGACTTCGGCTGGCTGGAACGCGCCATCGAAGTTCTTGAAGAAGCGGGCCTGAAAGTGGCGTTGGGCACGCCCACGGCGACCCCGCCTCGATGGCTCGTCGAGAAAATGCCGGACATGCTCGCCGTCGATCGCGACGGTAGACCGCGAAAATTCGGTTCGCGACGCCATTATTGTTTCAGTCACGCGGGCTATTTGGAATCATGCGCCCGCATCGTGACCGCTCTTGGCGAAAAATTCGGCCGACATTCGGCGATCGTCGCCTGGCAGATCGACAATGAGTTCGGCTGCCACGATACCGTCGAAAGCTATTCGGCGGCGGCGCGCGCCGCCTTCCGTAAGTGGTGTCGACGCAAGCACCAAACGATCGAGGCGCTCAATCAGGCGTGGGGAAATGTGTTCTGGTCGATGGAGCTCTCGAGCTTCGATGACGTCGACCTGCCGAATCTGACGGTGACCGACGCGAACCCGGCGCATCGCATGGATTTCCAACGCTTCTCGTCGGATCAGGTGGCGGCGTTCAACAAACGGCAAGTCGAGATCGTTCGAAAATATTCGCCGGGACGTCTGGTTTTACATAATTTCATGGGCTCCTTCACCGCCTTCGATCACTACAAGGTCGCCCGAGATCTCGATGCGGCGGCCTGGGACAGTTATCCTCTCGGCTTCCTGGAACGCAGCCTCAACGATGAGGATTTCAAGCTGCGCTACATGCGCGTCGGCGATCCGGATTACCAGGCGTTCCATCATGATCTCTATCGTGGTTGTGGATGCGGCCGCTTTTGGGTCATGGAACAGCAGCCGGGCGCTGTGAACTGGGCTCCGTGGAATCCCGCGCCGGCGGAAGGCGCGGTCCGGCTCTGGTCACACGAGGCCTTTGCGGCGGGCGCGGAGGTGGTCAGCTATTTCCGTTGGCGGCAGGCGCCTTTCGCCCAGGAACAAATGCACGAGGGGCTATTGTTGCCGAACAGCGCCCCGGCGCCGGCCTTCGCAGAAGTCAAACGCGTCGCGGAAGAGATCCGAAAGTTAGGATTGATCCTGCAAACGCCCCGCGCGGATGTCGCCCTCATATTCGATTACGAGAGCGCCTGGGCCTGGGATATCGAGCCGCAAGGGCAGGACTTTTCTTACTCGGAGCTGGTGTTCGCCTTTTACCGCGGGCTGCGGAGGGCCGGGCTTTCCCTCGACGTGGTTCCGCCTTGCGCGGACGCGGTCGCAGATCGCAAATTCGTGTTGGCCCCGGGGCTTTTTTGTGCAGACGACGCGCTTGTGCGCGCCTTGCAGCGATCTGACGCCGTCTGTCTTGTCGGTCCGCGGTCGGGCTCCAAGACGGTCGATTTCCAGATCCCCGGGAACCTTCCGCCAGGAGCGTTTGGACAACTTGTCGACGTCACGGTCGAGCGCGTGGAAAGCTTGCGTCCCGGCGCGTTTGTCGCCGTCGAGAACGGGGCGGGCGCGCTCATCCGCTGGTCGGAGGCGCTCGTCCTCGGGAACGAGGCCAGCGTTGAGCTGCGCGGGGTCGATGGACGAGCGGTTCTGGCGAGACGCGGAAACCGTTTTTATCTCGCGGGCTGGCCGGACGCGGCTTTGCTCGATGAGGTCTTGCGGCGCTGTCTCGACTGCGCGTCGGTGGACGGGGCGCTTTCGCATCCCGATATTCGCGTCCGGGATAACGGACCCTTGCGCCACATCTTCAATTATGGACCCGAAGCGGTGGATATCGGGTCACTGTTGCAAGGTCGGGACCTCCTTTTGGGAGACGTCGTTCTGGAGCCCTGCGGGGTAGCGATCTGCCGGCTTCCCAATGCGATAACGTAAAGGTCGCGCGACGCTGGGGCGTCCTGCCGCCCCCTTACGGCGGCGGCCTCTCTCCTGTATCGAGACGACCGAGCGTCGCAGCAAGCGTGTAGGTCAAACGGTCTCGCTCATATTCGAGATTGACCTGGGCGACGCGCGCCTCCGTCCATTCCGCCTGTACGTTGAGCACGTCGATGACTGTGCGCAGTCCTGCGTCCCGTTCGACCTTGTAGCCGTCGACGACGCGCTTGATTTCGGACGCGCGTTGCCGCGCCTGCGCGATTTGGGCGGTCGTTGCTCGGCGCGCTTGAAACAGGGCCTGATTGGCCGCGACGAGCTGACGCTCGAGATCGAGACTTTCGAAGCGCTTTCTCGTGGCGAGAGCCTTTGCTGCGCTGACGCCGGAGAAGGCGCCCGGTTCATAGATCGGGATCAAGAGTTGAAGTCTGACGGACGTGTCGCGGATTCGGTTTTGGATTTGCGAAAGATTGGTTTGGTCGGTGCGCGAGGCAATGAGATTGAGCTGCGGCAGCAGCGGCGCGTAAGCGGTCTTGGCGAGATACTCCGCCGCTTCTGCGCCGAGTTGGGCCGCGCGTATCTTCGGGCTTTGGGCGAGCGTCGCCTGGCGCAGGGCATCCGCCGTGTCGGGAAGGGCGCCGCTGGGAATCAGAGGTCGCTCGAGGCTCGCGATATTCGCTTGCGTCAAGCGCTGCAGCTCTATCTCCGAGGCCGAAAGCGCCGCTCTCGCGCCTTCGAGCGCGACAAGGCCGGCCTGGACCCGCGATTCCGCAAGCGCGAAATCAGCGCGCGTCGCATCGCGCACGGCGTATTGCACGCCGACACGCTTCGAAATCGCCGTGAGGTCGTTCACGAGCTCTCGACGGAGCGCGACGGTCTTGCGGTCTCTCAGAACGGCGAGATAGGCGTTGGCCGTGTCGAGAAGGACCTGCTGTCGCTTGTCGATGTTGAGATATACGCCTTCGCGCAAGGCGCTCTTCGCAGCCTGCAGATCGTTGAAGCGCTTCAGCCCGTCGAGGATCGGAAACGAGAGCTGGAGGCCGTAAACATTGGGATCCCGCCGCGCCATCGTGTCGATGCCGCCATAGTAGGAATTGGTGATCGACGAATAGTCCGGCAGATAATCGATCTTGCCGCCGAGGATCAGATCGTGCTCCCAGGTGACGCGCGGCAGAAAGGCTTCATAGGCCCCGCGGAGCTTTGCTCTGACGGCGTTCTGCCGCTCGTCGTCGCCTTGAAGGGACAGGCTGGCGCGAAGCGCCCAGGTCCCCGCGTCGTTCAGCGACTGCGCCTTCGCCCGCGACCATGGATTTGTCAGGGCGACGATAACCGCGAGGCAGCACCGGATCTGAAGAGAGCTGCGGGCAACGCGCATTATCTACCGCACTTCTAGTCCCTGAGCGCCCGCTAGGCAGTTGAGCGTCTGAAGCGCAGAAATCTATAGGCGTCCATGGTTAAGGAATTGCTATGATCAAGCTTGCTTGCCGACGCGCGCGCTCCATTTGGGGGCGCATTTTGTATCCTTTGCGCAACACGAAGCTCGCAAATATCGGCTAAGCTTATGCCTGTTCAGCAGATTTCGTTGACTGTGCGAACGCCGTACTGATCGATAGGGCCATGGCTGAGCAGGGGAAGAATCGTTTCTCCGGCCAGGCCTGGCCAAGAAGTTGGGGGCGTGCGCTTGGGCGCGATTCCAACAAAAAATTGTTCAAAGAGGCTTGAATGAAAAAGATCGCTCTTTCGCTCGCCGCGCTGGCCTTGAGCGCCGGCTCCGCGCTTGCCGCAGACCTCCCCTCCCGCAAGGGCCCGCCGGTTCTGCCGCCGCCGCCCCCGCCGCCGCCCATGTGGACCGGCTTCTACGTCGGTCTGAACGCTGGCGGCACCTGGGCCAACAGCAACCAGCAGGTCGTGGCCGTCGGCCCGGTCGGCGCCGGTCCGTTCTGGTCGCCCGGCATCCTGAACCTCGAGCAGGCCAACTATCTCGGCGCCTTCACCCTGGCGGCTTCCGGCTCCGGCTTCAACTCCGGCAACAACGGCGGCTTCATCGGCGGCGGCCAGATCGGCTACAACTGGCAGTTCTACAACAGCTTCGTTGTGGGCCTCGAGGCTGACATCCAGGGCATCGCCGGCACCAACGCCTCGCGCACCTTCGCGACCGGCGCCGCGGTTCCTGGCGTGGTCGGCACGGCCCTCGGCGACAGCTTCGCGGGCATTCACTCGGTGCGCGGCAGCCTCGACTATCTGGGCACGGTGCGCGGCCGCCTCGGCTGGCTGTTCACGCCCACCCTGCTGGTCTACGGCACGGGCGGTCTCGCTTACGGCGGCGTGACGCTGAACTATGCGTCGTCGGTCGTTCCGGGCGGCATCACCGGCCTGTTCATGGGCCCGAGCTTCGGCGGCGTGAACTTCTCCAATACGCAGGTCGGCTGGACGGCCGGCGGCGGTCTCGAGTGGATGTTCTGGCCGAACTGGTCCGCCAAGGTCGAGTATCTGTATTATGACCTCGGCACCGTGCGCCAGAACTTCGCGCTGGGCTCGACCGACAGCACGCTGCAGGCTCTCGGCTTCGCCGTTCCCGCCGACTCGGCGATCTTCGGCGGCCAGGTTCGCGCCCGCATCAACGGCAATATCGTTCGCGCCGGCGTGAACTATCACTTCAACTGGGGCGCTCCCGCTCCGGTCGTCGCGAAGTATTGATAACCGACATCCAGCCTCGTCGGCATCAATCGCGTGGAAGAAGCTCGGCAAACGCCGGGCTTCTTTTGTTTTGACTCTGGCGCCAGTTGTTTGAGCGCGGCGTCTGCGACGCGGACGAAATCGAGGCTTTCAACCGCGCCACAATTGTCGAATGTGAGCGTTTGTATGAGACCGCTCGTCGTATCCATCCTTGGGTTGGCTTTTTTATTCTCCGCTCAGCGCTGCGAGGCGGGAGAGTTTTCCTGCAACTCGATCGACGGCGAATTCACGCGTTGTGCGCTGCGAGACGCACATAAGATGAAAGTCAAATTGAAGCTCGATCGCGAGGGCGGCTGCAAGCGGGGAGACACTTGGGGCGTCGATGCGGACGGCGTGTGGGTCGATATGGGCTGTCGTGCGGTTTTCGCTTACAAGGATCCCGCGACTCGAACTTGGTGGCGCCGGTTCGTGCCAAAATTTGGCCAGTGAGGCCGCAAGCTGGTCAGAAAGGAAAATGGCGATGAGAAAGATGCTGATTGTTGCTGGCGTTTTCTTTCTGTCATCCAGCTTGGCTTACGCGAAGGACCCCGATTGGAAACTGTCCGGGAGCGCCGCAGACGACGAAATTTATTTCGACCAAAACAATTACGAGAACAAGCAGGGCGCAATTACGTTCTGGCTGCTTTTCAACTCCCGAAAACCAGACGGAAAAGTCTTGTCCTATACGGTCAAACACGCGCTCGACTGCGCGAAGGACGCGACGACGGTTAAAATGATCGTGAACTACCCCGAACCCATGGGCAAGGGCCAGCCGATCGAGGTCGTGGAGAACGACGTCCTGCTCCCGGACGAAATGCCTGGATCCTATTACGGTAAATTGAAAGCTCTTCTGTGCGGAAAATCGACGAAATGACGCAGTGGGCTTCTGAGGTCGCCAAGGAGGGGACCAAGCGCCCGTTGCCGCGAAGGCTTCATTGACTGAGCGCGCGCTCACGCCGTCGATGACGAGCCCCCCTGAGCGGCCTGGAACTGAACAAGGTCGCTCGCCTGATAGTCGCTGCTGTGATTGCAGGCCGGGCAGGTGGCCGTGAAGGACGCGGGTCCCGTAAGGTCGAGCGTGCCGGCGGCCGTCAGCGCGTTCAGAATCGCGAAATGCTGGCGGCAGCGCTTGCAGGCGAACCCGATATACCAGCTCCCGGGGATCAGGTTCGGTAACGGCGCAGGTTGGTATGCGCCAGTGAAGTGAATGCCATCGGTCATTGGAGAGGCTCCGGTGCCTTCGCTCTATTTGGAGCGATGCGGCGATTTGGCCACGCTGGCGACAACGGCGTCGACAGGAAGCGCAGATCCGCGCGCTGGGGCTTGTCGGGGCGCGCTCGGAGGCTACACCGTCGACGTGACAATCTTAGCCTCGGATTTCGAGGAGAAGATCAACGCTCAAAGCCCTCCAACGCCCGTCGGCGTCTTGCGAGAAGCCTCTCCCCCCAGCGTCACGCCATTGGGAAGAACAGCCAATAAACGCCCGCGCAGGCGACAGCCGCGGAACAGATTTGCACCAGGCGCAGGTTGCGCTCGCCATTGAAGAAGCTCTTGTCGATCAGAACGAGAAGCGGAACCACGACCAGCACGACGCCGATCTGGCCGACTTCGACGCCGATGTTGAAACTCGCCAGAGCCGGCACGATCGCGCGCTGCGGGACGCCCATTTCGATCAGGCCGCTTGCGAAGCCGAAACCGTGCACGAAGCCGAAAAAGAACGTGTCGCGCCAGCGCCCGTCGACCTTGCGCGTGAAAAAATTTTCGATCGCGACGTAGATGATGGAGAGGGCGATGGCGATTTCAGTCCATCGGCTCGGAAGGTCGACGACTTGCAGCGCCGCCAGCGACAGCGTGATGGAATGCGAGATTGTAAAGGCCGTGACGATTTTCACGACCGGCCAGGCGCGCGACGCCCATAGCACCACGGCGATCAGAAAGCAGATATGGTCGTAGCCGGTGACAATATGCTCGATGCCGGCGGCGAAGAACTTCGGCGCGAGCTGCCAGGGGGTCAGCAGCGGCTTGGAAAGATCGATCATCTGATCGCCGGGATAGATCATGACCTGGCCGGGCGCGGGCTCCCGGCCCATCTTCTGCGCCTCGGTGAGCTGTCCCTCGTCGTCCTTCTCGCCGATGCTGACCAGGTGTTTGGCGCGCGGGCCTTGCGCCGTCAGCAGCGCGAAGGGATTATAGAAAATCTGTCCGGCGACGCCGCTGCAATCCATGCGCAAGACCGCCTTCTGGTCGTAGGGGTTGGTGGGGTCTTCGCCCACCGAAACCACCGTGCTCGGGCAGATCCGGCCTTCCGCATTTTGCAGATCGACGCGCTGCTGGATGAATTTGCCGATCATCGCCTCGATCACGCCGGGCTCGGTGAGGTCGACGTCGCCGAGGGACGATTTGTTTGCGGCGAACATGCGTTCGATATCGGCTCCGAGAAATCCGACGTCCACGCGATAGCGACCATCGCCTTCGGGCACGATGCGGCTGCTGGAAATATCGGCGGTGTGCGCGCGCGCCGTCCCTGCGCTGAAAGCGGCAAGCGCGGTGAGTGCGGCCACGAAGATCCACCATCGCGCCATTTGCAGCGCCTCCCTTGACGCGACGCGATCGCGCAGCGTATGCATTGATCGTTAATACTGCATACCGGTTCTGGAAAGACAAGGTCGCGTCGCGTGGCGTTTCAACTGCCAGATCTTCCAAGCGCGCCGGGGGTCTTCGCGGCCCTAGAAACTATTGGAGCAAAGGCGGAAATCCGGCAAATTGCGAGACATCTTCGCGGAGAGTCGAACGCCATGTCTCACGCCATTATCAGCGGCGCCGCGCCGAAAGCGCCCCGATTTATACGTTTGGGTGCGCGCATAATGACCGGCTTCTGTCTGCCGTTGTTGCTCGCCGCCTCGTGGGCGACGGGGGCGCTGGCGCATGCGATCGTGGTCCGCACCTCTCCCGCGCAGGGCGGCGCCGCCGCCGGCGCGATCGCGAAAGTCGAAGTCTGGTACGACGCCGGCATTCGGGACGCCTTTGTCGCGCTCGCCGTCGTCAGCGCCTCCGGTGAAAGGGTCGACAAGCGCGACGCCGCGATCGACGGCTCTGATCCGAGCCATGTGTCGGTCGGCGTCAATCAGTTGACGCCCGGCAAATATACCGCGCGCTACCGCGCGCTCTCCGCCGACGGTCACATTGTCAGCGGCTCATGGGACTTCGAAATTACTCCCTGAGCGGAACTGCAAGAAGGAAATGCGCGTGAGTCCGAACGCTCGCCTGAATTTGTTGCTCGCAGCGTGCGCTGTGCTTCTCGTCGGTTTCAACGGGGTTGCCTTCACATACCAGTTATGGGGCCCGGCGCTCACGCAATACGCCAGCGACTTTTGGAAAGCGCATGTGCTTCAACCGGCCGTCAAGGCCGGCGATCGCACGATCTCGGAATGTCTCGGCGTCAGCGACTTTTACTCGGCGCATCTCACCACCTATTTCTTGCCCGACTCTTCCGAGAGCGCGGGCGGCGCGACCGACGACATGAGCAAATATGACGAATATTGTGACCGGGTTCCGGGGACCGGAAAAATCATTTTCGCAATCACGCTTATGGAAAAGGACGCGCGGAGCGAGCCTGTTGCGCTGTCGTTCCACGCTTATCAAGCCGATGGGACGCTGAAGGAACTCGCCGCCCTGCCGTCCAAGATTCACGGCAGCGGCATGCTCACTCTCGACGCGACAGTCGCTCACAAGGGGAAATATGTTCTCAAGCTCGCCTTCGGCGAGGCGAAGAACAAGGAAGACACGATCGAAATGCCCATCGCCGCGGGGCAGTGAGGGCGTCGTGCCTTTTCAGAGCCCCCGTCGGCGCGCCCGGCGCTTGCCACGCCACCGCATCAAGCCCGTTATGTAAAGGATGAGCGGCGTCACCCCGATCAGCAGGGTAAAGGGGCGGCCAAGATCGCCGAAGGCCTCGCCGCTGTGCAAGGGGTACAGCCACTCCAGAAACGTTTCGCCAGCCGTAAAGCTGTTGCGATCCTGCACGTGCAGCACGCGGCCGCTATATTGATCGACCCCGACGTTGCGGAACGTTCTTGATCGGCTCGGCTCATCCAAAGCCTGTTTGCCGATGACATAGACGCCGTTCGGGGCGCTCGGAAGAAGAACCCAAAGAACCCTGCCGTCGGGAAAGATCGCGTCGGCCGAGGCGATCGCCTCGCCGACGCCAATCGGCGTCTGGCCCGCCGCAGGCGTGGACTTTCCAAAATCGGGCTCGCCGCGCACAACGGAAAAAAAGCTTACCGCGGCGCGCGTCGCCGGCTTGAAGATCATGGCGGCGCCGGTCGCCAGCATGACCAGCAAGATGGCCGCCATGAAGATGCCGACGCTTCTGTGCAGATCGTAGACGATGCGCTCTCGACTGGCGCCCCATTTGACCTTCAATCCGAGCCGCCAGTCGCCGCCGCGCGGCCGCCAGAGCCAAGCGCCGAGGACGACGGAGAGGAGAAGGACGATCCCCAGGCCCCCGATGATGTAGGCATTGTTGACGCCAAGCAGCAGCGTCCAGTGAAACGCCATCAGAATTTTGATCACAGGCTGGGAAAAGGCGTCGTCGCCATGAAGGCTCACGCGCTGACCCTTGACCGTCGCAGTATAAGGATCGACGAACATCTCATAGAAAGTGCTGTCGAGATCGTCCGTTTCGGCCAGATAGCTGACCGTCGCCGCGGCCCCAGGATGGCGCGGCATTGTCAGCCGCTCCAGTTTCGCGTCCGGCGGCATGGCCGCGACGGCGGCTGCGAGGATGTCGTCCGGCGACCGGCGAGCCATGTGCGTTGGCGTCTCAACGCGCATCAGAGGCGCGTTCAACTGTTCGTCGATGTCCTCGCGGAAGGCCAGAAGACCGCCGCTCAGGCCGATGAGGACGAAGACGGCGCCGGCGAAGAGACCGATGGTCCGATGAATGTGTAGAATTATGTCGCGTCCCAGACTTTGCGAGCGCACAGCGCGCGTCAATCGGGTGACGTCAATGTCGCCGATTGGGTCGATCATCGGGCCGATCCCCAGCTGGTTCTCAGTTTAGCCGCCTGCGATGGCCTCGCTTCACGCGCTCGAAACTGTCTCACAACTCGTATGCATTATCATGGGCGCCGTCTTACTGACTACTCTCTCCTGCTCCGATCGCCGCGCTGAGCCGCCGTCGCCCGAAACCCGGCTTTGCGTCGGCGAGACCTAGCCAACCCGCTTAAAGAAGTATTCTATATTCCGAAATGGCGTGATAGTGTGACGCTATGAAATTGACGAGTTTCACCGACTTCGGCCTGCGCGCGCTCATTTTGCTCGCCGACCGGAAGGACGAGGTTCTGAGCGCCGCCCAGATCGCCGATCATTTCCACGTGTCTCGCCACCATATGGCGAAGGTGCTCCAGGAGCTTGCCGCCGCCGGCTACGTCGTCGCCACCCGCGGCGCGCAGGGGGGCGTCCGGCTTGCCCGCGATCCGCGCGACATTCGCATCGGCGACGTCGTCCGCAGGCTCGACGACCAGCCGCTCGTCGAATGTTTCGGCGCGGGCAGCGACTGCGCGCTTTTGCCGCGCTGCCGGCTCAAGGCCATGCTCGCCCGCGCCCAGCACGGCTTCTTGCGCGAATTGGACCGCTTCACGCTCAGCGATTGCCTGGAAAAATCTAAGTCGCCGACGCCGCTCGACATCTGAAGGCGGCGCGCCGGGCCCTGCGCCCTGCGACAAACAGGGGGTTGACTTACGCGCCGATAAATACGCATCCTAAATACCGAAATAGGCGAACAAAGGGAGCATTCGATGTTCTGTTATCAATGCGAGCAGACCTTCCGGTCGGATGAAGGAGCGGGCTGCGCAGGGACTAAAGGCATGTGCGGGAAGGACGCCGCGACCGCCGATCTGCAGGACGTATTGCTCCATGTTTGCGAGGGCCTTGGCCAATATCTTCACCACGCCCGCGCACTCGGCGCGACGGACGCTGAGGGCGACCGGTTTCTTCTCTTCGCCTTTTTCACCACGCTGACGAATGTGAACTTCAACGCCGCGCGATTCGTCCAGCTCATCGCGGAAGCGGCGCGCTTGCGCGATCGCGCCCGGGCGCTTTATGAGCGCGCCGCCCGCGCCGCGGCCAAGATTCCCGAAAATCTTCCGGGCGCCGCCGTTTTCGTTCCGGCGAGCGACATGAACGGCCTTTTGGCGCAAGCCGGGGAGGCGGCGATCCGCAAGGATGCGGCCATCGTCGGCGAAGACGTCATTGGCCTGCGTTCGCTGGTTCTCTACGGCCTTAAGGGCGTCTGCGCCTATGCGCATCATGCGCGTGTGCTTGGCGAGGAGCGCCCGGAGATTTACGCGGCGGTCGAACATGCGCTCGATCTTCTCGCTCGTGAACCGAAAGACATCGAGCCGCTCCTCGAAGAGGCGCTGGCGCTAGGCCGGGCGAATTTCGTCGCCATGGAGGCGCTCGACGCCGCAAACACCGGCGCCTTCGGAACGCCGCAGCCGACGCAGGTGCGCGTCACGCCCGTGAAGGGCAAAGCGATCCTCGTCTCCGGCCATGATCTCAAAGACCTGCACGAGATTCTCGAAGCCACCAAGGACAAGGGGATCAACGTCTATACGCATGGCGAGCTGCTGCCGGCTCATGCCTATCCCAAACTCAAGGCCTATCCGCATCTCGCCGGGAATTACGGCGGCGCCTGGCAGGACCAGCAAAAGGAATTCGCCGACTTCCCCGGTCCCATCGTCATGACGTCGAATTGCCTGATCGAGCCGCAGGCGCGCTATCGCGGACGCATTTTCACCGCGGGGCCAGTGGGCTGGGCGGGCCTTCGCCACATCGCCGAGGGGGATTTCTCGCAAGTGGTTCAGGCCGCCCTCGCGCTGCCGGGCTTTCCAGAAGACGTGGAAGAGAAAACGATCACCATCGGCTTCGGCCGCACGGCGGTGCTCGGCGTCGCCGACAAGGTCATCGAGGCCGTCAAGGCCGGCCAAATCCGGCACTTCTTCCTCGTGGGCGGTTGCGACGGCGCCGCGCCCGGCCGCAACTATTACTCCGACTTCGCCGATGAAGCGCCTGACGACACGGTCATCCTCACGATCGGCTGCGGAAAATACCGCTTCAACAAACATGACTTCGGCACGATCGGCGAGTTGCCGCGCCTGCTCGACATGGGGCAGTGCAACGACGCCTATTCGGCGCTGGTCGTCGCCACCAAGCTCGCCGAGGCCTTCGGCGTCGGCGTCAACGAGCTGCCGCTGTCGCTGATCGTTTCCTGGTTCGAGCAGAAAGCGGCCGCGGTGCTGCTGACGCTTCTCGCCCTTGGCGTTCGCAATGTGAGGCTCGGCCCGACGCTTCCCGCCTTCCTCACGCCCGCGCTCGTCAACGTGCTCGTCGAGAAGTTCGGGATCCAGCCGATCGGCGAGGCGAAGGCCGACATCGCCGCCGCGCTCGCACGCGCGGCCTGACAAAAAACGCGGACGTCCCGACGGACGTCCGCAGTCCTTCATGCGGAACATGTCCATGTTCAAAGTTGAGCTTCTCACCCGCGACGGCGCCTCCATCGCCTTCGAGGCCGATGCGACGCAGACGCTCCTCGAAGCCGCGGAGCGCGCGAGCGTCTATCCGCCCTCGTCCTGCCGCGAGGGCGGTTGCGGGGTGTGCCGTGTGACGAAGGTTTCGGGAGACGCCGAACTTCTGTCCTGCAGCAGCGCCGCGCTCAGTGAAAAGGAGCGGGCGGCGGGCGACATTCTTTTGTGCCGCAGCCGCGCCAGAAGCGATCTTCAGTTGACTGCGACGTTCGATCAAACTGCCATCGGCTCGGCGCCGGAGCCGGTGCGGACCGCGCGCATTGTCGAGATCGCGCCCCAAGGGTCCACGACTCTGCGGCTCGTGCTGCAATATTCCGACGACCCCACCTTCGGCCAAGCCGCTCAATTCGTCGCCGGCCAATACGCTGAACTCGCCGTTCCCGGCGCGCCAATCAAGCGCTCCTATTCTCTCGCCAACACGCCCAACTGGGACGGCCTGCTTGAATTTCTGATCCGCATTCAGCCCGGCGGCGCCTTTTCGGGATATTTGCGGGAGACGGCGACCGCCGGCGCCGAATTGATCGTTCATGGGCCGAAGGGCCAGTTTACGCTCGACGAGTCGGCCCTAGCGCCGCGCTGGTTTGTGGCGGGCGGGACAGGCTTGGCCCCGGCTTTGTCGATGTTGCGGCAAATGGCGGAATTTGCAGACCCGCACCCATGCCGCTTGTTCTTCGGCGTCAACCGCGTCGAGGAGCTGTTCGCGCTGGACGCCATCGAGGCGCTTCGGGCCGGGCTTCCGCAGCTACAGGCGACGGTCTGCGTCTGGAAGCCGGAGGTCGCGTGGTCGGGCTTCGCCGGCACGCCGTCCGAGGCGCTCGCCAAGAGCCTCAAGGAGGAAGGGCCTCGGCCCGATTTATATGTGTGCGGACCGCCCGCGCTCATTGCGGCGACCAACTCCGTCGCCGCCGCAGCCGGGATCGCCCAGGATCGAATCTTCAGCGAAAAGTTCAGTCCTGCGGAGGGGCCGGTCGAAAAATCCACCGAGCCGCCGGGGCGGCGCCACCTTTGGCCGGGCGTGATCGTGGGCTAGATAAAAGAAAGGCGGCCCGCTCGCCTGTTCAGGGCGATGGACCGCCGATCTTCGCCCGTGTCCTGCGACACCGGCACGCGCGACGATTGGGCAATCACTTCGCGCGCCAGCGTGGCGCTGAAGGGGCAAGAGGCTCTCCGAGCGATCCCGCCCGCGCCCCTTTACGGGGACAGCGTCACGCTGCATCAGAAAAACGCGCCTCGCCCTACGTTGTTCCGCGGACGCTCATTTTTTCAATGACAAAAAGATAGACGCCCGGCGCGCTCGCCAGTCGCGGCTCATTGCTCGAGCTTGCTTTGTTAATAGCAGCGCCACACCCAGCGCGCGTAGTAGGGGTTCCACCGCCAGCATGAGCCGACGCCGTAGGGCCACCAGCGGCCGTGCCAATATCTTCCGCCTCCATGCCAGCCGGGACGGCCCCACCCGCCTCCATGCCAGCCGGGACGACCCCACCCGCCTCCATGCCAACCTGGGCGGCCCCATCCGCCGCCGTGACCACCCCAACCCGGGCGTCCCCAACCGCCGCCGTGGCCGCCCCAGCCCCCGCCGTGTCCACCCCAGCCGCCGCCGTGGCCGCCACCGTGGCCGCCGCCCCTGCCCCCGCCGTGTCCGCCGCCATGCCCAGCCAGCGCCGCCGCCGGAAGCGCCAGTGCGCCTGCGAGAGCGAGGATAAGGGATAGTCTGCGGATCATGTGTTCCTCCCTCGTTGGTCGGCGCTTCTGGGCCGCCAGATTTTGTCATACTGGCGTTTTAGATAGGGCAGCCTTGCAGGATGCCCACTGCATGTGCCGCACATCCCCCAAGTGACCCTGCTTCGAAGGAGAGTCGGTCCTTGGCTCGCGCGACGGGACGATAAGCGCCACCAAGCAGCAGCGAGACTCTGTGATTTTAGGACACGCGAGAAGCCGAGGAGTCGCTATCGCTCTGTCATGACAAGCGCGCGAGAAAAAATGCTGGGTTGTCTAGGCGAGAGCAAAACCTTATGTCCATTCGATTTTGGAAAACCGCCTTATATGCGTCAATAAGATACGTTCATCGCGGAAAACCGGCACGCCCTTCGATGAGAGCCACGCCGGTGTAGCAACAGCCGTCAACCGGAAGCCCACTTCTGCGACGTTCAAGCCGGCCCGCTTAACCGAGGCGGTCAAACAACAGGGCCTTGTGCGTCACACCGAGTTCTCTTGTTAAACCGAGCGCGTACACCACACCGATAACGAGGTCGCCCAAACCCAGCAAGGTGGCAATCGACCCGATGTCGCCAAACAGCCCCGCCGGGATAAGAACGGCGGCCGCAACATAGCGAAGTAGCGATTCCCAGTAGACTAACTGTCCTCGTCGAACCAGATCGCGGGAGGCGAAAATCAGGACGGCGCTCGTGTAAGCTAAAAATCCCGCAATCAGCCAGCCCCAGACGGGCGAACAGACATTGAGGCCGATGGAACGATAAAGCGGCGGGAAAACCAAGGAAAAGGCAAGCGCTCCGTTATAAACACCGGACCAGAATACGAACGAAGCCATTTTGAAAAGCATGTAAGGAGCGCCTCTATGTATTTTACTAGGGCCCTCGGCCCGCCTAATCCAGCCAACGATTTCAACGGGCGTTGGGCTGAGGGAACCTCACAGCCCCCTCCACTGCGGAGATCACTTACCACCAGCGGGTTTCTTTAGAACCTCCATGACCTGATCGATCGAGAAGCTAGCCGCCTTCTGTCGCGGCGGGTAGTCCTTGAACGACGCCAGATATGTGCCGACATAGGTCTGGGCCGGAACCAACATGAATGCGTGGTCCAAGAGCCAGTCGTAATAGGTGTTCGACGTGATGTCGGCGCGCTCATAGGGATCGAGACGAAGGTTGAAGATCAGCGGCACGCGAAGAGTCGTGAAAGGTTCGGACCAGACTTTCAACGTGCCCGGCGCTCTTTGTTCGGCGAAGACGAACTTCCAGTTGTCGAACCGCAGCCCTGTCAAATCGCCGTCATCGGAGAAATAAAAGAACTCCTTGCGAGGAGATCGTTCCTCCTGTCCGGTCAGAAGCGGGAGCATATTGTAGCCGTCGAGATGGACTTTGAAGTTCGTCTTTCCGACCTTGTAGCCCTTCAGGAGCTTCTCTTTGACGTCGGGCGCGCCTGCCGCTGCGAGAAGGGTCGGCATCCAGTCGAGATGCGAGACGATGCCGTTGGAAACCGAAGCCGGTTTGATTTTGCCCGGCCAGCGAACCATGGCCGGCACACGATAAGCGCCTTCCCAGTTGGAATTTTTCTCGTTGCGGAACGGCGTCATTGCCGCATCCGGCCAGGAATTCATGTGTGGCCCGTTGTCGGTGGAATAGAAAACAATGGTGTCGTCTTCTATCCCGAGCTCTTTTATCTTTTGCAGAATGGTCCCGACGTTCTTGTCGTGATCGATCATCGTATCTGCATAAGGCCCCATCCAGCGCCCTGATTGGCCGACGCTCTCCGGCTTGGGATGGGTGCGGAAATGCATGTGAGTGAAGTTCACCCACAGAAACACCGGCTTCTCGGCCTTCACCTGCTTTTCGAGAAATTCCGCCGCCCGCGCGGCGATGTCGTCGTCAATGGTCTCCATCCGCTTCTTGGTCAGCGGGCCCGTGTCCTCGATCCTTTGCTTGCCATCGGGGCTCGCAAAGCTGTGGATCACGCCACGCGGGCCGAAGTCTTTGCGAAAGTTCGGAAACTCGGGATCGTTCGCTTTTGGATAATCCGGAAGCTCCGGCTCTTCCTCGGCATTCAAGTGGTACAGATTGCCATAGAATTCGTCGAAGCCGTGGGCTGTTGGAAGAAACTCGTCCTTGTCGCCCAGATGGTTTTTGCCGAACTGACCCGTTGCATAGCCCTGCGTCTTGAGAAGCTCGGCGATGGTCGGGTCTTCCTTGCGCAAGCCGAGGTCCGCGCCAGGCAAGCCGACTTTTGTCAAACCGGTGCGCAGGCCACTCTGCCCAGTGATAAAAGAGGCGCGGCCCGCGGTGCAGCTTTGCTCGCCGTAATAGTCAGTGAAGATCATGCCCTGCTTGGCGATGGAGTCGATGTTCGGCGTGCGGTAACCCATCAAGCCGTTGGTGTAGGCGCTGATGTTCGACTGCCCGATATCGTCGCCCCAGATCACGACGATGTGCGGCTTCCTCTCTCTCTGCTGTTGCGCACGCGGCGCAGAAGAGACGAGGCCCGATGTGATGGCGGCCAGCATAACGACGGCTACCCTGAACCCAGCCATGACAATACCCCGCACTTAAAATTGCTTCGCCCGACCCGCCGAACCACGTTCGGCTAGTCAACAGCGCCGCCGCCAGATGCAAGTTGTATTGAGAACAATAATGGCGCCAGAAGCAACGCAGGTCGAATACCGACGCGCACATCACATGCAGGTTTGGAATCCGCGCCATGGGCGGCCGCCGTCAGCCAACCGCTCTTGGTGTCGCAACCCGGCGGCTTCCAGATATCAAAGCCGTCGCTAAGAGCACGCGACGCGTTTTTCGCGATGTAGCGCCTCACATCTCGAGCCTTGCGTCGCTGTTTTCCTTTAATTCGGAAAACTTCCGCAGATCTCGGCGCCGTCGACACTGCCGTAATTAATTGAGTTTATGTTGTTTTCTGGTGCCCAGGGGCGGAATCGAACCACCGACACTGCGATTTTCAGTCGCATGCTCTACCAACTGAGCTACCTGGGCCCGCGCTCGGCGCGTGGAGGGGCTTATAGAAAGGGCTTGGCCACTTGTCCAGCGGGTTCGCACACTTTTTCGACGCCCTTGCGGGACGGCGCCGCTTCCCCTAAACCGCCCCGGGTAGAGTGGAGGCGAAATGAGCGACATCAGGCGAATTGGCGCGGGTCCGCGCATGAGCAAGGCGGTCGTGCGCGGCAACGCCGTTTACACGGCCGGGCAGGTCGCGGAACAGACCAAGGGCGGCTCGGTCGCCGACCAGACCCGCGAGATTCTCGGCCTCATCGACGCCTTGCTCGTCGAGGCGGGAACCGAGAAGTCGAAAATCCTGTCCGCCACCATCTATCTTTCCGACATTTCGACCTTCGCCGAGATGAACGGCGTCTGGGACGTCTGGGTGGACAAGCAGAACCCGCCCGCCCGCGCCACCGTCGAGGCGAAGCTCGTCGCCCCCGACTACAAGGTCGAAATCGCCGTCATCGCGGCGAAGTGACGCCAGTCAGCGGATTCTCCGGATCATAGGCGTAGCGCAGCGTCTCGAAACGCATCGCCAGCGTGTCGATCAGCAGCAGGCGGCCGACGAGAGCCTCGCCGAAGCCCACGATCTCGCGAATGACTTCCAGCGCCATCATCGCGCCGACGATCCCGGTCAACGCGCCCAGAACGCCCGCCTCCTCGCAGCTCGGGACGGTTCCGGGCGGCGGGGGCTCGGGGAAGAGGCAGCGATAGGTGGGATTAGGCTTGCCGTCCGGCCCGGTTTCGAACGGCCGCAGGGTCGTAAGTGAGGCGTCGAAACCGCCGACGGCGGCGGTCACGAGCGGCTTTCTTTCGAAGAAACACGCGTCGGAGACGAGATAGCGCGTGGCGAAATTATCCGACCCGTCCGCGACGACGTCATAGTCCGCAATCAGCGCACGCGCGTTTCCTTCTGTGAGCCGCAGCGCATGGGGCTCGACTCTAACATGCGGGTTGAGTCGCGCGATGGCGTCGCGAGCGCTTTCGACCTTCGCCCGGCCGACGTCCGGCGTGTCGTGAATCACCTGGCGTTGCAGATTGGAGAGCGTAACGGCGTCATCGTCGACAATGCCGAGAACGCCCGTTCCGGCGGCGGCGAGATATTGCAGGAGCGGCGCGCCCAGCCCCCCGGCGCCGATCGCCAGCACGCGCGCGTTCTTGAGGTTCTGCTGCCCCGGCCCGCCGATTTCGCGCAGCACGAGATGGCGGGCGTAGCGTTCGATCTCCTCGGGCGTGAGACTCATACGGGCTCCAGGCGCAGGCGGCGTTTCAGCGCGAGCTGACGCAAACGGCTCGCCGCGAAGGAGCATATAGCCGCTCCGCCGCCCGGCCTCCAGCCGAGAGATGCGCCGGGAGAGCCCCGGCGATCAAGGCTGGACGGCCTGGCCCTTGTCCACCGCCTGGCGCTTTTCCCCCGATTCCCTCAGCGCCGCCACGCCGACGCCGCCCAGCGAGGCCGCCCCGCGCGCATAGGCGATATTGTCGAGAAATTGCCGCGCGCAATTCTCCCAGGTGAAGGTCAGGGCGTGGGCGCGCGCCGCCGCGCGCGGCATGTCGAGCGCCATGAGCGCCGCGGCGCGCAGGTCCTCGCTCAAGACGCCGGCGCCGCTCGATCCGATGACGTCGAGCGGCCCCATGACGGGGAAGGCCGCGACGGGAAGGCCGCAGGCCAGAGCCTCGATGAGGACGACGCCGAAGGTGTCCGTGCGGCTGGGAAAGACAAAGACGTCCGAGGCCGCGTAAAGGCCGGCCAGTTCCGCCGGCGTCTTGAAGCCGAGAAAGCGCGCCTGCGGAAAGCGCGCCTGAAGCGCCGCCCGCGCCGGCCCGTCCCCCGCCACGAGCTTCGTTCCCGGCAGATCGAGCGCGAGAAAGGCCTCGATGTTCTTCTCGACCGCGACGCGGCCGGCGTAGAGAAAAATCGGCCGGGGGAAATCGACGGGGACTTTGGCCGCGGGGGTGAAGACGTCGTGGTCGACGCCGCGGGACCAGCGCAGCAGGCGGCGGAAGCCGCGCGTGTCGAGCTCCCGCGCGAGGCTCGGGGTGGCGACCATGACGCCTGCGCCGGCATTATGGAAGCGGCGCAGCGCCGCATAGGACCAGTCCACCGGCAGCCCCGTACGCGCATGGATATATTCGGGAAAGCGCGTGTGGAAGGATGTCGTGAAAACCCGTTCGTCGCGCAGGCAGACCGCGCGCGTCGCCAGCCCGATGGGACCTTCGGTGGCGATGTGGATATGGTCGTAGCCCGCGGCGAGACGGCGGCGCACGGCCCGGGGCGAAGCGAGCGCAAGGGAAATCTCGCGATAAGTGGGCATGGGGACGCAGCAGAAGTCCTGCGGCGTCAGGAAATCGAGCGTGGCGCCGAGCGGGACCGCCGCCTCGGCGAGCGATTCGAGCGAACGTACGACCCCATTGACCTGCGGACGCCAGGCGTCAGTCGCGACCAGTATGCGCATTTACGCAGCCGCCGCTCTTGGCGCGGGCAGCGCTTTCACCTCAATGGAGGAGGCTGCGCGCTCGGCCGCCGTCATGCGCCAGTCGAGCACTTCGAAACTGCCGTCGTCATGCTCGGCGACCGCCGTGCAGCTTTCGACGAAGTCGCCGGTGTTCACGTATAAGATTCCGTCGATCGTCTTGATCGTCGCGTGATGAATATGGCCGCAGACGACGCCGTCGACGCCGCGGCGCTCGGCTTCGGCTGCGAGCGTCTTCTCATAGTCGCCGATGAAATTGACAGCGTTCTTGACCTTGTATTTGGCCCAGGCGGAGAGCGACCAGTAGCCGACGCCGAAGAGCCTGCGGGCGCGGTTGAACCATGTGTTGGCGGCGATGGCGACGTCATAGGCCCAGTCGCCGAGATGGGCGAGCCAGCGCGCATTGCGCACGACGATGTCGAACTGGTCGCCATGGATCACGAGCATTTTCTTACCCGCCGCCGTCTCGTGCACGGCGTGGTCGACGACGTCGATTCCGCCAAAGGTGAGACCCGTGTAGTCGCGGGCGAACTCGTCATGATTGCCGGGCACGTAGATGACGCGCGCGCCCTTGCGGGCCTTGCGAAGCAGCTTCTGCACCACGTCGTTGTGGGCCTGCGGCCAGTGCCAGCCCTTGCGCAGTTTCCAGCCGTCGACGATGTCCCCAACGAGATAGATCGTGTCCGCGTCATTATGCCGAAGAAAGTCGAGGAGGAGATGCGCCTGCGCCGCCTTCGCGCCGAGATGCAAGTCCGAGAGGAAGAGGGTCCGGTAGCGCCTGGGGTCCGGCTCCGGCCCGCCCGGCAAATGCATATTTTTGTCTTCGGCCATGAGCGCCTGCGCCTCCCGCCGGTTGTGACGTTCAGACGTCGTTTCAACAGAGCGAGGTCACAATCCGATGACAGCGAAACGGCGGCCGCATTGACGCAACGGCCCGGCGTTCGATATTTCGAACGAAACCGGGTATTGTTCCGCACGAATCTGGGAGACAGGGAGGGCCGCCGGGCCAAAGGTCCGGCGCAGACAGAATGGGCGTCGAAGGGAAGGAAAAGCACAAGATTCTGGAGGCGGGGGCGCTCGCGCTCTCGGGGCAGCTCGGCGCGACGATCCAGCGGCTGCGCAAGGCCTATAATCTGTCGCTGTCGGAGCTTTCGCAACAATCCGGCGTCGCCAAGTCGATCATCAGCCAGATCGAGCGCAATGAGACCAATCCCACGCTGGCGACCATCTGGCGCCTCGCCCAGGCGCTCGACGTCTCGATCGAGCGCGTCCTGCAGACGACGGAGGACGAGCCTTTTCTCGAAAAGACGAGCAAGGCCGACACGCCGATTCTGCTTTCGGACGACGGCAAGTGTCGCCTCGCCATCATCGGCTGGATCAAGACCGTAGAATGGCTTCAGGCTTATGAGCTGTCAGCCGATCCGGGCGGCGTCCTCGAATCCGACGCCCACCAGCGCGGCTCGGTCGAGAGCCTGTCGGTGCGCGAGGGCGAGCTCGAAGTCGAGGTCGGGGGCGTGCGGGAGACCGTCAAGGCGGGAGAGACGCTGCGCTACCGCTGCGACCGGCGCCACGTGATCCGCAATCCGGGCAAGACGCAGGCTCAGGCGACGATGATCTGCATGCTGAAGGCGGCGGTGATGGAGTAGGGGACGCCCCTCTCCGACCCTCCCGGGCCGTGGAACGCGATTCCCGTTGCGCCTTCTCCCCTCGAGGGAGAAGGCGACCCTGCGAAGCGCCGTTGGAGGATCGTCCTCCTTCGCTTCTTGGCTAGCTTGTCCCTTACGACAGCCCGCCGACGTGCTTTTGCGCGTAGAGCTGCACGCCCAGCTGCTTGATCAGCTCCTGCTGGGTCTCGAGGAAGTCGATGTGACCCTCTTCGCTCTTGATGATGCGCTCGAAGAGCTCCATCGAGACGCGGTCGTTGACTGAATCGCAATAGACCGCGGCCTCGATATAGGCTTCGCGCGCCGCGATTTCCGTCGCTAGATCCGCGGCGATGATTTCCTCGACCGTCTGGCCGATGCGCAGCGGGTCGAGCACCTGCATATTGGGAAAGCCTTCGAGAAAAAGGATGCGCTTGGTGAAGTCGTCGGCGTGGCGCATTTCCTCGATCGATTCCTCGCGCCACTTCTTGGCGAGTTCGAGATAGCCCCAATTGTCGAAGAAGCGATAATGCAGCCAGTATTGGTTGACGGCGGTCAGTTCCGCGCGCAGTCCGCGATTGAGATATTCGATAACCTTCGCGTCGCCGCGCATGTGCAATTCCTTTCCATGATCATGGTCACGCCGCCAGTCCGTCGGCGCGGCAGCTGTCACAATCGCCGCTTCCGCCGCATTCGTCCAGTCTAGCCGCCGCATGCTGATCCACGATCGAGACGATGCTGCGAACGCAGCGCCCGCACTTGGCCTCACAGCCCATGTTGCGGAAAACCGACGCGACCGAGGGTCGGTCACTGCGCGAATGGAGCGTTTCACGCACATCACGGTCGGAGAGGACGTTACAGGAACAGACGATCATCCGTTTCGCCTAGTTTGGAAAGATTGCAAACTACCTTTTACATCAGTAGGTTACAAAATTTCCCGTCTTTTGCAACCAGCCTGTGTCGGTTTTCCGACACGAGCGCGGCTGTCCCCCGTGGCGTCGCAAGGGACATGCCGACCAAATAGAATTTGGAAGCCTTCCAGTGAGGACAATCAGCCGCCGAGAAAAATGTGAAAATGCTGTGGAAAAACTGCCGCGGCCCCAACGGGAGCCGCGGCCCGGACAGGTCATTTCGAAGACTCACCAGCGCGGACCCCAGCCGGGTCCCCCCCAGCCGTAGCGATGACGCCAGCCCCACGGACCCGGACGCCAGCCATAGCGATGGGGCCAATAGGGTCGGTGGCCATACCCATAGCCGTAGCCGGGGCCGCGCCATCCGGGCGCGCAGCCCCAGGGCCCGCACCCCGCCTTTTCCACCTGCAGGCCGCGGTCGAGGCCGGGCGTCGCAGAGGCGGGAAAGACGGCGAGCGACATCCCGCCGGCCGCGACCAGCGCCGCGATGCTTTTGACCATGACGATTTTCATGACGCATCCTCCACGAGAGCCGAACGGGCTCTGTCCGAGTTCACCCCAAAAGAATGGCCGGTCCGCCTTGAACGGGCGCTGAAGCCGCCGTTCATCGACTGTCAAGGAAGGGCTCGCCATGGCGCGTTTTATCGGCGCGATCGACCAGGGAACGACAAGCACGCGCTTCATTGTCGTCGATGAGGCGGGCGAGATCCGCGCGGTCGATCAGCGCGAGCATGCGCAAATCTACCCGCGCCCCGGCTGGGTCGAGCATGACGCGGCCGAGATTCTCCAAAATGCGCGAGCGGCCATCGCCGGCGCGCTCGCCAGCGCGCGTCTGACTCCGGGCGACCTCGCCGCCGTCGGCGTCACAAATCAGCGTGAAACGAGCCTCTTGTGGGACCGCGCGACCGGAAGGCCGCTGCACAATGCGCTCGTCTGGATGGACATGCGCACACAGGCGGCGGCCGAGCGTCTCGCCGCAAAGGGCGCCGGCGGTCTCCTTCGCGCGAAAACCGGTCTGCCGCCCGCGGCCTATTTCTCGGGCCTGAAGCTCGCCTGGCTTCTCGACTCTCTTCCCGGCGCGCGCGGGAAGGCCGAGCGCGGCGAGGCGCTGTTCGGAACCATGGACAGCTGGCTCATTTGGAACATGACGGGCGGCCGTCATGTCACCGACGCCACAAACGCGTCGCGCACGCAGCTCATGAATCTCTCGACGCTCGACTGGGACGACGAATTGCTGACGCTCTTCGACATCCCGCGCGCCTGCCTGCCCGAAATCCGCTCTTCGAGCGAGCTTTACGGCGTCTGTCGCGATCCGCTCGCGGGCGTCCCGCTCGCCGGCGCGCTCGGCGATCAGCACGCCGCTTTGCTCGGGCAGGCCTGCGTCAGAGCGGGCGACGCCAAGAACACCTATGGCACGGGCTGCTTTCTGTTGATGAACACGGGCGAGACGCCGCGCCCTTCGCAAAGCGGCCTGCTCACGACGCTCGGCTACAAGCTCGGCGCCGCGCCGGCCGTCTATGCGCTCGAAGGCTCGATCGCCATCGCCGGCGCGCTGATTCAATGGCTGCGCGACAATCTCGGGCTTATCGAAAAAAGCGCCGACGTAGAGGCGCTGGCGCGGTCGGTCCCCGATAATGGCGACGTCTATTTCGTGCCCGCTTTTTCGGGGCTCTACGCGCCGCGCTGGCGTGGCGACGCGCGGGGGATCATCGCCGGGCTGACAAGATTTTCCAACAAGGGCCACATCGCCCGCGCCGCTCTGGAGGCGGCTGCGTATCAGACGCGCGAGGTGATGGCCGCCATGAGCGCCGATTCCGGCGTCGCGCTCTCCGAACTCAAGGTCGACGGCGGCATGGCGGCGAACGACCTGCTGATGCAGTTCCAGGCCGACATTCTGGGCGCCCCGGTGGTGCGGCCGCACCATCTCGAAACCACCGCCCTCGGCGCCGCCTACGCCGCCGGGCTCGCGGTTGGGTTCTTCAAAGGCGTCGACGACATCGCCGCCCATTGGCGGGCGGAGCGCCGCTTCGAGCCCGGCATGGGGGACGTGGAGCGCGCCCGGCTGGTGGCGTCGTGGGAGAAGGCCGTCGAGAGGTCGCTCGGCTGGTCAGCGTGAAGCGGCCGTTTCAGTCGAAATCGACTGTGAGGCCGTGCTTGGCCAGTTCCTTTTCGACCGCGTCCAATATTTGTTGCAGTTCGACGATGTCGATTTCTTTGTCCTGGTCAGGGGCGTCCCAGTGATCGATCTCATCGAGCCGCACGACGAAATCGGTTTCGTCGCCCGACTCCGCGTCGGGGGCTTCGGCGTGGATCGTCAGCGTGCGGCTGTCGTGGCGCACCCTGATCGCGCCCTCTGTCATCTCGACCTTGATCTTCATCCGCGCCATCGTCGCTCCTCCCGCAGCCCCAGTCTAAAGCAGCCCCGCCGCCGCCGCCGCCTTGCGCATCAGCGTCGGCAGGCCTTCCTTATCGAGATCGCTTAGCGCCGCCCAGCGGCCGGCGGAGCCGAGCGGCCGCGGCGATGTCGTCCTCGCCACGAAGACCGTGGCGCTCAACGCAAAATGGGTAAACACATGAGCGACGGATTCGGGCAGCGCCCGCCAGGCCGCGGGGCAGGGCGCGAAGCCGAGCCAGTCGTCGGGAGGCACGTCGCGGTCGAAGGGGGTCGCCGGGAATGCGCTCATGCCGCCAAGAAGCCCCTTGGGCGGGCGGCGGGCGAGAAGCGCGAAATCGCCGCGCTGCAGGACAAAAATGGCGCCGCGCCGCTTCGGCTTTTCGGCTTTCTTACCCTTGATCGGATATGCCTCCGCCACGCCGCACCGATAGGCGACGCAGTCGGCGGCGAGCGGGCAGGCGCCGCAATTCGGCGCGCGCGGCGTGCAGACCGTGGCGCCGAGGTCCATCAGCGCCTGCGCGAAATCTCCCGCCCGTGCGGCGGGAAGCATCTCCTCGACTTTTTCGCGCACGAGCGGCTTCGCCTGCCGCAAAGGGGCGGCGATGGCGTGGAGCCGCGCCATCACCCGCTCGACATTGCCGTCGATCGCCGCTGAGGGCGCGTCAAAGGCGATCGCCGCGATCGCTCCCGCCGTATAAGGCCCGACGCCGGGCAAGCCCCTGAGCGCGGCTTCGCTTTGAGGAAAGCGGCCGCCCAGCTCGCGGGCGACACGGCCCGCGCAGGCGTGAAGATTGCGGGCGCGGGCGTAATAGCCGAGACCCGCCCAGGCCGCGAGCACATCCTCCAGCGGCGCCGCCGCCAGCGCCTCGACCGTGGGCCATCGCGCCAGAAAGGCTTCGTAATAGCCCCTGACCGTCGCGACAGTGGTCTGTTGCAGCATGATTTCGGAAAGCCAGACCGCGTAAGGGTCCGCGCGCTCACCGGGCCCCGCCCGCCACGGCAGATCGCGCCGGTGGGCGTCGTACCAGGCGAGGAGCGCGGCGGCGCGCTTTCTCGGGGTTTGGAAAGGCTCTATCATCGCCGCAGCAATAGGCGGCGCGCCGGCGCCAAGGCAAGGGAAGGGAACCGCATGGGCGCCCCGCCGCGCGGGAAAAAACCAATCACCCGTTCGCTCGCCGAATATGTGCAACGGCAGATCGACCCCCTCGCGGCGCGGCAAGGCTTTGGGGAAGCGTCCCTGCTGATCCGGTGGCGGGAGATCGTCGGCGCCCGCGTCGCCAATCTATGTTCGCCCGAGCGGCTGCAATGGCCTGCTCGCGGCCGCAAGGCGGCGCCGGGGCGGCCGCAGGAGCCTGCGACCCTCGTCCTGCGGGTCGAGCCCGGCTTCGGCCTCGAAATTCAGCATATGGCGCCGGCGATTCTGGATCGCGTGAACGCCCATCTGGGCTGGCGGTGCGTCGACCGTGTGGCGCTGCGTCAACAGGCGCTGGACATTCGGGCGTCCGCACCGCCGGCGCGCCCCGCCCCGCCCGACCCCGCCCGGCGCGCAGCCGCCGAAGCCGCGACCGAGGGCGTGACCGAACCGGCGCTGCGGGCGGCGCTGGTGAAGCTCGGCGAACGAGCCTTGGCCGGTAAGCGAAAGGACGACCGGCCATAGAAAGGCGGGAAAGCCAGCGGCGCGGAACCCTGCGTCAGAACGCTTGCAATCCAGACCGCTTGCGAATAGTTTCGCGCCGCGTCGGGCCGCCATAGCTCAGTTGGTTAGAGCACCAGATTGTGGATCTGGGGGTCCCCCGTTCGAGCCGGGGTGGCGGTACCATTTTCTCTACAACTTTCGATGTACAGGCGCGCACTCGGATGCACTCTCGCGCAACCGGGAGACGCAAGCGCGGCCATTCGCGCGAGAGCGTGAAGCGCGAGCGTAGCCGCGTGGTTACCGCGCGGTTACAAGTTCGAAAAACGAGGACGGGCTGGGCCAGCTTTGCGCAGGTCCCCACCTATATGCAGGCAGCGGCCAGGGTAGACGCAAGCTCCCAGGAGGCCGATCACAGCACCAACGGCGCCCTGCCTCGCGTCCCAGTGGGAGTAGGCAGAGACCGTGCCAGGGCGTGAAGACGAGATGTTCGCACTCGGTGCTTTGCAGCGGCGTATCGAAATCCTGCTGACGAATGGTGATGGTCGCGACATTCTGATAGGCCGCCAATCCGTCGCCTTTCGGCTTCCATTCATCATTAGCGCTTTTGTTTCGTCCGGCCGAATGATCGCCGTCGCGTTAGAGTAACGCACCCAGGCCTTGTAACTCTTGCCCGGCGTCGCAAAGAGACCGACGCGATATTTCTCGGGGAGTCGGCGTTGACCGTGTAGTCCGCCTTGACGCAGCCATGCGCTTTGGGATGCACCGCGCGCCGCGCCATAGTCTCGCCAGTCGCGTCGCCGTAGCGCCGTGCGAGCAGCTTGTGCGTGAGATCGACCATCTCGTCAATCTCTTGCGTTTCGCCCTGTGGAACAGCTTCAAACTTGGTCACGCCCACGTCGGCGGCCCGGGTGACACAGATGGGGAGCGCCATGATTACTGCAAAAAGAATCTTTCTTCTTCATTCCGACACTCCCCAGAAAGCCGCACCAAACCGAAGGCGCGTGAACACGTGTCTTTACGAGGGGCAGAGGCCAACCCGCGAGGCGCAATATGAGCCAGGCTGTTCGATTACTGCCGCCCGCTCAGCATTTGCGACGCGCGCAACATTGAGACCATAAGTTTGGCCCGAGCGCCCATAGTGGCCTGCTCTCACTCGTCAGAAATCTCTCTTTCAGAACTGCACCGCCGCGCATCAGCAGTCTGTACCGTCAGCCGCGCCACCAATCGGGTTCCCGCCTCCATACTCAAGTTTGCAAGTCCGACGAAGACCGGCGCTTGGGGCTCCGCCTTGAATTGTCCGGCTTGGCTGATGTTCGAACTGCTAGAGCGACTCCGGGACTGGATTTCCAGTCGATAATCCCCGCTCGTTGCCCTGGCGCTAACAATGCGGCCGCGAAGGGACACGCTGCCTTTTTGATTCTCCACATCTATATTGCATTGAATTGCGGGCGCGTCGCCTAAGGCCATCAACCATCTCCATATCATCGAGATAAGAAGCGAGTCGGCAATGACGTTTCTGGTCGGAGCATAATGCCAGCACAGGGTCGCGGCTTCAGACTATGCCCTGAGGCGAGCGTCACCTGCAAGCTCGCTTTCGGGCCGCTTCATTCGGCGACGTTTCGCCCCATCTCCGCTCAGCTTGCCAGCCGACTAACGAAGAGCGACGATAACCGCCAATTGACAAGGTTGCCTCTTTGTCGACGAAAACGGCCTGAGTGCACTGGCTAGCGCTCGGGCCGAATTCTTATCTGGGCTCACGATGGCTGTGAGACGCGTGCCGGCCCTTCTGGCCGGCTTCCGACGCGAGCGTGTAGTTCCCGAGAAGCTGCGCTTGCAGGGGTCTACGCTCTGCCCACCCTTTTGCCTTGCGCGCGCAGCAAGTTCGGGGTTCTGGGGAAAACTTCGCTTCTCGTCTGGACGCTCTGACGCCGCCAACAAAAGCGGACGCCCCGCTTCTCCATTCGCCAGAATCGTCGGAGGACGGAGTGGACTTTTTGGCAGATTTTTGGTGGTCGAGCGCGCAACTTTCGCGTTCACAGGAGACCCTGCGAAAGCCGTCGAAATTACGCCTCATCCAGATGCGATTGCACGCCGCGTTCCCATTCGAGAACGAGGCCCTTTGTGAAGCGCTTAATCAAATTCCTTTGCACTGCAGCGATCGTCGTAGCGATGGGCGTCGGTCAGTCTAAGCCGGGAGTTGCAGGTGGCCACGGTGGTGGCGGAGGCGGCGGAGGCTTTGGTGGTCCTCATGGTGGAGGCGGCGGGTTTCCTGGCTTCTCTGGCGGAAGAGGAGGCTTCGGTGGCCCCCATGGCGGCGGCCTTGGCGGCTTGCTTGGCGGTTTCGGAGGGAGGGGGGGCCCCCATGGCGGCGGGGGCTTTGGTGGCCCTCATGGTGGAGGCGGCGGGTTTCCTGGCTTCTCTGGCGGAAGAGGAGGCTTCGGTGGCCCCCATGGCGGCGGCCTTGGCGGCTTGCTTGGTGGTTTCGGAGGGAGGGGCGGCGGGTTCGGTGGCCCCCATGGCGGCGGAGGCTTTGGTGGCTCTCATGGCGGCGGCGGCGGGTTTCCTGGCTTCTCTGGCGGAAGAGGGGGCTTCGGCGGCCCCCATGGCCGCGGCTTTGGTGACTTTGGAGGTGGCGGCTGGGGAGGAGGAAGGCGCGCAGGCGGTTACTCCGGCGGCCTAAGCGCTAGGGGTCTTGCCGGCCTTCATGGCGGTTTGGGCCCGAGTCGCGCTGGCTTCCTGGGGAGCGGCGGGTTCGGTGGCTGGGCAGGAGGCCACGGCGGTTTGGCGCGCCTGGCCGGTTACGGCGGCTGGAATGGTTTTCGCAGCGGTTGGGACCATGGTGGCTGGGGCGGTTGGTCGGTAGGCTGGGGTGGCCGTGATGGTTGGGGTGGCTACGGCTGGCGCGGCTGGAATAGTATCGATGGTTGGGGCGGTTACGCTGGTTGGGCTGTTTGGCCTGGCGCTTGGGGCTGGGGTGGTTGGCCGTATAGTTGGGTTGCCTACGATGGGTGGGTGGCTTGGCCTGGCTTTTGGAGTGGGCCCTGGGGCGGCTGGCCAATCGCATATGACGCCTGGGGTGTCTGGCCTGGCATTTGGGGCTGGGATTTATGGCCTCTTTGGGCCGGTCTGACCCTGGCCAGCGCCTATGCGTGGGACGTGGCCTATGCACCCTATGCATATCCCGTTCCCGCCTATGAGTATCCTCTCTATGGTTTTGGGTATCCCCTGGCTGACTATCCCGAGCCTGCTTTCGACTCCCCGGCATCCTACGCAGTTTACGGAGTGCCGCTTTGGTAAGGTTTCAGCATGGTCGCTGAAAGAACGCCGTATGCGGCCCCTCTCGGCCGCCGATCTCACAAGAGGAACAACAGCAGGATGAACAAGTTCACAGTTGCCTCAGTGGCTTTAGCCATCAGCATGGCTTTTTGCACGATCAGTGCACAAGCACGCGGGGCGAGATCAAGTAATCAAGATTCTGCCGACCAAGGCGCGACGTGCCGCATGAACGAACACGTCGACGGTCAACTCGGCTTTATACAAGCGGAGCTTAAAATATCAGAGGCGCAGGTCCCCCAGTGGAATGTCTTCGCTGGCGCATTCCGCGCGGATAAAGAAAAGCAAGCTCAGCTTTGCGCAGCGGCGCAAGAACAGGCCCGTTCAATGGCGACTGCCCCTCTTCCCGCTTCAATGGGGATCATGGCTGATCGTTTGACGGCGCGGTTGGACTCCGTACGGGCGATGCAGGCGGCGATCGCGCCACTCTACGCCATTTTGACTCCAGAACAGAAGAAAAAGGCTGACGAAATCATGAAAGGCGTCTCAGGAATGTGATGCTGATTAATAGAGTGGGGTGAACTCCATCCTCACCGTGTCCTCCCAAGGAAGTTCCCATTTACGATGCGATGATTCAGCGCGCCGTCGACTTGTTAGAGAGCGGAACTCTATTGGATGCGGCTAAGTCGCCGATATGGCTGGCGAAGCAGTCGCTATATGCGTTACGCCCCCTGCGATGGATATTGAAAGCGTCTCCTTTCGATACTGCCCGGGCGTGGCCGCATCGAGTGATAGCGCACTGACAACGCAAGTCTCCCTCTCTCGATCGAAGTTTGCTTTACGAGCTTATTTCACGTTTCGAGCCAAGGTGCGTTGAGCCGACAGCGTCATCTAAAATCCACTTTCCCCCGAGCCAGAAGTCCAATTGCTCCGGCCAACACATGAGTCCATTGTTTGGCGCGAAGGTTAGTTCACCTAAAAATGGCCGCTCTGCATGATCCAGAAGAAAGTCAACTCTCACATATCGAAATTGACTGCCGATGCATGACGCGAGGTGCTTTAGGGTCCGTTTGGTTTCGAAGGCAAATGAAATATCCAACCTGGGCGCCTCGCTGCACTGAGGAAGGGGAACGAAGTCGGAATCAAGCCAGAGTGATTTTTCCACGGTTCCCGAGCGGCTTTTCTTACACGCCGTAATCATGTGCACGGTCCCATGGAAAACATGAAACATGACTGCAACTGAATTCTCCTCGTCGCAAACCGATTCTTCGAGGAAGATTTCTTTTTTGAAGCAGCTATACCACCATTCCCCGTGTTGAAGCCCGTAGGCGCTCTCTAGCCATTTCTTAGTACATTCCTCTGCCGCCGACCGATCTTGGTCCGACAAAGGGTAGGATAGTCGTTTGACAAAGCCGCTGCCGTGATTAGCCTTCAAATAATAATCGCCGGCTGCAACTTCACCATTGTTGGGCAATTGAAAGAAAGCCGAACGCCAAACCACTGTCGGGCACGAAATCGCGCCCTCAAGTTCTGGAGGTATGAACTTTTCCGTTGAGAGCTTATCCCCGCTTTCCGGCACGCGTAACTCGGAGAAAAACTTCGCCCAAGTGATTTTTTCATTCAGGCGCTGTGGGGTCATGAGCTTTGGATAGACGCCATGGTACAATTTGTAGTCGTAGATGGCTTTTGCGATTGCATCTATGAGATCGCGCCTCGCATAAAAATTGATTCCGCGCGAATAGCCAGCCCGGGGCGGTTTCTTGAAAATTGATCCAGGCTGCCTTTCCAAGCGCCTAACCAAACGCTGTGAAGTGATCTTGGCGTAACGCTTTCGGATGAAATCCTGCCCGACCTGTCCCGTCTTCAGCAGGGGCGCGGGTAAAAATGCTTTCAAAAAGACTCTGATGCCCGCGTTCATGTGAACCTGTATTTTTGGAGATTGAAACGGTCAAAGCTTTTCTTCATTCACAACTCTCATAGAAGTTTAGGCCTCACTGAAGGCCTTGGAGCGCATATGGTGAGTTTGGCTGTCGCTCGATTTGCTTGGCTACATTCCGGGCAAGCGGCGCGGCGCACCCCCGAGGTTGTTTCTTGCATTTCAGCTAGAGGGCTTGACCCCACGAAAGAAAAGCAACTCCCATGGCATGACTATCTTGTCTCTATCTCTTTTCAAGCCGAACTGTGTAGCCAGAATTTCAATTAAAACATCATGCGTCAGTCCTTCAAGGTCAAATAGTCTGGTTACGTAGAAGAAAACGGCATCATACGAATCGAATATCCAGTCACAATTAAGAAGTTCGCTTGACGTTTGCTCGAAGCCGACATCATCCAGTGTCGTCAGAAAGTCCCTTTCGACATATGCTCCGACATGGCCAGTCTTGCTATACGTATTCACAAACTCGTCAAGAAAAGTATGGACTTTGGAGTTGCGCTGCACTTCTCCAAAAGCAAGTACTCCGTTTGCCCGCAAAACGCGAAACGCGCCATCGACGTAGGCTCTCTTTTCTTCTTCGCCGGCATGATGTATCGGCACGATGGAGAGCACCGCGTCGAACCGATCGTTTTCAAAATTTGCAAGAGTCCAGTTTGTCAGATCGATATGTCCAGCATCCGCGGATTTCACCTCCATCATGTCGGCTCTAACTACCTTCGTTTTGGGCAGGAGCCGTTCGATGATGCGGCCCTCCGCTGGCGCCTCCAGAACAGATTCTGGACGTCGCAGGTCGGCGAAGTTCACGAGAGCTTCGAATTCACGCGCACGAATCGTAGGAAATTGAGTGGCAAGCCTTATGTAGTCACCGATGTGCGTAGCAAATCGAGAGCCATAGGGTGTGAAATTCGTTTCGTTTGCGCCCATATGGATTTTGCCTTCGATTCTTGGAATTCATGTTTAGCCAAAAGCCCCCGAACACGGCTTTTGGCAGATGGAACGTCCCAAGAATTTAGAATATAGGTATTTTTGAGGCTTTGGGGTGCGGCCATGCTCTGGACGATTTAAACATGCCTTCCCCTGGGCGGGGGTCGAGCTGCCCCCTAAGCGTCATTGGGCCAGTTCCTTCGGATTGAGAAAGGCGGACGACTGGGGTAAGTCTTCAAATCGGACCGCGATTGGTCTTCCCCACACGCGCAGATGCTTCCGATGGACATCGTCAAAACCGACTCAATCCTCCCCGATACTACCTTGATCACAGTCTGCACAGCTGGATATTTGCCCTTTATCTTGAATTTGCATGCATCTCTCGAGCAAATCGGATTGGGTGGCGAACTCGTCGTTTACACGCCTGATCCCTCCGTGCAGCAAATGTTATCGGCTAGGGGAATTCGGGCAGAGGTCTTCGGGCGTAATTCCTATAACAAATGGACAAATTTCGGCGAAAGCGGATGGTGCGAAACGATGGCGTACAAGTACGCCGTGGCGGCTGAAATATTGAAAACCGGTAAGAAAGTTTTTTTTGTTGATGGCGATATTGTCTTCTTACGAAATCCTGGCGAACATCTCAAATTGATCTTGGAGACCACCACAGCTCCGCTCATTATGCAATTTGAAAGTCCGAAAGGCGTGTACTGTGCAGGATTTTGGCTCGCCAGGCCTGACCCGGTAGTTTTGGAGCTCTTTCGAGATATCCAATCGCACCTCGTCGAGATCAAAACAGATTTCAGCGATCAGGAATGCCTTAACCGATTGGGCCGCGAACGAGACATCAAGGTCCACGCGCTGGATGTAGAGCTGTTCGCGTGCGCAAATCAGTTCCTAGGTCGAGATATGTTGGACACTCCCGAACGTATTGACCGGCCCTCGACGCCGTTTCCGTTCGATTCGGCTTACGTCTTGCATTTTAATTACTTGATCGGGAAAAAGCAGAAAATCCAGGCTATGGCAAAATACAACGCTATCTATTACCAGGGCCTGCTGGAGGCAGCTGAGGAAAAGCTGTTTTCTTGGAACAACCTCTCCGATCGCGCTCATCGCCTGCGGCGTCGGTTATCGAGGCGCTTCGGCTTGGAGTGGCTGAAGAAGACCCTCCTGTATTCTTGGCCTGATACGCGATGAAATGACATTTGTTGCGCCCGCGGAGGAGAAGAGGAAGCCCGTCTTGCACCGGTCAGGCATGAAATTGGGAGGGGCGGCTGTTGATGGATTAGGGCAGGGGCGCACGTCTCCCAAGTTGCTGTGTTGCCAAATAGGCGCATGCTTCCAGGAACAGATTTTCGAATCAATTTCTTAGCTTTAACCATCGATGAAGTGAGGCTAGGTCCAGGCTGTCTCAAGGGTTATTTGGTGTCAGCGAGCGGCCCGTCCTTAGACCCTTTGGGGGCAGGCCGCTTTCTCCGAGCTCGCTCTGGCGGACCGTTGGCTCTCAGATGGTGCAACGCCAAGCTTGGTGTCGCCAAGGTTTGCTGACGCTGGCGGATCAAAATTGCCTGACGTTGCGGGATTAATGCGACGCCCAATTTGTTAATAAAGACTTGATGTCTTACTGCGATAGCCGGATTGGCGCGGCGTTGCCCCTTTAAGAAGACGTAACGGAAGACATTTTTGCTATTAAGTCGTCGGATTTTATTGCGTTCGTCGAATTAAGTTGCGCCAAGATTTTATCGTGTAACTGCTTCAACAGCTTGGCGTGTTCGCTCACGTCCGTCTTCTTCGACGCGGTTGAAATGGCTTCTTTGGACATAGCAAGCGCTCCGCGTTTGGGGCTTGAATAGCCTATCGAGCCCAACTAAACCGGGTCCGGTTGGAGAAATTAAGGCAGTTTGGGCGCACCCGCCGTGGCCTTCAAGGCCAAGGGTCGGGATTTGCAGCATTTAACAACAGCCCGTAATCTTAGCCGCGCGGTGCTGTCACACTGGCGTGACAGCACGGGCTGTCGGCGAGTCAAAAAGGCGGCGGCGCTGCTTTCCGATGCTGTTCGAAGAATCTCAGCTGCCGATAGAAATGTTGCGGCAGTGTCGTAAAGCGGTTGAGCGCCCAATAACGTCGTTCACCACCGGGCACAGCGGATAGCGTGCACGGGCGTGGTGTAATTTACGGCCCCCGGGCGGTGGAAAAGCCGCCGGTTAGGGGGTGGAGCTGGGGTGGTCACCGCGGCACGCGTCTGAGGTTGAGTTGCCGGACTTAACACCCGCGCCCGAAGGCCAATAGACACCCCTTTGCCGCGCTGCACTAGGGGCACGCGCGACAAGAGCGCGATTTCCCCCGGATACGAGCGGGTTACAGCTTCGTCGCTCCACGCCTGTGCCTGCGTGTTCACACCGGTTCAACCTGTTCAAG
This sequence comes from Methylocystis echinoides, assembly GCF_040687965.1. Taxonomy (NCBI): domain Bacteria; kingdom Pseudomonadati; phylum Pseudomonadota; class Alphaproteobacteria; order Hyphomicrobiales; family Methylocystaceae; genus Methylocystis; species Methylocystis echinoides. Next base: position 2,044,848 of record NZ_CP156084.1, read on the forward strand.
AGCGCGGGCCCGCCGCTTCGCGCTCTCGTGACGGCTGTGACGGCTGTGACGGCGAGTCAGCGCCACCGTCACTCCCTTCGAGGTTGGAGCTCTCTTCGCTTAGCCGTCTTTTTCCTTTTGGCGAAAAGGGAGGCTTCAGGTTCCCTATCGCAAGGTGATGCGATTCTATTTCACAGCTACGCTGTATACGATGTTCGTCGTAATCGCGTCGCATTGCCCTAGAAGGGCGAGATTCCTGTCGCGGACCCTTGCGAGTGTTTCGGCATCGATCTGGGCAATGGCGCCGCGATAGCCGCTGCCCATGGCGATCAACCACCAATCCTCGGGTGAATTGAGCGGGTGGTTTCTCGCTTGAGCGACAATCTCTGCGTTTTCGATACCTGCCTCGCCGAGCATCTTTCGTAGCCCCGTAGGCGTCGAAATCCGCTCCCATGGGTTGAAGCCCTTCATGAGGTCGGGGCGCTCGGCGCCAATAGCTTCCCAAAAGGCGCTATTAGCGGGCTCGAAGAGGTCCGGTCCCCATGTCGTGACGGCCAGCCGCCCGCCGGGGCGCAGCATGCGCCAGAGTTCCTTGGCAGCCGCCACCATGTCCGGGACGAAGAAAATCCCGAAGACGCACACGATGGCGTCGAAGCTGGCGTCGGGATAGCCGAGCGCCAGCATGTCCCCTGTCTTGAACTCGATATTGCGGAGGCCCCTGGCGCGCGCTTTCGTTTCGCCCAGCTTAACGAGGCGTTCGGCCAAATCCACGGCGACAACCTTCCCCTGCGATCCGACGGCTTCGGCGGCAGGCAAGGCCGATCCGCCACTTCCGCAGCAAACATCGAGAACCGTCTCACCCGCACGCAGGCCGAGGCGCTCGACGGTCCGCCGTCCGAAGCGGTGCCAGAAGGAGCTGACGGGATGGTCGAAATAATCCGCCGCCGCGTTGTAAGCGGCGGCGGCCTTGGCCTTCGCCTTTTCCAGTTCACCCATGGGGCCTAGCCAATTCCCTCGATGATCCGCCCGGTTCCGTCGCAGCGTTCGCAGGCCTCCTCCGTGGATTGGCCGGTCTTCTTATCCACCTGTTTGCCGGTCCCATGGCATTCCGGGCAAACATCCTCCCCCGTACCGGGAGCGCCAGATTCCGGGTCGTCCTCAGGCGTGTGGTGGCGAAGCGGATTTTTCGACATTTAGACTGCTCCGTTCGAGCTATGAGTTAAGCCGCCGCTTTATGTTCATACCATCCGCGCGTGCGGCGGACGATATGGACGACCGAGAGCATGACCGGCACCTCGACGAGCACACCGACGACCGTCGCCAGCGCCGCGCCCGATTAAGTGCAGCGCCATGGAGAAGGGCTTCACCAGCCAGTTGATGCCGACCGTGCCGGTAGTCCCGCGCCAATGTTCCTTGACGTGCCCGAGAGCGGCGAGGTCGATTTTCAGGAGCATGGGGATAATCATCAGCCAGACAAGCACGGCGACCGGCAAATTGACATCGGCGACCGTCGCCCCGTCAACGGCATGGAAGACGGCAGGCATGGCCTGGCCGAGGACAACCCCGGCGACGATGCAGAGCGCGACCCAGAGCGTCAGGTAACGCTCGAAGACGCCCATGGCTGGCGCTTGGCGGGTTTGAGGCGGGCGCGTGAGGGTCGTGGCTTCACTCATGATCGTTACTCTTCCTGTCGAGAAGCAGAAAGCAGGCTTAGGCCGGTTCCCTGACAGCTGCGGCCAGTTTCAGAAGGCGTTCCACGCCGACGGGCTCTTCCTCAAGAAGCGGCACGGCGGCGTAGCGGCGGGCATGGACCGTCGCCACCTTCTCCACTTCAGCCAGCTCGTTTTGCGCGCGCTTGCGTAAGAGGCGCGCGCGCGGACGCGCTGCCGCGACGCTGTTATTGATGACCCATGCCCATGGCTCGATCCCGGCGCGCCGCAGATCGGCTTGCAGGTTGGCGGCTTCGAGGACGGGTGTGGTTTCGGCCAAGGTAACGAGAAGGACCTTGGTGCGCTTCGGATCCTGAAGCTGCATCATCGGGGTCGTGTAATGCGCGCCTTTGGCATCGAGCATGCGCGCGACCTCGCGGTGGTAGGCGCCTGTCGCGTCCAGAAGCAGCAGGGTGTGGCCGGTTGGCGCGGTGTCCATGACCACGAATTTTTCGCCCGCCTCGCGGATGATGCGTGAGAAGGCCTGAAAGACGGCGATTTCCTCGGTGCATGGCGAACGCAAATCCTCTTCGAGCAAAGCGCGCCCTTGGGCATCGAGCTTCGCGCCTTTCGTTCGCAGCACTTCCTGCCGGTAGCGTTCGGTCTCGGCGTGCGGATCGATACGGCTGACCGTCAGATGCGCCATGGAGCCATGCAGCGTCTCAGTGAGATGCGCGGCAGGGTCGGAGGTGGTGAGGTGAACTGGCAGCCCGCGCCGCGCCAGCTGGACGGCGACTGCCGCCGCCAGGGTCGTCTTGCCGACACCGCCCTTGCCCATCAGCATGACGAGTCCATGGCCTTCGGCGGCGATGTCATCCACGAGATCGGAGAGGCTTGACGCGTGCAGCGCGACCGGCTCCCCCGTCGCTTCCGGTTGAGGGGTGGCTTCAACGAGCAGCTGACGCAGCGCATTGAGCCCGACGAGGTTGAACGGCTTTAAAGGCACATCATCGCGGGGCAAAGCGCGCAGTTCGTCCGGCATCGCGGCCAAGGCCGCTTGCTCGCGTCCGTAAATTGCCTTGGCGAGAGGGTCGAGCGCCGCTTCGTCCTTGGGCAACAGCCCGTTGACGATGAGGAATTGCTGGGAGAGGCCGATTGCCGCGAGCTCGCCATGGGTGCGCGCCGCTTCACGTAGGGCCAAATTCTGGGCGCGGGCAACAAGGACGAGCCGGGTGCGCTGTCCATCCGCGAGCGCCTGCACTGCGGCGTTATATTGCGCGCGCTGCTTCCCAAGGCCCGCGAGCGGCCCCAGGCATGAGGGATCGCCTTTCCCGGCCTCAAGGAAGCCAGACCAAGCGACGGGCAGTTGCAGCAGGCGGATGGTGTGACCAGTGGGCGCGGTGTCGAAAACAATATGGTCGTAAGCCGAAGTGATTTCCGTATCAGTCAGCAGCGCGGTGAATTCGTCGAAGGCCGCGATTTCCGTCGTGCAGGCTCCCGACAGTTGCTCCTCGATGCCCTTCACCACGGGGTCCGGCAGCTTGCCGCGCACCGGGCCAACAATGCGGTCGCGATAGGCTTGCGCCGCCATTTCCGGATCGATTTCGAGGGCAAACAGCCGTGGAACGTCGCTAATCGGGGTGATCTTATTCCCGATCGAAACCCCGAAAACTTGGCCGACATTCGACGCCGGATCGGTGCTAACCAGCAGCACGCGGCGTCCCGCTTCTGCGAGCTCGATCGCCGTAGCGCAGGCAATCGAGGTTTTGCCGACGCCACCCTTGCCGGTGAAGAACAGGAAACGCGGCGCGCTTTCGAGGAATCTCATGGCGTTCCTTCAGCAGCAGGAGGTCTTGCCGCTGCAGCATGAGCCCTGTTGCGCTTCGGCTTCCTTGACGCCAGCCCAGCGCGCCAGCTCAGCGCGGCTTGGGTAGCGTCCGGCAAGCGCAATGTCGCCATTGACGAGGATCAGCGGCAGCGCCTCTTGACCCGAACGCTCAAGAAAGCCTTTCACCGTGGCGTTGTCGGCAAAGGCCATGGGTTGCTGCGCAAGGTTGAAGCGCTCGATTTGCGCGCCGTTCTTTTTCGCCCAGTCTACATCCGCCGCGAAGGTGACAAGCGCCTGGTCGGCCTCGACGCCGCAGACGCCGGTGCTGCAACAAAGGGCGGGATCGAAAACTTGGATGGTGGTCATGAGAGTGCTTTCGGGAATGCGTAATGCGGTCAGGCTTCTGCTTTGTGGTTGGCGGCCGTCATTGGATCCCCGGCCAGACCGGGCAGGCTTCGCCCGCCGCGCTGTCACACACTGTGAAAACGAAATCCATCTTCGGCTCGCCGGGGCCGGCGAATTCATACCCGGCTCTTCGAGCGGAAGCCATCGGTTGGATAGTCGTAGGCCTATAGCGTCTTGAGGGCGTAAGGATTGACCACGCCCTTAGGCTGGCGTCCCGCCGAGAAGGCGTTGAAGCGGCCCGCGCCGTCCTTGCGGAGGATGCCCTCCGCGAGTACCGAGCGCGCCGTGTTGCCGGTGCAGAGAAAGAGGACATTATAGACGCGCTCGGTCATTTATTGGCTCCCGTTCCAGAACAACAAGCGGCTTCAATGACCGGCGCAGGTTTCGCGCCGCAACAGGGAGAGGACTCCGCCTTCCCGCCGCTTGTGCGGAATCCCGCCAACCTGGTGTCGTCACCAAAAACCGTGCTTTCGCCGGTCGTCATGAACGACTCCCACAAAAGCCCTTGTGGGTCGGAGGTCCACGCTTTTTCGGACTCGGCGTAGCAGCAAGTTGTCGCGCCTTCTTCCAGCACAGGCCGTTCAGCCTGTTGCAGGCGGCCATGGACTTCCCGCAACTCATCGGGCGTCTCGACCTGAATCCCGAGATGATCGACGCCCGCTTTTCCGCCTCGGGCCGAAATCGCGAAGTTCACGCGTGGGTCATCAAGCATCCATTTTGCATAGTCTGGCTTGGCGACGGTCGGCTGAGTCCCGAAAAGCCCGCTGTAGAAGCGGATCGACCCCTGAAGGTCATCAACGGACACGTGCACGTGCAGGCGTTTCATGGATTTCCTTTGGCTGGCAAGTTGAAGGAACAGCGGCTTCGCACAACGCGGCTGCGCCTTGGCAGCAATTCTCGGTCATGTAGGCGAGCAGCGCGTTCATGACCGGATAAGCCGCCGAGTAGATTAGCGACCGCCTCTCACGGCGGAAGGTTATTAGGTCCGCGTGTTTGAGTTGGTTGAGGTGAAAGGACAGCGTCGCGGGCGGGAGCCCCAGCCGCACGCCAATTTGTCCCGCGGGGAGCCCTTCAGGTCCGGCCTGCATGAGCAGCCTGAAAATATCCAAACGGGTTTCGTTACCGAGCGCGACGAGGACCGCAATCGCTTTCTGTTTTTCCATACTTCCAATATTATGAAATTAAATGGTCGTGTCAAGCCGGCCTGGCTCGTCCAAAAGTTTAGTCCAGCAAGGCTTTTGTTTCTTTTGGGGCGCGTCTTTTCACGGTTCAGCTTGTCTTGCCGCCCCAAACCCGTGGTTACAGCTTCGTCGCTCCACGCCCGTATTCGTCCACGCCGGCTCACGCTCGTTCATGCCCCGTATGGAGCCTTTGATATGCTCGCCTTTCGACACGCCAAGGGCGAGCATCACAATTTGAACTAACGTTTTATTGGAAGTGAACGGCCCTCAAAAATAGAGGCGAGGCCGCGGTTTGTCAGATCCCGAAAATGAACGGCCTTCTCGATCGGCACTACGTGAATCGCCGCTCCAAAACCTGTTGCTCCCGCGGTGAGAGCGATGATGGCGAACGAGACAAATCCGCGCGTCGCCTTTTTTTGGACCCGTTCGACATGCTCGGTCTTGTCCGGGCGGACTTCGATCGGATGTCTATCCAGCCGGCCTCCCGCATCGAGCCTTGCGATCTTGGCCTCGTTTCGATCCAGCCTTTGCTCGCCAGCGGCGCCGGCGCTTTCCACTCGTAAATCGTCGATTCTGGCTGCGGCATATTGAGCCTGTCGGTCTACTACGTCAGGCTCGACGAGCGTAGGGTTGGTGAGAAGGAGTTTCTCTCCGCCCGGCGTCATTTCTCTTGGCGCGACGCTAGCCGCCTCGGCCTGCTCTTTCCTGCTCTGTTCTCCCACTACTTGTTCCAAATTGTTAATTCGTTGCTCCAGCGCAGCGAATCTTTGTTGCAAAGCCGCGATCGTCCATTCGTTGCGGAGAGGTTCCGCGCTGCGTGGCGTCTCCCGATTAGGGGAGATAACAGCCGCTTCAGTTTGCTCCTTCCTCCGGCGCTCTTCTTCTCTTTGCATGAACGCTGTGAGGGTCCAGTCGCTGAAAAGAACCTCTGCCATACCTCGCTCCTGTTCTTCGTTTCTTGTTATGCGTTGGCCTTTGGGATCCGGGCAGCCATTCCGGCGATCTGATGAAGAAGGACATGGCGAAAAAACGGCAAACGGTTGAAAATACCTACGCTGCCAATCCAAACTGGAAGCGCGAAGACCCAGACCTGGCTTTTGCGCCCTGAGCCAAGGTGGACCGTGATTGATGTTAGAATTGTGGCGGCGCAAAAGGGTTGCGAACGCTGGTCCGAGCCAATCTCACAGCGACCCCACCCCTTTTCGAGTCGCCGTCGCTTGGCCTGAGAGACGCACCAAGGCCAGAGGCAGACGTCGCCAATACCCGTAACGGGCGCCGACACGGTTTCACCGCGCCGTCCGGTCGGTATTAGCCAGGCCGCCGGGGGCTTCTTCTCTTGGCTGGGCGCTCTTCCTATCTCATGGCGGCGAGGTTGTTCCAAAAGTGCTTCAGGCTCTCGTCGCCACCGAACAGCGTGGTGAAGTTGGTTGAGTCCGCCAAGACGATGTCGCCGGCCCGATCTTCCTTGGGCGGCATCCAGAGAAGACAGTTGAACTCCCTGTTCCCCGCAGCCGTAAACGGATGCGGGCGCTCAAGGTCGATCGGCTGGCGCGCCAGAACTCGTATTCCATCTGGCGTCATCGACGGTAATGCAGCTGCAAGATAGCAAGACAGTCCGGCTGTTCCGCCACTGCTTTCTCGATGTCTTTAGCGTGCTGGTAGAAGCCTTCCTCGCGACCCGGAATGACCTTGGCGAGGATCGAAAAGCCGTAACAAGCGGGAGTCTTGGGAAAGATGGGGCCGTATCGCCCTTGCTCGACCTTTTCGGAGAAAAAGCCGCCCTTTGGGATCGCCATTGCGGCGGGCTTCGACCAATCCTGCGTCTGTTCGTTTGGCATAGGCTTCTTCTCCGCCGGTCTTGCTTCTTCGATCGAATTGTCCGCGGTTAGGAAAAGAGCAAACAGCAAGCGCGCGAGGCGATTGAAGGGCCACCGCACGAGCGCATACGGGACAAGCGCAAGCAGCGCGCGCCGTAAACAGCAACTCCAGGGGATAAAGGAAATGGAACGTGATGAGCTGGTAGATGCAGTGGAGCACGTCGGCCACAAAGACGGGCAATCGCGCTCCTCGCCAACCTTCACTAACCATCTCACGTCGACGCTTTGGGTTCCGGGCGATCGCCCATAAATAGCCGTGTCTGCCCGCCTTGCGGATATCGGCGGCAGGATTGAGCCCCCCCACAATGACGCGTGCTTTGCCACCTTGTTCTCAGTGGGAGAGGAACCGGCTCTAGCCCTCGCAAGTTCCCAGACGGGGCTAGCGCAAGCAAGGGATCAGGAGGCTTCGATGCAACGGCGCGCTTTTTTGCAAATGCTTTGCGTGGGGATCGGGGCCGTTACAGCCATGCCCGCCCATGCATTCATTCCGCCTGCTAGTTCCGGTCACGATCGTCGTTCGGAGGTGGAGTCAGCGGTCGCTACGCAAGACGATGTCGAACGCGTGCAGGTCGAGGACGCGCAATATGGGCGCTGGCGCCGCGTCGGCCGGCGACACTACCGTCGAGTTGGTCGCCGGGTCTACCGGCGCCACTACCGTCGAGTCGGTAGACGCATTTATCGGCGTCACTATTACTATTAGTCGTTCGCATGCGCCGCAAAGAACGTCAGCGACACGGATAGGCGTCGCCTCATGCGTGATCGGGCCTAGAGCGGGCAATCGGCCGGTTGCTAGGGAAAGTCCGCAGGGGCGCCGCCGCGTGCGCGCCCTCCCTGTTGCGGGAGGACGCAGTTGCAGCAGTCTTAGATCACCAGCCCCAGCCGACCCTGACCGAGGGCGCGCCCCAAGTGTAATCCCAGCCATTATAGGGATCGCAGACGTTGACCCAAACCCTGCGCAAGCCCCACCGAGTGTAAATGAGTCGAGGCCGGTAGCAGCTGTCGTAGCCGAGGTCGGCGTAATAATAGGGCCAGCCAAGCCCGCCCCAACCAAGCCCGGCGTAAAACGGCCAGTGACGATACCCCCGATTTCGTCGCCAGGCCCAGCCGCCCGGCCCGACATGCCCAGGGTTCCGCCAGCCTGTATTCGGCCAGCCGACGGGACGCCCGTTCCAGCCCTGCGCGCCAGGGGGGCGTCCGATCAGGCCGCGCCCGTCCAACCCCGTGCGGAAGCCGCCGGGAATGACCGCTCCACGGAAGCCGCCGCCTGGCGTCATTGCGCTTGGGAAGCCGCCCAGGCGCCCGCCTTGCAGCCCGCCGCGAAAACCGCCGCCCAAGCCCCCGCCCAAGCCCCCACTACGGAATCCGCTAAAGCCGCCGCCAAGGCCCCCGCTGCGAAATCCGCTAAATCCGCCGCCGCCAAAGCCCCCACTCCGAAATCCGCCAAATCCCCCGCCGCCAAAGCCCCCGGCTCTAAACCCCCCGCCCATGCGGCCGCCTCTGACCTGCGCATCCGCTGCGCCCGTATGCGCCAGCAGCGCGGCCGCCAGTGCGCCAGTGGCCAGGGCTACCTTTATTAAGTGGGTCGTCATATGCGTCTCCGTGCCGAATGCAACGAAGCCTGCGCGTTATTTGCACAGGCGAGCACGTCAACCCCACTTGCCCACAACCGACGAGATGACGCTTTTCTTTTGATAAATTCAACTAACCATTTCAATAGGAAGCACCAAAAAGCGCCAACTTCCTTGCGCGAACTTCGTTCGCGCGGGGCCCGCCGCCGCGCGCGGCTACGGGCCGGGTCGAAGCCGGTGAGACCCTTGCCGCCGGCGTGTCATTGTTGCTTCATACGAAGGTGATCCGTCGAGGGAAGCCCGACGACCGGACGCCAACGGCAGCCTCATGAATTATTTCAGCCGCGCAGAAGAGAGATCAGATGCGCCGGCGGGCGCATTTGTCGTTCACGACGCCGTGCCCGGTCGCCTGCGGCTGCGACATCCGGGCCTATGGAGGCGTGACGAACTCTGCGGGCGGGCCGCCGAGGCCTTGAAGCGGGTTCCTGGCGTCTTTGCGGTCAGGACGAACGCGCTGACCGGTTCCGCTCTCGTGAGATATGCGTTTCCGGCGACGGAGCGCCAGATTCTTTCCGCGCTTGATTCCACCGTCACGGCGGCGGAGACGGCCTCGTCGCCGCCGCCAGGCGTTCCCGCGCTCGATTTCCCTTCGGACGACGTTGTGGCCCACGCCGCCCCGGTCCTGGAGCTCGTCGCGCGGCTGGAAACGCGGCTGGTCGAGGGATTGACGCTGCGAGGAGCGGCGGCGCGCGTCGCCAATTGGGGCCGGAACGAATTGCCGCGGGCAAAACCCCGTTCGGCCGCCGCCATTTTGGCCGAGCAGATGACCAGCCTGCCGATTGCGCTGCTCGCCGCCTCGGCGGCGTTGTCGGTCGCGACGGGCGGCGTGGCCGACGCCGTGATGATCGCCGCCGTGGTGCTGGTCAACGCCGGCATCGCCACGGCGACCGAACGGGAAGCGGACCGCACGATCGTCAACCTCATGGACGACGCGCCGCAGCAGGCCGTGGTCATTCGCGACGGATCGCGAAGCCTGATCGACCCTGCCGAGCTGACGGTGGGCGATCTCATCCTCATCGAGCGCGGCGCGATGATTCCTGCGGATGCGCGACTGGTCGAGAGCGATGGACTGAGCGTCAACGAGTCGCCCTTGACGGGCGAAGCGCAGCCCGCGGTCAAGGATGCGCTGGCCCTGCTGCCCCCGGATACGGTCGTCTCGGACCGCCGCAACATGGTTTTCAGGGGCACGGCGGTCACCGGCGGCTCGGGCGCCGCCGTCGTCACGGCGGTCGGGCGGCGCACCGAGATCGGCCGGGTGCAGGAACTGCTCGGGGCCGTGCGCCCGCCGGAAACGCCGATCCAGCGCGAGCTGGGGGAGGTCGGGCGGGAGCTCGTGGCGATCAACGGCCTGATCTGCGCCTGTGTTTTCGGTCTGGGCCTGATGCGCGGTCACCCTCTTCTGCAGACGTTGCGCAGCGCAATTTCGCTCGCCGTCGCCGCGATACCCGAAGGCCTCCCAGCCGTTGCGACGACGACGTTAGCCGTCGGCGTCCAGGACATGCGCCGGCGCAAGGTGCTGGTTCGCAAGATCGACGCGGTCGAGACGCTCGGGGCCGTCGAGATCGTCGGCCTCGACAAGACGGGCACGCTCACCGAAAACCGTATGGCGGCGGTCGCGGTCCACGTCGACGGCGCGGCCCTCGAATTGCGTGAGGGACGGTTGCTGCGCGACGGCGCGGAGATGGACGGCGCGCTGCGCGTTCAGGCGCGACGTCTGTTCGAAATTGCGGTCCTTTGCAGCGACGCCGTCGCGACGTACGGCGACGACCGCTTCGAGTTCGACGGCACGCCAACTGAAACCGCCCTGCTGGCGGCCGGCGTCGCGCTCGGCGTCGATCCGGTGGCGCTGCGTCTCTCGGCGCGGGTCCTCTCGACCGCCGCCCGCGGCGACGGACGCAAGCGAATGAGCGCCTTGCGCGAGACGGCGGAGGGCGCGCGTCTCCTTTGCGTCAAGGGAGATCCCGTGGAAGTGCTGGCGCGCTGCACGCGGCGCCTTTCCGCCGCGGGCGTCGTCACGCTCGACGAGCCGGCGCGCGCCGCAGCGCTCAGAGCCAATGAGCGCATGGCGGGCGACGCGCTGCGGGTCCTCGGCGTCGCATATTGCGAGGGCGGCGGAGATCTCCGCGACGAAAGCGATCTCGTCTGGCTCGGCCTCGCCGGCATCGCCAATCCCATCCGGGCCAGCGTGCGTCCGGCGCTGCAGCGACTGCATCGCGCCGGCGTCCGGACGGTGATGATCACCGGCGACCAGAGCGCCACGGCCTTCGCCATCGCGCGCAGGCTCGATCTCAATGACGGCGGCGAATTGCGCGTGCTGGAGGCGGGGCAGATCGCCAATCTTCGTCCCGAGCTGTTCGAAGCGCTGGCGGCGCAGCCGGACGTCTTCGCGCGCGTGAGCCCGGTCGACAAGCTCAACATCGTCAAGGCGCTGCAGGCGAGCGGCCGGATCGTCGCCATGACTGGCGACGGCGTCAACGACGGGCCGGCGCTGCGCGCCGCCGACGTCGGGATCGCCATGGGCGGCGAAGGAACGGACGTTGCGCGACAGGTGGCGGACATCGTGCTCGCGAGCGACGACCTCGACGGCGTCGTCGAGGCGATCCGCCTCGGCCGCGCGACCTACGCCAATATCCGCAAGGTGCTGCGCTATCTCGTCTCGACCAACGCCTCGGAAACGTTCGTCATGCTGGGCGCGGGGCTTTTCAATCTCCGCGAGCCGCTGACCCCTATGCAGCTCCTTTGGCTCAATCTGGCGACCGACGCCCTGCCGGCTCTCGCGCTCGGGCTCGAGCCGCCGGAAAGCGACGTTCTCGAGCAGCCCCCGCACGACCCTGCCGCGCCGATCCTCGGGGCCGACGATTTCCGCCGCACGCTGCGCGAAGGCGCGGTGATGGCGAGCGCGGCGCTCATGGGCTATCTCAGCGTCAACGGCCTCGCCGGCGGGGCGCGGGCCAGCGCCGTCACCTTCCACGGACTGACCGTCGGCCAGTTGCTGCACGCTATCTCCTGCCGTTCGGAAACGCGGGGCGTCTCGAGCGAGATTCGCCGCCGGCCAAACCCGCGACTCTATGGCGGCGTCGCTCTGTCCCTGCTTTTTCAGGGCGCGGCGCAATTCTTGCCGCCCGCGCAGCGCCTCTTGGGGCTCGCGCCGCTCGGGCCCGGCGATCTGCTCCGCATCGGCGCGATTGCGATCGGCAGCTCGCTCCTGAACGACGTGATCGGCCGGGCTTCGAACCCCCGTCCGGGCGACGGGCGGCCTGTGCGCCACGATGGAGGACGGCGTGTCTCCTGACATGATTTTCACCTCGGAGTCGGTCACCCCCGGCCATCCCGACAAGCTCTGCGACCAGATCAGCGACGCGGCGGTCGACGCCCTGATGCGGGAGGACGAAAGCGCGCGGGTGGTCGTCGAATGCGCGCTGGCGACTGGGGTCCTGTTTCTCGCCGCGCGCTATGCCGCGGACGCGCGGGTGGACCTGCCCGCTCTGGCGCGCAAGGCGATCCAGGACGCCGGTTATACGTCCGAAGGCTTCGACGCGCGGAGCTGCTCGATCCTGACCAGTCTCGCCGAACTTCCGCTGGAAAGCCGGGAGCCGGAGCTCGCGGAAGATGACGAGGAGGCGATCGCGCGGCGCGTCGCGCATGAACAGGCGAATGCGTTCGGATACGCGTGCCGCGACACGGCGGAGCTCATGCCCGCGCCCATCTATTTCGCGCACAAGGTGGCGAGGGCGCTGGACGCGGCGCGTCGCCATGGTTTCTCCGCGCTGTCGCCCGACGCCAAGACGCAGGTTTCCGTGCACTATCGCGACGGCCGCCCGACGCGCCTGCACAGCCTGTCGCTCACCGTCGCCCTCGACGGCTCTGCAGGGTCGGAGGCCCAGGACCGGCTGCGCGCCATCGCGCTCGACGCTCTCTCGACGGGGGACATAATGCCGGACGCCCAGACCCGCGTCGTCATCAATGCCGGCGGCCCGCTCGAAATCGGCGGACCCGCGCGCCACGCCGGCCTGACCGGCCGCAAGATCGGCATCGACTCCTACGGCGAGATTGCGCGTCAGAGCGGCTCTGCGCTCTCGGGCAAGGACCCCTCGCGCATCGACCGCGCCGGCGCCTATGCCGCGCGTCACGCGGCGAAGAACATCGTCGCGGCGGGTCTCGCAGATCGCTGTGAGGTGCATCTGGCCTACGCCATCGGCCAGGCGGAGCCGCTGAGCCTCAGCGTCGAGACTTTCAACACCGGAAAGACGAGCGACGAGGCGATTGCGCGACGCCTGGCTGCGGTCTTCGACTTCCGACCCGCTGCGATCGTGCGGCGCTTCGGCCTGCGCCGGCGGGCGGCCGCCGCGGGGCCGAAAGGCTTCTATCTGCCGCTCGCGACCTATGGCCATTTCGGCCGCGCCGACCTCGATCTTCCCTGGGAGACGACCGACCTGGCCGGGGCCCTGCGCAGCTGAAGAGACGTGGAAACGCCGCCGTTGTCGCTTATTGGGACGCCGCTTGGCGGCGTTTCAGAAAGTAATTCATTGTGACAGTCTCATGTGGAATAGATGACGCCCGCTTACGGCGGCGCTGAAAAATTCAAACGAGCTGGAGACGATCATGCAAGACGAAAAAGGTCTCGAAACCCCTGACGTTGCGCGCATGCGCGCATGGCTCGAGGGCGTCGGCGGCAACATTTTCGTCGGGGACGGGAAACTCAAGTCGGTTAAAATATCCAAGAAAGGCAACAAGCTCACGCTTGTCGTGAAAAAGAACAAGAAGAAGGACAAGCTCGCAAACCAGCCGACGAACGCGTGACGGGCGATACTGGGATCAGGGCGCCATGGAGAGGAATGTGTCGACGCCTTCCCCGCTTGAGAAATCCGATCGGGAGGTGGAAGTCAAACTGGAAGGTTCGCCCGATCTTTTAGCATCGCTCTTTGATCTCGAGTTGCTGGCCACGGCGACCGTTCGGCCGCGCGCGCAACGGCTGGTCGCCGCCTATTTCGACACGCGGGACGATGCGCTCGATCGCGCCGGGATCTCCTTGCGCCTGCGCAAGAACGGCGCGCGCTGCCTCATGAACTTGAAGTGGACGCTGCAGAAGAGCGACGGCTTCTCGCGAGGAGAAGTAGAAGCGCCTTTCCACGACGATCAACCTGACGTAAGCATTTTCGGACCGGAAATCTCCGAGAGAGTGATGCGGGCGACCGGCGGCGAAGCGCTGGTTCCGCGTTTCGAAACTCGCGTGCGTCGCCGCACGGCCGAACTGCGTCTCAGCTCCTCGGTCCTGGAGATCGTAATAGACGAGGGCGAAATCGTCGCGTCCGAAAGCCGCGTCAAAATTTCGGAGTGCGAATTGGAGCTCAAGGACGGCGACCCGGCGACGCTCTTTTCCTTCGCGGCGCAGCTGACGATGCGCGCGGGGTTGAGGCTCAACCCGTCGTCGAAGTCGCGGCGCGGCTTCCTTCTGGCCCGGGGAGAAAAGCCGGCGGAAGTCAGAGCCACTGGGCTGCAGTTGGAGACGGCGGCGTCGATCGAAGACGCCATGCGCGCCGTAATCCAAGACTGTCTCACGCAATTTGTCGAAAACTGGCCGGCGTTGCTCGACCGCGACCTCCCCGAGTCGGTTCATCAGATGCGGGTCGCTCTCAGGCGCCTCCGCGCGGCGCTCGGGCTGTTCGAGAAGGCGTTGCCCGGCACCGGTTTCAAAAGGTTCCGCGAAGACGCCAAACGCGCGGCCAATGCGCTCGGGCCGGCGCGCGATCAGGACGTGTTCATCGCGCTTGTTTCGGAGGGGCCGCTCAAAGCGTTTCCCGCCGAGCCCTCTTTCCAGGCGCTTCTTGCGGCGTCCTCGGCAGAACGTCTCGACGCCTATCGAAAGGCCAGGGAAACGATCTGCGCCCCGGAAACCTCCCGCTTCGTGCTCGAGCTGCAGGCCTTCTTGGCGTCGCGAGGCTGGCGCAATCAACTCGGAACGGATGATCTCAAGAAACTCGGGCGCCCCGCGCGAAGCCTTGCGGACGAAGCGCTCGAACAACTCTACAGGCGCGCGCGCAAGCTTGGGAAAGAGTTGATGGCGGCCGAACCCGACCAGCGCCACCGTCTGAGGATCATCCTAAAAAATTTGCGCTACGCGTCGGAGTTTTTCGCCTCGCTATATGAGGCGGCGGGCGTCAGGAAATTCGCCAAAGCTGCGGGCGCGCTTCAGGACGCGCTCGGCGCCCACAACGATTCGGTCTCCGCCGCGAGATTGGTGGCGCAAGCAGCCGCGCCGTCGACGTCGCCGGCCGCCGGGATCGTCATGGGCTGGTGCGCCCGCGAAATCACCAGCCCCGAGCCGTACCTGAACGATCAATGGCTCGCTTTCAAAAGCGCGCGCTGTTTCTGGAGATAAGGGCGAAAGCAGGCGATGGCCATGGACGACCTTGTCGCCAAAGCGCGCGCCAACTCTCGAGCGGGACCAGCCCATCGCGCAGCCTTTCTATGGCGCCGGCGCCACGATGACATGTCGCCGCGTGAGGCGCCCGTATATGCCGAACAGGATGATCAGACCGCCCGCGACGAGCAGAAATTGACCCGTCGCTCCCTCGCTCGCAAGGCCATGGATCAGCAACGCCGTTCCGATTAAACGCAGGAGGATTTCCATTTTCTCACGCCCCTTGCGGTGTCTCTGCTTCTTCTTTTTTGCCGGCTGCGAGCAGCAGGCTGAAAAAGGCGCCGAGCGGACCAACCACCAACAAGGCGAGCAGCGCCGTTTGCGGTTGGCTATCGATACGATTGGACAGGAACTCGAGTGAAAGCGCGCCGAGGCCCGCGCCGTTCAGATAGCCGACAATCATGTCGATGAAGATGGCGAAGGCCTTCGGCATTGTCGTGCCTCCCGGTCAACCTGACTCGGCGCGGAAACGAGCTGGGAATTTCGCGCTTGCAAGATGACATGCGGATGACAAATGCGAAGGAGACGTCCGCCATAGGTCGACGGACCTCGCGCAGACAGGCTACTCCCCGTCCGTCGTGGCGTCGTAGCGCCAGAGGCCGCCGAGGTTGCTTGCATACCAGAGCAACGTCAAAGCAGGCGGGACAATCTTTTCCCGGGACATCTGCCATAGAGCAAGGCCGGCGAGCGCAAGCGCGACGACGAGCTTGGGATCGAATTCGACCTTCGGTTCCGGGCCGGGCGCGGCGGGCGCTGAGCGCAGGTCGAAAAGCCCCGCGTTGCGCGCGGCGTCGGCGAGTTCATCGAGCGGGCTGAAATGGGCGATTAGAACGCTTCCGGTCAGGGGTCGCGTTTCAACGTCGAAGACGCCCGGCAACGATGCCAAGCCGCTTGCGACGGAGGCAAGAAAGTCGGCGTCGCCCCGACGATCGGGGAGGCGGAGTCGCGTGCGACCAGGCATGGCGTGCGCAATTTGGGCGGCAGGCAGTTCCATGTTCATGGTGAGGCCCCTTCCGCGCGGCCTGCGGCGGCGGCCTCAGCTTCTTGCGCAGGCGTCTCGGCCTTTGGCTTTTCTTCCGCCTTTTGCGCGCCGTTTGGCGCTCTCTTCGCGGCCCCCGCCATGGTCGCTGCAAAAATATCGGCGGCGGCCTCGCTCTTTGCTTCGGCGAAAAGATCCTCTGCCGCCTCCATCAACTCCGCGCCCTGGGTTCGCGCCTCATGATAAGCCATGATGGCCGCCTTGAGTGCGGCTTTGGCTGCGGGCCGCGCGCGGCTGCCCTGGCGCGTCAACAAGATGGTCGCGGCGGCGCCAGTCAACGCGCCCAATGCAAATCCCCAGGGCTTCATGAGTGAGAATCTCCAAAGGAGGCGAGTGTCGTTCGTTAGAGGCGAGGATACAGACCTTTGGCGCGGGCTTCCCGCCGCGCCGCGAGAGGAGGGCGCACCGTCCGATGGGATTATGAAGGTTTTTTGACAGTTTTCAATTTCCCCAACGACGCTCACTTTCGCCGAGCCGCGCTTTTTTAATGGAAAATGTCGAATGCTGTGGGAAAAGACGCGGGGCTTCAGATAGAACGACAAGACATGAGCGACGCATCGCCTGCTTCTCACCTCTCCTCGAACAATATCTCGGATTACCTCGTGTCGGTCATCCCGCTGGGCGCCGACTGGGAGACCGCCGGACAGGCCCGGCTGCGGTTTCTCGGCGAGCGATATGAAGACGCCTCGCATGTCTTTCTGCTCACGAAGGAGAGTCGTCTCGCCGGCATCGTCGCCATGAGGGACCTGCTCGCGGCCGCGGAGACGACGCCGCTCCTCGCCATTGCGCGAGACGCCGATCCCTATGCGTCTGTCTCGACGATGATCCCGTCGACGCCGCGGGGCAGGCCATTCATGCAGGCCTGTCCATTCTCGCGGTCTGCGACGCGCAACGCCGGCTGCTCGGCGCGATACCGGCGCGGGCCCTGATGACCATTCTTCGAAACGCGCACATTGAAGATCTCCACCATATGGCCGGGATTTTGAACAAGTCGGAGGCCGCGAAAGAGGCGCTCACCGCGCCGCCGCACCGGCGCGCGATCTATCGGCTGCCGTGGCTTCTCGTCGGCATGGCTGGCATGGCGGTTTCGACCGGGCTGATCTCGCGCTATGAGACATCGCTCAGCGCGCATGTCGCCGTCGCCTTTTTTATGCCGGCGATCGTTTATCTCGCGGACTCGGTTGGAACGCAGTCGGAAGTGGTCGTGGTGCGCGGCCTGTCCTTGACCGACTCCGCCCTGCTGCCGCTGTTTTTCGGAGAGCTCGGCACGGGCGCATTGCTCGGCTTGATACTTGGATGCCTGGCCTTTCCTGTCATCTGGTTCGCTTTCTCGAGCCTCGGCCTCGCCGCGGCGGTCGCAGTGGCCCTCGCCGTCGCCAGCACAATCGCAACCGCCTTCGGGTTTATGATGCCCTGGCTTTTCGCCCGGCTTGGGTATGACGCAGCGCTTGGCTCGGGGCCGGTCGCAACGGTCGTGCAGGATTCCTTCTCGCTGCTAACTTATTTCGTCGCAGCGTCGATGTTCGTGTTCTAGAGGGCAGGTCGTAAGCATTCGCCTGCGGCGCCTTCCTGACATTCGCCGCGCCGAGTGCAAAGTTTGGCGCGTGCGCAGCTTTGGCGCAAGCTGAGTCGGAGCGTCAGCTCCGGGCGCAAGGATTATTCAGCCCTGACCCGCCGCCACGCCGCCATGAGGATTTCGCGGCTCTGGTCGTGCAGCCGCTGGGCCATGCGCTAATTATTCGCAAGGCCTCTCGGCGATGCGGGCGGAAGAGCGGTCAGGGCGAGCCATTTCAGAAGGGTCGATCGGATGCTTCCGTCCAGGAGCAAACTCATTCCCGTCTTATTCTGGATCGGCTTCGTAGCTCTTGGATTCTTGACGTCCTTCGCCGCCCCGAACAACACACGCCCGGACGACAATGCCTATGTCGCCGGGACGGGCGGCAGGAGATAGCGGATCGCCGTCAAGTCTGGCCGAGGTCGAGGCTTATGATCCTCGGGTCTTCTCATAAGCCAACGTGCGCCAACGCACGTTCGAGCCGCGCGCGTTCATTTACGTTTGTTCATCGAGAGACGGAAGAGATTCAGGCGGGAGCCGATCATGACCAAGCTGTCCACCATCGTCGCCGCAGTCGTTCTGGTCTTGAGCGTCGGTCTCGCCAACACGGCCTCTGCGGCTCCTGAAGGCTTCAACAATTTTGACGGCAGCGCCTGCTACTGTATGGATCCCTAGTTTCGCGGCTGCGGGCGTTACAGCAGGCCAAGCTGTGACTCAGCGAGACGCGACAACTCGGTGACGTCAATCTTGAAGTCGACACGCCCGCCGCGCCGCGCTTCGTCGTGACGGATCGTAACCCGCAGCCGATAGGCGCCCTCCTTTGGCAAAGTCACATCGCCGCTCCACCCCTTCGTCGAGGTTGAGCGATAGATTGGCGCTCTCGCGGAGAGCGGCGTCAGGACAATCTCCAGCCATTTCGGCCGGGTCGACCGATATCTTATTTGAATGCGCTGACCGGCGCGGCCATGAAAAACGTCTTCATGCGCCTGCCAGCCATGCAATATGCCGCGAACGTGGATAGGCAAGTGACCATAGTGGCTCCGTTGCTCCACGGCGCAGGCGGGAGCCGCCCAGAGCGTGAACGCCAAAAACGCTGCGACCCGCTTCATCTCGGCATCCCTGATTGGCTTCCTTTAGGAGTTTCAAAGCTACTCTGGCCAGATCAAATGCACTTTATTAAAAAATGGGGCGACGCGGCGCGAGCCATCGTGATAGCGCAGGTCGATACGGACGGCGTCTTCGCTCGGACGCATTTCGATCGACACGACCTCGACGCGACAGCACTGCCCATTCCAGCAGGGGACCGGTTTCACCAGCGCCACGCCGGGCTTCAATTCGTCGGCATGGATGGTTGGGCAGCTCAGCGGAATGTCTTCGAGATTGATGATGGCGCCATACCGCGGATTGATCTCGCGTTGCGCTGGGCGCGACCACCAGCGGGTCGCCTTGCGACGGGTTCGAGAAGTCTCCTGCGTCGGTCGCCGCAATCCGTATCTCTCGGCGAGGGACGCGAGCAGAGCTTGCTGCGCGCGAAGGTGACGAGAATAGGAGATGTCTTCGCCATACCGCTCGTCCAAATACGCCAGCTCGTCTGCGAGGGCTTCTGCCCTGGCGTCGAGCCATGCTTGCCGGCTGTGGCCTAACTCCGGGTGTCCAACGACCAATCGACGGGCATGGGCGCGCACGACGTCGTGCAGCTCCATCAGGAAGGCGGCAAGGTCATTACGCGACCAGACCGCGGCCGCGCCCGCGCCATCCGAAAAACGTTCCATAACTCTAGGCCTGCATCTTCTCGCCGCGCCGGCGCGCGTCATGGAAGATAGTGGCGCGGGCAGGATGTCTTTCAAGCGCCGCCCGCCACGCCGAGCCAGCGAGCGCCGGTCTGAAGGTCGATTTCGTTACTGAATCTGCGTCGAGGGCGTTTTCGCTCGGATCCAAAGCTGCGGCGAGGCCAAAGGCGCGAGAACGACGCTACTCGTGCGTCGCGTCCTCGTGAAAGGATGGCTGCGTCTCTCGAAAGTTCGTCCCTTGGGGCGCTTCGACGATCAGGCTCATGGCGCGCCGCAAATGACCTTCGGCCTGGTTGAGCGCCGCTTCCGCCGCGTCGCGCCCGTAACCCTGCAGCAGCAGGAAAGCAAGTTTCACGCTTCCGCCGGCTTGCTGCAGCGCCGCGTGAATCTCCTCTTCATCGCGGCCCGTCAGGCGTGAGAGGATTTTCTCGCTCCTTTTGATCAGCTTCCTGTTCGAGGCCTGCACGTCCACCATGAGGCCGTCGTAAACCCGACCAAGCAGGATCATGACGAGAGACGACAGCAGAATGAGCGTGATGCGCTGGGCGGTTCCGGCCTTCATTCGGGTTGAGCCGGCGATCGGCTCCGGGCCCGTTTCGAGAAAGATCGCGTGATCGGCCTCCTGAAGAAGCGGCGTCCCCCGGTTATTGGCGACGCCGATCGTCAAGGCGCCTCTTTTCTTGGCCTCGCGTAAGCAGGCGAGCGTGAAAGGCGTCGTGCCGCTAGCGGCGACCCCTATGATCACATCCGACGCGCCGATCTCATGACGCCGGACGAGTTCGATCGCTTGCTGGTCCTGATCTTCGGCGCCTTCGACGGCGCGGAGGAGGGCGGTTTGCCCGCCGGCAATGAGGAGCAGAAGTCTATCTTGCGGCCAGCCGAAGGTCGGCATGAGCTCGGCCCCGTCCTGAGCCGCCAAACGACCGGACGTGCCGGCCCCTACGTAAACGAGCCGCCCGGGTCCGCGTAGCCGGCGCTCGATCGCAAGCCCGGCGCGCTCGATCGCAGGCCGCGCGGCGCGCACGGCCGCGACTGCGGAAAAATGACCCTCGATCATGGACTCCAGTATTTCCGCCGGCTCCCAAAGATCGATTTTTGCGTAGCGCGGGCTCTGGCGTTCCGTCTCAGTCGGACTCATCGGCGTAATTCCAGCTGACATGCCGCATATGGCCAGCGCCTGGAGAAGTTCAAGCGAAGCTTCGTTCAAGTGTCCGACGACCCATTGACGGAACTTGCCTTCCAGTTGGTCTGCGGCAATTTCCTCTACGTTGGGCCCGAGCGAAAGATGAAGATAATGAGCGTTATCGACGCGCAGATGAGCGAGGACATGCGAGCGGCTCCGGCCGCCGTGGAGCGACAGGAGGAGGCGCTCGCCGGCGTTCTTCCGGTCCTTATCGAGAGGTTGCGGCGCAAGCCTCCACAGGTTGTCGTTACCTGTGCGCGCGGCAGCTCCGCCCATGCGGCCACCTTCGGCAAGCATCTCATCGAGCGATACCTCGGCATTGTCGTCGCGGCCGCGGCGCCAAACATCGCGACGATCTACCATCAGCGTCTGCGCCTGTCCGATCAGTTCCTTCTGGCGATTTCGCAGTCGGGAGAAAGCAACGATATCATTGAACAGGCGGTCGCGGCGCGTTCCTGCGGAGCGGTGACCGCCTGCATTACGAATAGTCCGGAAAGCCAGCTGGCGCAGGCCTGCGAATTCGTCTTGCCAATGGCGGCCGGCCCTGAACACAGCATCCCCGCGACCAAGACCTTCGTCGCATCCTTGTCGGCTCTGGCGCGATTAGCGGCCCTCTGGGCGCAAGACGCGGCGCTCGCGGGCGCGTTGCGGTCATTGCCGGATCGTCTCGCCGCCGCCGGCGCCCTCGACTGGGGCTGCCTCCTGGAGGTTCTTGCAGACGCAGAAAGCCTCGTGACGATCGGGCGCGGTCCGACGCTCGCCATCGCGCGCGAGGCGGCGTTGAAACTGAAGGAAGCGTCGGATATTCATGCCGAGGCCTTCTCCGCAGCCGAATTTCGCCACGGTCCAATCGCTTTGGTTTCGCCTCGTTATCCCGTGCTCATGTTTGCGCCGACGGACGCCGCCGCCGCTGGCATGACGGCGCTCGCCGCCGATCTGACGGCGAAGGGCGCGGCGGTCTTCGTCACCTCCTCGCAGGAATCGACGCTGAACCGGCTTCCCGCGCTGCCCTCCCATCATCCTGAAACCGACGCGATCTGCCTCATCCAAAGCTTCTACGCCATGGTCGTTCGCTTGGCGGCAAGACGCGGAAAGAACGCCGATCGCCCGCGCCACCTACACAAAATTACCCGCACGCGATGAGCCGCTCCTCGACGCATGCGGTCGCCGCGGACGTCGTCTTCGACGGCGAAACGCGGCACGGCGACGTCGCCGTCGTGATTGAAGACGGACGAATCGCCGCGCTGACGGCGCGGTCGGCCCTCTCCTCCACCATCGGCGTCTACACGGCGGCCCCGGGCGCGTGGCTCGCGCCGGGCTTTATCGACATTCAGGCGAACGGCGGCGGAGATGTTCTGTTCAACGCCGATCCGACGCCGGCGGCTCTCGCCAAAATCGTCTCGGCTCATCGCAAATTCGGAGTGACGGGGCTTATGCCCACGCTCATCACCGACGATGACGAGACGATCGCTGCGGCGCTCGCGGCCGTAAGCGCTATCATGCCCGCGGAGCCGGGCGTTCTGGGAATCCATCTCGAGGGCCCGTTTCTATCTCCTCAGAAGCCAGGCGTTCATCGGCGTGACTTCATCCGCCGTCCGCGAGCAGAGGATCGCCGAATGCTCGGCGCTTTCCACGGCGGCGTCTTGCTCGTGACCCTTGCGCCCGAGGAGGCGCCAAAGGGCTTCATCGCCGAACTCGTCGCCGCCGGCGCGAAGGTCTCGCTCGGCCATTCGATGGCGACCTATGAGCAAACGCGCGCCGCAATGGCCGAAGGGCTGACGGGCTTCACCCATCTCTTCAACGCGATGCGCCCGCTTTCCGCGCGCGAGCCCGGACCCGTCGCGGCGGCGCTCGAGTCGCCCAACGCATACTATGGCCTCATCGTCGACGGCGAGCATGTCGCCCCCGCCATGCTGGCGTTGGCGATGCGCGGCGTCGGTCGGCCCATGCTGGTCAGCGACGCCATGCCGCCGGTCGGCGGAACGTCTTCGGAGTTCGATCTCCTGGGCCGGCGGATTACAGTCCGCGACGGCAGTTGCCGCACGCAGGACGGCGCGCTCGCGGGCTCGTCCATCGATATGGCCACCGCGGTTCGCAATTGCGTCAGGCTTCTCGGGCTCCCGCTGGAGCGCGCCTTGCGCTGCGCTTCGCTTCACCCCGCCGATTTTCTCGGCCTCGGACATTCGCTCGGCCGCCTCGCGCCGGGATATCGGGCCGACATGGCGGCCTTCGATCCGAGAGATATCTCTGTCTCCGCCGTCTGGGTCGCTGGGGCAAGGTCAGATGATCGTCCGTGGGCCGAGACCTCGCGATAGGCCGCGATCGGCGCGCGGCCGGGCGCCGAAGCTGTCGGGCGGTTCTCCCGGAAAGGGACGAACCGCCCATTTTTCGTCGTCGCTCAGTGGCCCCGGGCGCGCGCTTTCTTTGGCGCCGGCGTCGGGGCCGGCTCCGCGGCGGGGGGCGGCGGCGTCACTGGCATATACTGCAGACTGACGTTGCCGATGCCCGCAGACAGATTGAGGCCGGTTCCGGCCGACACCGAGATCGGCTGCAGGGAGATGGTCTTGCCGGAGCCGCCGACGAGCACGGCGCCGCCGACGCCGGCGCCAACCGCCACGGACCCTTGCGCGCCGGCGTAATCTCCGGCAAGCGCGCCGGGACCGACCGTATCCGTCGCCGCCAGCACGCCCCAGACCAATTGGCCCGAGCCGCTGACGCCGATGTTCAGGCCGACATTGGTCAGGCGGCCGATATAATGCGATGTCGCCCCGCCTTTATCGGTAAACACGCAATCGAGGGCCTGGTTTTCCATCAGGATCATCCCGACGCCGCCGGAAATATGGCAGACCAGCGTGCCAACCTTTGCGGTTTGAGCCGAAGCTGCCGGGGTTAAGCTGAGGACGAGCAGCAGGGCGCTGAAATTGCGAAGCAAGCCATATCTAACCATTGAGGCCTTCCAAATCATTAGTTGCGCCGCCGGCCGATAGGCGCGAGCGCGATTCCCTTTACGCTTGCACCTTAGCTGGAAAAACCCGGCTTTCATATGCGACGCTTCTGCATGACCGGCTCCCTGACGATCCAATAGGACGCTTCGCTTTTGGCCGACGGCAGGCTGGTAGAATGGGCCACTCTCCATATCTGACGCAGCAGCCGTCGAGCATGAGAGGAGACGTCCCATGAATCCGCTAAAGGCGCCGCGCGCGCGGTCCTTCGGACATGACGTCTTTGCCTCCGTCGTCGTCTTCCTGGTCGCGCTGCCGCTTTCCATGGGCATTGCGATCGCCTCCGGCGTGCCCATTGAAAAGGCCGCCGCGGTTGGCCTGGCGACGGCGATCATCGGCGGCCTCGTTGTCGGGCCCCTCTCGGGCAGTCCGTTGCAGGTGAGCGGCCCGGCCGCCGGCCTCACGGTGATGGTCGCGGCCTTCATCCAGAAATATGGCTTCGAGACGCTGGGGATCATCGTAGCGATCGGCGGCCTCATCCAGGTTCTTGCCGGGGTCTGTCGTCTCGGGCCCGTGTTTCGGGCCGTATCTCCGGCGCTCATTCAGGGCATGCTCGCCGGCATCGGCGTGCTGATCTTCGCCTCACAGTTTCACGTCATGGTGGACGACGTCCCGCCCGGCACGGGCAAGGAATTCGGCGGCGTCATCAATCTCTGGCTTTTGCCGGGGGCGATTGTGAAAGGCGTCGCCGAGCCGGAACACCGCCCCGCAGCGCTCATCGGGCTCCTGGCCGTCTCGATCGTCGCTTCATGGGCCGTCCTGGCGCCGAAAGCGCTGAGACTCGTGCCCGCCGCCCTGCTTGGAGTCGTCGCCGCGACATTAGCCGCCTGGGCTTTCGATCTGGACGTCAGGCGCGTGCCGGTGCCGGAGCGCCTGCTCGACGCCGCGCGCCCCCCAAGCCTGGCCGATCTCGACGCTTTGCGCGACGTCGGCGTCTGGCTTGCCGGGCTGTCGCTCGCCTTCGTCGCCAGCGCCGAGTCGCTGCTCACCGCGACGGCGGCGGACTCGCTGCAGCGCCATGCCGAGCGTACGGCGTACAGCCGGGAACTGGTCGCGCAGGGGATCGGGAACATTCTGTGCGGCGTGATGAACGTCTTGCCGCTCACGGGCGTGATCGTGCGCACCTCCGCAAATGTCATGGCTGGCGCGCGCACGCGGCTTTCCGCCTTTTTGCACGGCGCCTGGATACTGCTCTTCGTGCTGCTGCTCCCGCAATTGTTGACCATGATCCCGATCGCCGCCCTCGCCGCGATCCTGGTGTATACCGGGGCGAAGCTCGTTAAGCTTGATTTCGCGAAGGATCTGTGGCGACAGGATCGCATCGAAGCGCTGGTCTTCGGCGTCACCTTCGCAGGAGTCGTGGGCTTCGATCTCCTGACAGGCATTCTGCTCGGCCTTGTCGTGTCGCTGGCGCGGCTGATCTACACTTTCTCCCATCTCGCGGTTACGGTCGAGAAGAACGAAGCCTCGGGCGCGGCGCATGTGTTTCTCGACGGCGCGGCGACGTTCATCCGCCTGCCGAGATTCGCCGCGGCGCTCGAGAGGATTCCGGCCGGCTACGATGCGCACATACATCTGCGCGGCCTCACCTATATCGATCACGCCTGTCTGACGATGCTCATGGACTGGGGCGAAAATCACGAAGCCGCGGGCGGGCGGGTGCATCTCGACCGGGACATATTGCACCGCCTCTTCGAGCAAAAGGCGTGGCGCTCAGCGAACGCGACCTGAGCGACGCGAGGATACGGCGCGCTAAAACCCGCCCCCGGTGGTGAATTCATCGTCCGGCGCGCCGCCGAACGCCCCGCCGGGCGGAAAGAACGGGCCCGGATCGATGGTCTCGCCCCAAGGCGGTAAAGGCGGCCGCTGATAGCCCTGGCGGAGAATTTGGCCGAGAACAGCGCCCGCGAGCGCGCCTTTGAGAATGCCGCCGATCACGTCGCCGATGGCGCTTTCATTGCGGAACGTCGTTCCCGGATAGTCATAGCGACGCCGCTGAAACTCCGCGCGCGCGCGTTCTATTTCCGTCCGTTTCGCGGCTGCGGCGTCGAGCATCGTCCTCAGCTGCGAGATGTCGGCCTCTGTTTTGCCGAGAGCCTTGGTCAGCGCATCAATCGTTTCGACGATGCGTTGATCCTTTTCAGTTTTGGTGCGCTCGGCCTCGCGAAAGAGCGTCAACACCTCGTCGCGCTCGTCATTCTCGCGCATCATCGTTACGGCCTCGGCGAAGGCTCCCTCATTGTTTCGCCCGATGAGCAAATAATACTGCCGGTTCGCCTCCTCGAACGCGCGCGCCGCCGCGGCGCGCGCCGCCTCGCTCGCCTCGAGAGCTTCTCTCTTCTCTCGCGCCTTCTGCTGCAACGCGGCCCCACCCGCCTCTTCGATCCTGCTCTGGAGCAATAAGCTCATGCGCCGCTGTTCGGTTTGCAGGGTCGCGGCGATTTCATGCGCATGGGCCTGCAATCTGCCCGGGATGTCATTGAGCAACTGGTAATTGCCACGCGCCGTCTTGAAGTCGACCAGTTTCGCGACGAGCCCGTCGATGTATCGGACGAGTGCGGAGGCTTTATAGTCCGGCTCGCCAAATTTGCGGCTCCACAGATACATGAAAAGCGGATCTTCTTCGTAAGGAATTTTTTTGCGCTCACGGTCGGCCTCGGCCTGCGACGCCTTTCTTTGCGCCTGCGCAAGGGTCTCTTGCAGCGACGCGATCCTTTCGTTGAGGTCGCGCCATTTCGCGTCCTCGCCGAGGCGAGCGGCTACATCGTGCTCGAAGTTCTGCAAGGCCAGCGCCGCCGCCTCATCGTCGCGCGCCCGGTCGTCCTTCTCCGCCTCTGCTTTGCGGAGAGCCTCGGCCGACGCGTCGCGTCGCCGGGACGCGTCTTCCAGGTTGCGATTGATCTGGTCCAACGCCGCTTTCGCCTGCTTCTCGGCTGCGTCGAGGTCCTCGACAAGCTCTCCGCCGCGGATGAGCTCGAATTTGACCTGCGCCAGCGCGTTAAGCTGCGTGAGGCGATCGCGTCGGAGCTTCGCGGCGCGTTGCGACGCTTCGCTCAACGCGGCGCCAATACGCATTTCCTCTTCACGCGCCTCCGCGTAGGCGTTCTCGATGAACCGCAGCGTCTCGAGCCCCGTAATCATCGTGATCCTACCATTGCGTTATCGCGCCGCTCGTGACGGGCGTCGTATAATCCGGCTCCAGATAGCCGCGCTTCTTTTCGCCGATCACGCTCTGCTGGATGATTCCGTCATCAAGCTTGTCAGCCATTATCTTCTTGTATACGTCCTCGCCGACGCGAACGCCCCATTTCTCAACGGTTGCGGTTTCGCCGGTTTCCTCGCTGCGAATGGTCTTTGCAAGCACTCGGCCGTTTTCGTCGACAGCCTCGACAATCAGATAATAGTTGCGGGCCAGCGGATTGATGCGCGGTCGTCGCCATACGGCGCTTGTGGGACGACTGACGACGCGCAGCTTATATTCCTCACGCAACGTGCTCAGCAGCGCTGTCGTTTCGGCGATCGCCTTGCGCGTTCCTTCCGCATCGCCGCGCGCCAAGGCGGCTTCGCCGTTCGCGAGCAATTGCTGCGCGCGTTCCCTCGCGGCCGCTATTCTGGATTCATTTAGAGCCTGCGAATATGCGCTCTTGAGGGATTGCGGCAGCCGTTCGGAAATCTCGGTTTGCGCCAGTTTTTGCGGTCTCTCGACGGCAAGGTAATAACCGCCCGCAAGCGCCGCGACGGATATGAGAAAGACTGCGAGCGCCCGGCCGAACCGGGCGCGATTCACCCAGGCGAGCGCAAGGCTGCGGGGAACGCCAGGCTTTGGCGACGCATAGGCGAACCGCCTCTCGCGTAGCGCCTTGACGCCCTCCTGCAAAATCGCGTCGGAGACGTCGATCCCCTGATCACTGTAAATTTTGCGCAGGCGCCCAATCAGCGCGTCGTCCGACAGCTGTAAGGACAGCTCCCGTTCCGCCAGGCGCTGGTCATGGCGAATCGTGTCCACGACGTCCATAGCCAGCATGAGGTCGTCGAGTTTGTGCTCGGCGGGCCGTGGCGCTGCGGAAGCCTCAGACATCGACGCCGAGCGACTTGCCTTCGAGAATCAACGTTTGGATACGCTTTCGACCGCTTTCGACCGCCGACCGGATTTCCTCCGAATTTCGTGTCGCAAGGCTTCGCATCTCGGCGACGATACCAAGAGTCTTTTCCTGGAAATTAGTGATCGATTCCACGAGTTTTATCACGGCGTCGGCGCGAATCGTCGGGCCATAGCCCGCGCGGACCGCAGCCTCCTGAACCTTGTCCCCGAGCTCGGCCAGTATTTCGATGCTGCGCGACACGCCTTCCTTCATCGTCTCCAACGTCTGCGTCGATTCATGCAGACCCACGAGTCCGGTGAAGGAGGCCTTCAGCGCCGTCAGCACGGAATCATTCGTCGAGAAGAAGCTCACGGCCTGGGCATAGACGCGCTCCTTGGCGCCGGTCGTCTGGTTGAGGCGCGCCATGATGACTTCAGACGTGTTGTAACTAACCTTGAGATTATCCGAGAGGTCCTTTGAGATCTGATAGCGCTTGTCTTCGTCCTGGAGATCGCGCAAGCGCTCGTCGCGTTCGAGCTCGAAACGCGCGCGCTCCGCAATATCCGCACCGCTATACGCCGCGAGCGCATCCGCCGCCCGCTTGAGATCGTCCTTCGACGTCTGCAGCCGCGCCTCGGCCTTTTTCAATATTTCGGCGGCCAGCACTTCCGCCTGCTTCAATGCGCCCCGAAAATTGTGATAGGCCTCCAAAATGAGCCCTTCGCGCTCGATCTGGTCCTTGGTCGCCCGCGTCACGTCGAGATAGGTCTCGCGTATCTTGTCGAACCTGTCGGCGATATCCCCGCGCGTGAGTTTCATCCATATGTTCGTCACCCGCTCGAAAAGGCCTACCCTGCCGTCGCCGAGCTGATCGACCATCTTCTTGGCGTCGTCGCGGATGGAGTTGAAGGCTTTGGCGATCTCATCGTAACGATTGCCGATCTCCATTCCTTCCGTCTGCTCGCGAACGACCTGGTTGAAGGTCTCGGTTTGTGCAAGCGTGCGGGAGATGACGGCGATGCGGTCTTTGTCCAGATCTGAAATTTTCTCCAGCAGGGCATTGATGGGCGCGAAGTCGGGCCGCGCCGGCGCGACGTGAAGGTCACGCAGCGCGTCCGCCGCGCGATCGAGATATTGCATCGGTGATTTTGTGATTTGATTCGCCATCACAGGCCTCCGATCTCGCCGGCTTGGTCTCGACGGTTAAGCTTTCGTCGATCGGCGGAACGCGAGGCTTTCCCGCGGTAGCCGTTATTTTCTGAACTTGCGTTCACGTAGGTGCGGATGACTTTCAGGATGGTTGTCTTGGCCAGTGGATGGCCCGCCCGATAAAGGGCGACCATGATCGCGTCGATGGAGTGCTCGAGACGCCACCGCTTGATGATGAACATGGCTATTTGGGGCGGGGTCATGCCGGTTCCGCGCGTTTCGACCTCGGGCGACGTTCGCTGGCCTCCAGAACCAACGATTGTCCTGAAGGCATAACTAGGCGAGGCTGGCGACGTCGCAATTGGAAAGGGGTCGGAATGAGGCGCGGCCGATGAGGGGAGGCGCGCCGCTGCGCGGCAGGTCTTCCATCGCGCCTCTTGGACTATACTGGCGGCGCCAGCCGTGGGCGTGTGCTAAGAGGGAGAGGGTATGAGCGCTGGCCTCCTGCGCCGCGGCGCCGCGAAAAATTGTTGCAGCAGAGGCAAGGGTCTCAACCATGCGCATGACGAGCTGCACAGGTCGCCTGCTGTGGGCCTGTTTCACGGCCTTGGCGTTCGCACTTGCGCCGCTCTTATCGTACGCCGCCGAAGACCTTGAGTCCTTCAAGGCGGAAGGCGCGACTCCTTCGCCGCAAAACTGGTTTACTGTCGGGCGCGACCAGAACCAAAGCTATTATTCTCCTCTCGCGTCGATCAACGCCGGCAACGTCACCCGTCTCGGGTTCGCCTGGGCCTATGATCTCGGAACGACGCGGGGTCAGGAAGCGACCCCGCTTGTGGTCGATGGCGTTATGATCACCTCGGGCGCATGGGGTTACGTCTACGCCATAGACGCGTCAACGGGGCGAGAGATCTGGCGGTTCGACCCCAAGGCCGATCCGCGCGCCGCGCGCAACCCATGCTGTGACCTCGTCAACCGTGGCGTCGCGTTTTGGAAGGGCAGAGTGCTTGTCGCCTCCGTCGATGGTCGCTTGCACGCCCTTGACGCGGGAACCGGCAAGGAGCTCTGGAGCGCGGATACGATCGTCGACCACAAGCTTCCCTACTCCAGCACGGGCGCGGTTTATATCGCCGGAGATCTCGCGGTCATCGGAAATAGCGGCGCTGACATGGATAAGGGGGGCGTGCGCGGTTACGTCTCCGCCTATGAGATCGAGACGGGCAGGCTTGCATGGCGCTTTTACACAGTGCCGGGCGCGCCAGGGCAGCCGCCGGAAGACGAGGCTATGGCGCTTGCGGCCACGACATGGAATCCCGATCGCTCTCCCGATTATCAGGGCGGCGGGACAGCCTGGGATGGGTTCGCCTATGACCCGGATCTCAGGCTGGTGTTCTTTGGAACGGCCAACCCAGCCCCCTATGATCTCAGGCTGGTCGCTGGACCGTCGAAGGACGCGTTGTATACGGCCTCTATTGTGGCCTTGCACGCGGATACGGGCCGGCTCGCTTGGCATTATCAGACAACGCCGGGGGATCACTGGGATTTCGACGCAACCCAGAAACTCGTTCTGGCCGATTTGCGACTCCGCGGCGTGACGCGCTCCGTTATCATGCAGGCGAACAAGAATGGCTTTTTCTACGTCCTTGACCGTCGCACGGGCGAATTCATCTCGGCGAAGCCTTATACTTTTGTAAATTGGACGTCTGGCCTCGACAGCAGAACCGGGCGGCCACGCCCCTCCGACGACGCCGACTGGTACTCTGGGCCGAAAAACGTCTATCCATCCTGGGCAGGCGGGCACAGTTGGCAGCCGATGTCGTTCAATCCGGTGACCGGCCTGATCTATATCCCCGTCATAGACGCATCGAGCGTTTGGATTGATCTGCAGCAGAGCGGCGGGCGGGTTCGCTTCGTCAACAGCTTTCTCTCCGCGCTGGGCATTTTCCCCGACGACTCTTACGACGCAGCGGCGTTGAAGCCGTTATTCGGGCCGCTGCCCGACCGCAGGACGCTCCAGGCTGCCCGTAAGGTTAAGCTTGTCCGTGAGCTCATGAGGGCCTGGGACCCGGTAGCCCAAGAAATTGTGTGGGAGCAGGAGACGAGTTCGGGCATGCGCGGATATGACGGCGGCGCGATGAGCACCGCTGGCAATCTCGTCTTTCAAGGCTGTGGCAATGGCGAGTTCCGGGTCTATGCCGCGGACACTGGAAAGCTCCTGAAGACCATTCAGACCGGGAGCCATATCATGGCCGCCCCCGTCACCTATGCGGTCGACGGCGTTCAATATGTCGCAGTGCAAACAGGTTACGGAGGAACTGCATTCGGCGTTGGTGAAATTCCCCCGTCGAGCGCCGCGCGGAAATTCCAGAATTCGAATCGAATTATCGCGTTCAAGCTCGACGGCGGTCTCGTCCCAACGCCGGCGCTCCGTCGAGATGAGCCCTTTCGGAGACCGCCCGCGAATAATGCGACGCCTGCCGACATCCAGTCTGGTGAGATCGCATTCATTGCGCAATGCTCGCGCTGCCACGCTCTCGGACCCAACATTACGCCCGATCTGCGGAAGATGTCGCAGGAAACCCACAACCTCTTCAAGGACATCCTGCTCGGCGGCGCCCTTGCCCCAATGGGAATGGAGGCTTTCGGGGACATCTTGAGCGAAAGGGACGTGGACAACATCCACGCCTATATCATCGACAAAAGCTGGCAGGCCTACCGCGAACAAGAAGCCTCGAAGGCGTCTCGCTCGGGCGCGAAGGCGCCCAAGACCATTGAGTGATCATGGTGACTTCGTCACTCGCACAAATAGAAGCGCGCAAACGGCAAGCCTGGCGCTGGTTCGGCGCCACGTTCCGGCGTTACCTTGACACAAGGGTTGTCCCACCTAACTAACGTTCCTGCCACGCAGCTTCTTCGACGAGCCGGGAGGCTGCACGGGGTCTCGTCGTGAAGGAGCATGCGTTGTGATCTTCCGCCAGCTTTTTGACGCTGCTTCGAGCACCTACACCTACTTGATCGCCAGCCGGCGCGGCGGCGAGGCGCTGATCATCGATCCTGTGCTGGAGAAGGTCGATCGCTACCTGCTTCTCGCGCGCGAACTCGATTTACGGCTCGTCAAGGCGGTAGACACTCACCTGCACGCCGATCACATCACAGGCTCGGCCGCGCTACGCGACCGAACCCATTGCATCACGGTGATGGGGGAGCAGACGCAAGCGGATGTCGTCGCCAT
Organism: Methylocystis echinoides; assembly: GCF_040687965.1. Taxonomy (NCBI): domain Bacteria; kingdom Pseudomonadati; phylum Pseudomonadota; class Alphaproteobacteria; order Hyphomicrobiales; family Methylocystaceae; genus Methylocystis; species Methylocystis echinoides. The sequence goes on from NZ_CP156084.1 coordinate 2,076,848, forward strand.
GCGTGTTGCTGAAGGCGATCGGATCGAAATTGAAGGCGTGAGCCTCGACGTGCTTTACACGCCAGGGCACACCGATGACTCCTATTCATTCGTCATGGGCGATCGAGTTTTTACGGGCGATACGCTGCTTATCCGCGGCACAGGACGTACCGATTTCCAGAATGGCGACGCCAGAGCGCAATATGACTCGATCTTCAACAAGCTGCTGAAACTTCCCGGCGAAACCTTTGTTTATCCCGCCCACGACTACAAAGGCGACACCGTCTCGACGATCGACGAGGAGAGGCGATACAATCCGCGCCTCCAGGTCGGATCGCCTGAAGAATATGTCGAGCTTATGAGCAGTCTGAAGCTGGCGAATCCCAAGATGATGGACGTGGCGGTGCCGGCCAATATGCACATTGGCCTTCGCCAGGATGAGATTGCGCGCAAGGGGTGGGCCGTTTCGGCGACGGACGCGTTGGTTCTGCGCAGTCGTTCGGACACGGCGTTTGTGGACCTGCGGGAGAAGAGCGAACGCGACAGACACGGAAGCATCCCGGGCTCGCTGCATATGCCTTATACCGATCTGCAAGAGAACCTCGCCGATGGCGGCCTGTTGCACGAACTGGCGGAGACGACTGGCAAGAATATTCTGTTTTATTGCGCTTTCGGCGAGCGCTCCGCAATGGCGGTGGAGGCCGCGCAGAATGCGGGCATTAAGGCGACGCGCCATGTTGAAGGAGGTATCGACGCCTGGAAAAAGGCCCAAGGGCCGGTGGCCCGTTGAATGGATTGCAGTTCGATGCATTTTCCACGCACATCTTGAGTTGATGCGGCCGTCGATCCATCAGCTTGCGTCCGCCTCGAAGAGGGATGATCATGATTGATCGGCGCGCTCTCCTACAGGCCGCTTGTGGCGCCTTGATTGGCCCGCCATTGAGCCAGGCGTCTTTTCGTCAATACGCACTGGCGGAAGAAAGCCGGCAACTTCCGTTCGCCAATGGTGAGCGCCCGCTTGTACGCTATCCCGGGAAACGCCCATTAATACGGCTTACGACACGACCGCCACAGCTGGAAACGCCGTTCGCTGTCTTTGACGAGGGACCAATCACGCCGAACGACGCCTTCTTTGTCCGTTACCATTTGGCCGACATTCCGCTCGCTATCGATCCAGAGGCCTATCGTATCGATGTCCGCGGCAAGATAGACCGAACCCTGTCCTTGTCGCTCACCGACCTCAAGACAGCCTTTGAGCCGGTCGAACTTGTCGCGGTCAACCAGTGTTCAGGTAACAGCCGCGGATTTTTGGAGCCGCGTGTCGGCGGGGGGCAGCTTGGAAATGGCGCGATGGGGAACGCCCGGTGGCGCGGCGCGTCTCTAAAGGAAGTGCTCGACAAGGCAGGCATTCAGGCCGGCGCGCGTCAAGTCGTTTTCAATGGACTGGATCAACCTGTTTGGCCGGGAACGGCCGACTTCGTCAAATCCTTGGACATTGATCACGCGCGCGATGGGGAAGTCCTGATCGCTTACGCCATGAACGGAGAGGACCTGCCGTGGCTCAATGGATATCCCGCGCGGCTGGTCGTGCCCGGCTATTACGGCACATACTGGGTAAAACACTTGAGCGATATTGCAGTCGTGGACGAAGCCTTCCCGGGTTTCTGGATGACGACGGCCTATCGCATCCCAGACAACGCTTGCGCATGCACGGAGCCGGGGCGACCGGCAAAAGCGACTGTGCCAATCAAACGATTGAACGTCCGCTCCTTTATCACTAATCTTGCGGATGGCGCTATTGTGAAGGCAAATGCCGACACTGCGATAAAGGGTATCGCCTTCGACGGCGGATACGGGGTCAAATCCGTTTTGTTTTCGAGCAATGGGGGGCGGGATTGGACTGAGGCAAAACTCGGGCCGGACCTCGGCCGCTACTCTTTCCGCGAGTGGAATGTGCTGGCGCAGCTTCCCGCAGGGGAGCATTTCTTGAAAGTTTGCGCACTCAATGCAATCGGCCATGCGCAGCCCTTGGAGCCATTGTGGAGCCCTGCGGGCTACATGCGGAACGTAGTGGAGACCGTGCGTGTAACTGCGCAGTGATGGAGACTTTCAATGTGGACGCTGCTCCGAACTGCTCTTTATGCCTCGCTCGTTCCGACAATTGCTCTGGCGGAGCCAAGCCGTTACGTTCTCCCTGAGGAGACCGCGGCCTTTCAGCCAGGCCTCGGTGTCGAGGCTGTGCAGAACAACTGCTTGTCCTGTCACTCGGCAGACTATGTGACCACGCAGCCGCCGCAGCTTGGTCGAAATTTCTGGCAAGGCGTCGTTTCGAGAATGGTGAAAGCGCATAATGCGCCAATTCCTGAATCGGATGTTGAACTCATCGTCGACTATCTTTCCCGCACATACTGACCTTCACCATTTCAAACATCGCCGACCGCGCATTCCGCACTGCTGAGGCAGCCCGAGTAATGCGCGAAGCGGCGTGGTCAGCCTCGCCGAGCCGCCTCGATCGCCGCGACGTCGATTTTTGTCATATGCATCATCGCATCAAACGCGCGCTTTGCTTCCGCGCCGCCGGCCGCGAGCGCCTCGGTCAGCACGCGGGGCGTGATTTGCCATGAGACGCCCCATTTGTCTCTGCACCAGCCGCACGCACTCTCCTGGCCGCCATTGCCGACAATAGCGTTCCAGTAGCGGTCGGTCTCTTCCTGATCGTCGGTGGCGATCTGGAACGAGAAGGCTTCGCTGTGTTTGAACGCGGGCCCGCCATTGAGGCCCAGACAAGGGATGCCGGCGACCGTGAATTCAACCGTCAGGACGTCGCCGGCCTTGCCGGACGGGTAGTCGCTCGGGGCATGATGGACTGCGCTCACGGCGCTGTCGGGGAACGTCGCGGCGTAGAAGCGGGCTGCAGCCTCTGCGTCCCTATCGTACCACAGGCAGATCGTATTCTTCGCAACTGTCATTGCATTGTCCTTCCGCTCTTCGACGTCCTCCCGCCGAGGCATCCCTTGCACAGGGGGCGGCTCACTGTCAGCCACGGCGCAGAATTCGCTCGTGCGATCGACCTCTCCCCGACGAAGAGTTGCTTTCAATAGAAGGTCTCGCGTCGGAAGCGTCAATCCAAAGAGTCGATCAGAGTTTAAGCCAGCCTTCTCGACAAAGCCGTACGGGTTGCAGGTGCGGCTGCTAGCGCAACCGAAGAGTTGAGGATCCACGTTTGACGCGGAAAGCAGGTGCGCGGATACTGGACTCATTGGCCGCCGATAGGGTGGCGGCGTGTCAACCTGGGTGCTCGCATGCCGCGTCTCGCGACCACATGCATAAGCGTTGCAGCAGCCGTCGCGTTGATTCCTGGCGCGCTCGCGGGTCCACATGACGCTGGACGGAAAATCGTGCGCCAGGATGCATGCCAAGCCAGTGAGCGCGGCTATACAGCAACATGCGCGACTGGACCCACGGGGCAAAAGCAGCCGATCATGGACATTCCTGGAAGCGTTACGGTCTTACCTCACGATGCGCTGAGCGATATGAGTCCCACGTCGCTCGGACAGGCTGTGAGGAGCGCCGCCGGAGTCAGCGGTACCGGGCGGTAGCGGTCAATCTCGCAGCAGCGTGACCGCCGGACTAAGGCAGCGCGCCGCTCTCCTCCGGACAAATCCGTCCCGGCGACAGATTATCGAGGGCGTCTGACGCGAGAATTTTTGCCAACGTCTCAAAGCTAATTGGCTTCACATAGTGGCAATCGAACCCGGCCTCCAGGGTAAGCTGGCGGTCCTTTTCGCTGCCCCATCCGCTCAGCGCGACGAGAACGATGTTTTCTCCCCCGGGGGACAAGCGTATTCGACGCGAGATTTCATAGCCGTCCATCTCTGGCATTCCAATGTCGAGGAACGCCAAGTGGGGCTTGAATGCAGCCATGCCGTCCAGCGCTTCGGCGCCGCTGTAAGCAACGCGCGTCTCGGCGCCGAGCGATTGCAACAATACGACGAAACTGTCGGCCACGTCTTTGTCATCGTCGACAACCAACACCCGACGCGAGGTCGACGGCGTGTAGGCGTTCGACTCGACCTTTGCGCGCTCGCCCCGCGTGACGACCACGGGCAGAGATATGACAAACTCGCTGCCTTGACCGGCGCCGCCGCTGCGAGCTTCGACGCGGCCTTCGTGCATTTCAGTTAGGCTGCGGACGAGGGCCAAGCCGATGCCGAGACCGCCCTGATCGCGGCCCCTGGCGCGATAGGATTGGGAGAAAAGTTCGAAGACGCGCGGCAGCATTCCTGGAAGAATGCCCATCCCATTGTCGCGCACGCTGACGACGGCGGTTTGCCTTTCGCGCCGCAGTGAAATTTCTATGCGTCCGCCGCGTGGGGTGTATTTCGCTGCGTTATTGATGAGATTGGCGAAGACCTGCGCGAGACGCACAGGATCGCCGTTGACCGCGAGGCGTTCGTCGCCCAGCGATACGACGAGTTCGTGCTGCTCAGACTTGATTAAAGGCTCGCTGATCTCGACCGCCCGTTCGATGATGTCCGCGAGGTTCACGACCCGCCGCTGCAGTGTGATTTTTCCCGTGCTGATGCGAGACACTTCGAGAAGATCGTCGACGAGCCGGACCAGGTGGTCAACCTGACGTTCAACCATCGAGATGAGCGAGCTGGCTTTCTCTCTGGAGGCCGCATCGTCGCCGTTCAACCTGCGCAGGACGTAGACGGCGCTGCGAATGGGAGCCAGTGGATTGCGCAGTTCATGCGCCAGCGTAGCGAGAAACTCGTCCTTCTTACGGCCGGCTGATTCGGCGGTCTCGAGCGCATCGCGGATGATGTACTGAAGGCGCCGGGCTTCAATGGCGGCGCGCAGGGTGCTGACCAACGTGCGTTTGGGGACGGGACGTTCGAGGAAGTTCACGTTCGGACGACGTTCGAGCCAATGCAGCGCAATGAAATCTCTCGAAGCAGCTGATCTGCCAAGGAGCATGACGATTGGCATTGACGACCAGGGCGGCTCTGAATCGATCAAAGCGTCCGGTTTTGCGGCGTCTTTGCCGGCAAGCGCTTCTTCCGCGATGAGCACCGCGCCAGCGCCGATTGCGATCTCGCGGCGAAGCGATTCGATATCAGCGCAGACATGGGGACGAAGACCGCTGCGCAAGAGCGTTTGCTCTGCAAGGGCGGCGTCGCGCCCCTGCGGCGTGAGAATGAGGATGCGAAAGTCCGTGGCGTCGTGACTGTCGTGGGCAGCGACGGCAACTGGATTCATTCAAGCCCCCGTGTCCCCGGTGCGCTGCTATAAACCGGCGTGCCTGTGAGCACTCCAGTAAAGCCGGTCAAGGGTTCGCTCACTCGGACGCCGCCCGGTTGCAGAATGAACTCACGGATGGTGTGCTCGTGCTTCCCACTACGCTTCTTGACCACGGACAGCGCCTTTCGGATCGTCCCTTCCGTTTCAAAATAGCGCAGCAAAAAGACATTGTCGGCCAGAAAGCTCAAATCGATCGGCGCGGTCATCTCGGGACCGAGTATGCCGTGCTGGGTTAAGGTCAGGAGCGTCACAACCTGTCGGCGGTTTAAGTAGGAGACGAGCTCACGGATGTGCAGAAGAACCGTGGGCTCCTCCATTGCCGACTGAAGGTAGCCGTTCAAGGTGTCAATCACCACGACCTTGACATTCTCCTCCTCGACCTGCCGGACAAGAAGATGGGCAATTTGGCCAGCGCTAAGCTCCGCCGGGTCCAAATGGTCTATGTAAAGCCGTCCCGCGTCCCGCGCCCCCGCCAAGTCGAGCCCCAGACCGTGGCTCCGGGTCAAATGAGTCTCGACGCTCTCGTCGAAGAGGAGAAGAGAACTCTTTTCGGCGTGCGTGGCGGCTGCAAACGCGTAGAGCGTCGTGATCGTTGACTTGCCGATGCCCGCAGGTCCGACAACGAGGGTGCTGGAGCCACGTGGAAGCCCGCCGCCGGTGAGGGCGTCGATCTGCCCAATTCCACACTGCAGGGGTTCAGTGCTGGCCAAGCTCACATAGCTCTGGGCGATGAGGCGCGGGTAGACGACAATCCCGCCCGTTGCGATGACGAAATCATGCGCGCCGCTGAGATATCTGCAGCCGCGCATCTTCCTCACACGCAGCCGTCTTCGGTCCGCGCCATAAGTATAATCCGCCTGATGCAGTTCAATTATTCCATCGGCGAGGGTCTGGCTGCGCAGGTCCTTCTCGGTCATGGAGGCTTCGTCCAGCATCACGGTCGTACACGCGCGTGCGGCCATAAAGTCGCGAATACGCTTCAGTTGCCGGCGATAAAAGGCCGGCGTCGGCGCCAAAACCCGAAGGCTCGAAATTGTGTCGAGGACGAGCAGAGTCGGCCGTAGCCGCTCGACCTCAGCGAAAAGATGCGAAAGCGTCTCTCCGACCTCTACCTCGGCCTCCGGAAAGAGCGTGTAATCAGAGGCGGCGTCCGCTTCGCGGGCGTCGTCCGCTAAGTGAGTGGTTTGGACGCCGTCCAGGCTCCAACCGTGCGAAGCCGCGATTGATCCGAGTTGCTCAGGCGTCTCTGCATTCGATGCGAGCAGACAGGTCTCGCCACGCCTGAGCGCCTCGAGCAGGAATTGCAGCGCAATCGTGGTCTTTCCGCTACCCGGAGGCCCCTCGACCAGCAATAGCGCGCCTCGCGGAAGCCCGCCCTTCAGGACCTCGTCGAGACCAGGGACGCCGGAGCGAAACCGGGGCGTTTCCAGGATGGTAACAGACATTGCGGCGATCCAGGGTCTGTAGACGCGAAACAAACAGTAACGCCGATCGAGACTAAGCTGTTCCTTGCGCCGGGACCAGCCCTCAAACTCGAGCTCGGATTATCTAATAACGACAAACGCTTACGCTCTCTTCGACTTCGAACGGCGGGAAGGCCATTCTCCGCGCGACATCCCGTCGGCAGTCGGCGGGTGCGAGACAATCACAGCCGCATCTGCGAAATTCATAGCCGAACTGCCGACGTCCGCTTTCGTAGCCGGCGCTGCGTTACTGCAGCGTACTGCACAACCGCGAAACGCCGTCTGCGTCCACCTTCGCTTCGCACGGTCCAACGAAGGGGCGTCAAAACACATCAGACGAACGACAACTTCACTCCTTCTTCAAACGCCTCGCCAGGTCGAACGAATCTGAAGGGTCTGCGGAACAAAAAAGCAAAAGCCAAGTTTAGAGTAAAACGCTGCAATTAACCCGCGCGTTCGGCCAAAACTCCATTTACCTCACAGACGCGTCCCAAAGGCCGCTGCGCGACTTAATTAAGCCTCCTGGGGAGCCGAAAATGACGAATGGGCGAGCTGATATCGATTTTGTTGGAAGCGGCGGAGAGACCCACCAGACGGCCTCGGCGTCCATGGAACGACTGACAACCAATCACGGCGTTGCTATCTCTGATAATCAGAATTCGCTCCGAGCAGGGGGGAGAGGCCCGACGCTGCTAGAGGATTTCGCATTCCGTGAGAAGATCTTCCATTTCGACCACGAGCGTATTCCTGAACGGATCGTCCATGCCCGCGGCTCGGGCGCTCGTGGATATTTCGAACTCACGAAGTCGCTCGCGAATTATACCCGCGCGAAAGTTTTGACTGAAGTTGGGCAAAAGACCCAAGTGTTTGTGCGATTCTCGACCGTCGCCGGCGGAGCGGGCTCCGTCGACACCCCGCGCGACGTCAGGGGCTTCGCCGTCAAGTTCTACACGAAGGAAGGAAACTGGGATCTTGTTGGAAACAACATTCCCGTTTTTTTCATCCAGGATGCCATCAAATTTCCGGATCTCATTCACTCTGTAAAAATGGAGGCCGACAGAGGGTATCCGCAGGCGGCGTCCGCTCACGATACATTCTGGGATTTCATTAGTCTTTCGCCGGAAACCACTCATATGCTGCTGTGGGCAATGTCCGACCGCGCAATCCCACGATCGCTGCGCATGATCGAAGGGTTTGGCGTTCACACATTTCGTTTGACGCTGGACGGCGGCGAATCCCACTTCGTCAAATTTCATTGGCGGCCCAAGCTTGGATTGCAGTCGACCTGCTGGGATGAGGCGGTGAAGATTGCAGGCGCAGACCCGGATTTTCATCGCCGCGATTTGTATGAAGCGATCGCGAGCGGCAATTTCCCCGAGTGGGATCTCGGCGTGCAGATCTTCACTGAAGAGCAAGCTCTGCAGTTTCCTTTTGACGTGCTCGACGCGACAAAACTCGTGCCGGAAGAAATGGTTCCGGTCCAGGTGGTTGGACACTTGGTTTTGAATGAGAATCCGGACAATTTTTTCGCCGAAACAGAACAGGTGGCGTTTCTGCCATCAAACATGCCGCCCGGGATCGAAGCGTCCGAAGACCCATTGCTTCAAGGTCGCTTCTTTTCCTATCAGGATACGCAACTCTCGCGTCTGGGAAGCACGAATTTTCATCAGATCCCGGTCAATCGCCCAAAGGGGTGCCCGTTTCACAATATGCAGCGAGACGGCCACATGCAGACGATGGTTCCCATGGGCCGGGCCAACTATGAACCAAACAGCCTTGCAGAAGCGGGCGAACCGGGTGGGCCGCGTGAGACGCCGTCAGGATATCGGACACACCCTGTCCCGACCGAGGGCGTCAAGGCGCGGGTGCGTTCGGAGACTTTCGCCGACCATTACTCCCAGGCGCGGCTCTTTTACCGCTCACAGTCAAATGTCGAGCAGCAACACATTGCATCCGCAATCGTCTTTGAACTTTCGAAGGTTCAGATTCCCGCTATCAGAGGCCGGATCCTACAAAACCTGCTCAATGTCGATGTTACTCTCGTCGAGGGGGTATCGAGGGGGCTCGGCATAAAGGCCCCGACCGAACCCGCGCCGCGCGCCGCCGAAATCGTCGACATGACGCCGTCGCCGGCGTTGCGTCTGATTGATAAATATCCGCCGACGTTGGAGGGTCGCTGTATTGGAATCCTCGTTACGGACGGCGCAGACGGGAAGCTGCTGGAGGCGTTGATAAGCGCCGTCACAAAAGCCCGCGCGAGCGCTAAAATCGTCTCCTCGAGGATCGGTGGAGTGATGCTGAAGGACGGTTCGACCCTTCAAGCCGATGCGCAACTTCAGGGAAGCCCGTCGGCGATATTTGACGCTGTGGTCCTGCTCGTCGCCAAAGAAGGCGCTTCAGCGCTGCTCGCAGATCGCGCCGCTATTAATTTCGTGAGCGACGCCTATGCCCATTTGAAGGCGATTGCGGTCACGCCAGAAGCCAGGGCTATTCTGGACAAGGCCGACGTCAAGGCAGACGAGGGCGTCGTAGACGCCTCGAAGGCCGCCGCCTTCGTGAAGGCCGCAGCAAAACGCTACTATGCACGTGAAGCGACGATCCATGCTCCGTAATATATAATTGCTCGGCTCAGGCGTAAGGACCAACTATGAAAGCGTTCTACTGTCAGAATTGCGGACACACGGTCGTATTCGAGAATACAATCTGCATAAGTTGCGACCGCCATCTCGGGTACGATCCCACGCGCGATCGAATGGTGTCTGTCGAAGCCGACGGCGGGGGATGGCGCACCCATGATGCGGCTCCAGAGCGGTATCGCTTTTGCAAGAACTGGGAGATGCGCGGATGCAATTGGCTGATCGCGCTCGACTCCAAGGAAGAATTTTGCGAAGCGTGCCGCCACAATCGGACCATTCCAAATATATCAGATCCCGCCTCCGCTGTGGCGTGGCAGAAGATCGAGCTGGCGAAGCGGCGGCTTTTGTACAGCTTGATCAAGCTCGGACTCCCGCATCCGTCTGCGGCGGACGAAGATCCGGAGCCGCTTATCTTTGACTTCCTGGAGCCCGAACATTCCAGGCCAGTTTTCACGGGGCACGATTGCGGCGTTATTACAATCTCTCTCGCTGAAGCCGATGATGCAGCGAGGGAGAAGACGCGACAGGACATGGGCGAACCTTACCGAACGCTTCTGGGGCATTTCAGGCATGAGATCGGCCATTACTACTGGGACAGGCTGGTTCGGGACGACAACGCAATCCAGCAGTTCAGGAGCATGTTTGGCGACGAGCGCGTAGACTACGAAGCCTCCCTGAAACGACATTACGAGGCGGGCCCTCCAGCCGATTGGCAGGATCGCTACATCAGCGCCTATGCCTCTACCCATCCATGGGAGGACTTCGCAGAAACATTCGCGCACTATCTACATATTGTCGACACGCTCGAAACCGGAAGAGCCGCGGGCCTCACTCTGAGACGAGCAGATGGCAAGGCGGCCGCCGTTGCATTCGATCCCTATCGGTTTCCAAAAATGGCGGACATGCTCGACCATTGGCTCGATCTGGCCTTTGCGCTCAACAACATCGCGCGTGCGATGGGACAGGCGGATCTTTACCCCTTCGTTATTTCTCCGACCGTCTCCGAAAAGCTGGGCTTCGTACAGACCGTCATCCAGTCGAAGGCCGATGAATTGACCTCCCACGGCGAATCAATGCAGCCACACAGTATGATGGCTGTAGCGCCTAGGATGAACGCAGGATAGATAAGCCTGTAACAATCAGAATATCTAGTCGAACAGAGAAACGAGCGCGGCTAACTATAAATGGCGTGAGGTCGGCTTTCGCCATCGCAACTCGGACGCTGCGGTCTGACCTTAGCGTCAATAAGGGCGCAGAGCTCAATAACCTTCCGCGAGCGCTCCGCGATGCCTCGGATCGGCGGCGCCAGTCAGAAGACCATCCTTGCGAGCGATCGTATAAGCGGACCCGATCGCTTCGCGCACGACCACTCGGTGCCCAAAGGCCTCGAGGATACGGATGGTGTCTGGTGAAACGCCGCGTTCGATGCGCAATTCGTCGGGCTGCCACTGATGGTGGACGCGGGGCGCCTGCGCGGCCTCCGCAACGTTCAGACCGTGGTCGACGGTGTCCAGAATAATTTGAAGCACGATGGAAATGATGCGCGAGCCACCCGCGCCTCCTGTCACCAATTCCAGCATCCCGTCCTTGAAAACCATCGTTGGACTCATGGAGGAGAGCGGGCGCTTTGCGGGCGCAGGCGCGTTGGCGTCGCCGCCGAGCAATCCGTAATTGTTCGGAGCGCCCGGCTTCGCGGAAAAATCGTCGAGTTCGACATTCAGCAGGACGCCCGTCCCTTCAGCAACGAGCCCGGAGCCGTAGGGGAGGTTGAGGGTATAGGTATTTGCGACCGCGTTTCCATTTTCGTCGACGATCGAAAAATGAGTCGTCTGGTCGCTTTCGTAGCGCTCAGGGCGGCCAGGCGAGACCTCGATGGCGGGCCGGGCGTGATCGCTGACGATTTTTTTCCGCAAATCATCGGCGTAGATTTTCGAGATGAGGCTGCTTACGGGAATTTGCACAAAGTCGGGATCGCCCAGATAGAGGGAGCGGTCGGCGAAGGCGAGTTTCTCCGCCTCCGCCATCGCGTGGATGGTCGCCGCGGAATTGAAGCCCTGCGCCCCCAGCGGAAAGCCTTCGAGAATATTGGCGATCTCGATGATGTGCACGCCGCCGGAGGAAGGTGGCGGCATCGAGACGATCCCATGCCCTCGATAGTTTCCACGCACCGGCGCGCGCTCAACAGCATGGTAGCCCGCCAAATCCTCCAAAGTCATGCGCCCTCCCGCCTCCTGGACTGCGGCGACGATCTTCTCGGCCACCGGGCCGGTATAGAAGCCAGCGGCTCCACGGGACGCGATCGTCTCCAACGTCGCTACGAGGTCGTTGAGCGCAAGATGGTCGCCTGGGCGCGGCGCCGTTTTATCAGGCCTCAGATAGATCTTTGCGGAAGAAGGGTGGCGCGCGAGCGCCGCCGCGGCGAAGGGAAGCGAATCCGCGAGATCGTCATCGACCATCAGGCCTTGGCGCGCCAGAGCCGCCGCCGGGGCGATCAATTCGGCGAAGGTAAATCGGCCCGATCCATATTTGCGCCAAGCGAGCTCCAACCCGGCTACTGTCCCTGGCACGCCGATCGATAGGCCGCTGAAAAGTGACTTCATGCGGTCCGGTTGGCGTTTCTCGTTGAGAAACATGTCCTTTGTGGTCAGCGCCGGCGCCGTCTCGCGGTAATCGACGCAGGTTGTTGTCTTGCTCTCCGACAGATGAATCAACATAAACCCGCCGCCGCCGAGATTGCCGGCGCGCGGCAAGGTTACCGCAAGCGAAAATCCTATAGCGACCGCGGCGTCCACGGCGTTGCCTCCCTTCTTCAAAATGTCTATCCCAACCCGAGAAGCCGCCGCCTCCTGACTAACGACCATAGCGTGTCGTGACGTCACAGGCCGAGCGATCGCCAGATCAGACGCGATCGTTTGGCTTTGCGCCGAGACCTGAGAACTGAGTAGAAACATCGCAAAGATTGACAGCCATATCTTTTGCAGCTTGCGCACGTCTGCTTTTTGCGCATTCATTCAGCTCTCCCTCGTCCCGTCGCGACAAGACAAACATAGCTGGCCCAGTCAGACAATTGCTATGCGCGTCGTCGAAGCAGCCGCGCTTGCGCAATCGCGTCCGTCAAACTCTGAGACGACCCTTCGGTCAGCCGCTGCGACTCGAGAAAAGCGTTGTCGACCGTCGGCGGCGAGAAGCTCGGCTTTCCGGCCGGCTTCCGCTTCATTTGGCGACCCGAGTTCATAACGTTTCAAATTGAAACCAGAGCGCGTCAGCCTTATACTCGCGCTGGAATCGACTCCCCGGGGCCGGAGGAATTGCGCTTGGCTGAACACAGAAGCATAGGGGACGGTCATTTATCAGGGGAGCGGTTTTACGCTGACGGCCATCCGCTCGATGAAGTCCATTACATTGAAGCCAAGATCATCTTGAATGGGCTCCGCTTCACCTCGGTCCAGAGTTTCAAGGATTTTGCCAAGATCGTGCGCAAGGCGGCCAAACGCGCCGGCGTCGATTTCGAGACGGAGTCTTGCGAGGGCCTGCGTCCTCAAATTCGAGAGGTGCTGTTTCTCGACACCAAGGACTTCGCACTTTATAATAACTTCTTCATTCTGCGCCGCCGCACGTCATATGAAGACGGGTTTCCCGCGGGCGAACCGGAAATCGTCTTCAAGTTTCGGCATCCTGATCTCGACGCCGCGTCGGCGCTGGATGTGCGGCCGAGCATACAGGGAGCCTATCGCATCAAGTTCAAGGAAGAATGGCTGCCTCGAAAGGACCGTATTGGCGGTTCGCGTTCGCTATTCTCCCATAATGTCGAATTCAAATTGAATCCCTTGCATTTCGCTAACGATCTCACGTCGAGCGAGACGCTTGCCGAGGTCTTTCCCGCCCTTCAGCCGTTGCTCAGTCGCACGAGACGACACTTGCAACTCGTCAATCACACGGCGGTCGAGGAGGTGCTGCAACAGCTCGGCTCCCTGGATTTTGGCAAGGGATTCGAGGCGGCGAGCAATGTCTCTGTATGGCGCGCACGGGGAGACCATCGCCAACTCGTGGGTGAATTTTCTTTTCAGAGCAAGTTCCAGCGGCGGGAGGATTTGAGCGCCAAGGCGCTCGAAAAATGCGCCGCGTTTTTTGCTTTGCTGCAACACGAGGCGCAGGACTGGGTCAGCCTTGGCGTCACCAAAACAGCCGCGGTATACCGGCTCAAAGGTAATCCTCCGCAAAGCCATGAGTAATGAATTGCATCCCGAGACAGAGGTGTCGCTCGGAAGGATTTTTCTGGCGTTCTTGACGATCGGCGCAACCAGTTTCGGCGGCGGCGTGGTTGGCTATCTGCGCTCGAGTCTGGTCGGATCGCTCAAATGGGTCGACGACGAGACTTTCGTCGAACTGCTCTCCATCAGCCAGTGCCTTCCCGGCCTCAACGCCTCCAATATGGCCATTCTCGTCGGCGACCGGTTGCGCGGCGGCCCCGGGGCCCTTTGCGCGCTTATTGGAATCTGTCTGCCCGGCGGTCTCATTATGGCGGCTGCGGCCGCAGCGTATCATGCAACGCATCGGGACTACCCCATCGTCACGGCGGTGCTTCATGGGGTGTCGGCGGCGGCCGTCGGCATGGTGCTCTACGTGGCTATCCAACTCGGCGCCAAGACCATCCGTCGCCCGTCTGAAATCTTCTTTGCCGCCGTCGCCCTTTTCATTGTTGCGGGGCTTCACCAATCCGTCCTGCTGGCGCTGGTTGCGGTCGGTGCGGTGGCGACAATCTGCTATCGTCCTAGGCGTGATCCATGAAAGAGATGATCGGTTTGGTGGGCGTTTCCGCTTATCTGTCGCTGCTCACGGTCGGCGGCGGCATGGCGGCCTTCCCGGAAATGAAGGACCTTACTGTTCGAGTCTTTCATTGGCTGACGGATTCGGAGCTCGTGCATCTTTACAGCCTCGGCCAAATGGCTCCGGGTCCCAATATGATGATGATCGCCGCCATCGGCGAGTGGGTCGCCGGACCGAGCGGCGCGTTGCTTGTAACCATTGCTTTTTTCCTTCCGGCCGGAATGTTGACGTGGTGGGTTGGCCGACTCTGGACGAATCTCGCCGACTGGCCCTGGCGCGCCTCGATCCAGCGCGCGCTTGGCGCGGTGTCGATTGGTCTGCTGCTCGCCGGCGTCATCAGCATTGCGAAGGCGGCGGTCGCGGGATGGACTGGCGGCGCGATCGCCGCCGCCGTGTTCGCCGTTTTAATGCTCACGCATATGAATCCCTTGCCGCTCATGTTGCTGGCGGCGGGGGCGGGCGTCTTTCTTTTTCGTTAGGGCGGCGCCCCCGAAGTCTTGAAGGAAACGGCTCCGGCCATCTCCTGTCTGGCGCACAAAATGCTTCCCTGCGCTTGGTGTCAAACAAAGTCGGGAAGCGGACATGTCCGAGGCGCAAACATCAACTAATGGTTACTTTATCGACTGGGACGGCAAGCTTCGCCCGATTGACCGGCCCGGCAAAGGCCTGCGTTGTGAAGTGGATCTCAAAGCGAAATATGTAATGGTTTTCAATAAATATGGCGGCCTGGACCACGAATCCACCTGGTACCCGGACGAGGCCGCCGTTGCGAAGGCCGGCATCAAGATTGCTTACGCGGACCTCGAGGCGCCGATTCGCATTTCCTCGATCAGCTGAGGGATCGCCCGTCACGCGGCGCGCTTGGCCAGCAGCCGGCTGTTCGCCGCGATAGAGAATTCCCGCCAAGCGGCCGCGATGTCGCGCAACGTGGTCGAGACATATTCTTTCGACGGCCTGTGCTCGAGCGGAAAATTCGAAAGCGCACAGGACGTCTGGTTGAAGTCGATCGCCGCGTCCAGCAGGGCCTGGATGGCGCCGTCGAATGCGGCCTGCACTTGCGGCGTGAGATCGCAGCGTCCGCGTTCGACTGCGACGTCGGTGAGATCGAAAGGCAAGTCTTCGATCACCGCCAGCGCCTCGGCGAACAGGGCCTCCATCGCGCCGAGCATCGCCCGCTGCGTGAGTTGCTCCCTTTGTCCACGTGACAGAGCGTCTTTCAGTCTTTCCCGATAGCTCGCGAAAGTCGCCGTGCGCTTCGAAGCGACCCATTGCGCAAAGCGCTCGAGCGAGCGCTGGTTGACGTCAAGGGAGTCATGCGACGCGCGTCGCGTTTCGGCGCGTCGAGCGGGCGCCAGTTGCCCTTCGATGCGCCGGGCGGCGTTGAGGGCGCCCTCGACATAGCCGCCCCCGTCGCGCGCCGTCTCCGTCCCGCCGATATAGAGCTTGCCGTCCCAGAGCGGCGCGCCAAGGAGCGGCGCGCCATAGTCGGGATGCGCGCCCGACCCGGCCCGGTCCTCTTCCGAACAGGTGAAGGGCTCCCGCGCCCAATCCAAGAGATGCAGCTCCCCATTTTCGAGCGCCTTGCCGAAGAGCTGGACGAATTGGCTGGCCGCGAGCATCGGAAGGCCCTTGCGAAACCGCTCGCGCGCGTTGGGCGGCAGTGCGAAAAAGCCGCCGAGCGCGGCCCTCTCGCCTGAAGCGTCGCAGGCGTCGAAAACTTCGCCGAGCACGGCCTGCCCGTGAGGCACGAAGGCGTTTCCGGAAAGTCCGCGCGCGCGCCAGGCCGGCGGGTCGGAAAAGCCGATGACCGCTTTGGCTTGCGCCGCCATCCAGGTGGGCGTGTCTCGCATTGTCGCCGTAAGGTCGGCGGGCAGGGGCGGGGCAAAGTGTATCCGTTCGACCATAAGGCGCGGCGGGAGGGCGAGAACGACCTTGCGGGCGCATGTGATCACCGTCTCGCCGCGGCGATCGAACCGGAGTTCGACATATTCGTGACAATTGCGCGCCTGCAACAGAACATGTTGGAGATGCGCCTTCGCGCCGGGAACCTCGGCGGCCAAACGCTCGACGAGCGCCGCCATGCCGCCGTGCAACCGGCGAGCCCCGCCGTGCAGGCGAGGCGAAAATTGGACGGCTGGGGGCGCTTCCGCATCGCTCATCAGCAAGACGTCGCCGGGGTCGTGCTGATCGAGAGCCTTGAGGCCGAGCTCGCCAATGAGCGCGACCATTGCCGGCTGGCTGTCCGGCCAAAACCAGGTCGGCCCAAGATCGAGCTTTTGTCCGCTTGGCGGGTTTTCTACAGAAAAAGCGCGGCCGCCCAACCTGTCGCGCGCCTCGAACAGCGCGACGGCGGCGCCTGCCTTTGCAAGGCGCCGGGCGAGCGCGAGGCCGCAAATCCCAGCGCCCACTATTGCGACATCGAGCACTGCGCGCTCCGCTTCGTTTCCTTGGGACGCGTGACGCAAGGCGCGTGCCGCCACGCGTGTATTACTAAAGCGTGCGAGAGCGTGGCGCTTCACGAGGCGCGCGTTTGCCTGGCGCGGCTTCAGCAGCGGCCAACGATCCAAAGCGGCCGGCGGCCGGTCGGGGCGGCGTCTCCTCTTGTCCTTCTGTTCGGCCGTTTGCCTGAGCAGCCCGCTACTCTATCTCTTGTTTGAACGTCTTGACCGAAACAAGTCGCACGGCGCAGAGGCCAGCTTTGCTGGGCGCAAGCGCCCGGGGAATGCGCCAGCGCTACGGACGAGGCGAGGATGTCGCGCAACGGCCAGTTGCGCCCGCTGTGGAGCGGCGCGAGCGAAAGCCAAACATTGGGCGAAACAGGAGCATGATGCAGGGACTGACGACCCTCGAGGCGCGCGCGCGCCTCGCCGAATTCGGCCCGAACACACTGCCAGAAGCGCGACCGCCCTCCTTCGCAGCGGTTTTCCTCAGACAGTTTCTCAGTCCGCTGATTTACATTCTCGTCGCCGCGGCCGCCGTTGCGATGACGATCGGCGACGCAAAAGACGCCGCTTTCATCGGCGTCGTATTGATCGTCAACGGGATTATCGGCGCGGTTCAGGAATATTCGGCGGGTCAGGCGGCGGCCGCGCTGCGCCAGAAGGATCAGCCCCATGCGCTCGTGTTGCGCGACGGCGTCCAGCAGGAAATTGACGCGCGCGATCTCGTGCCGAGCGACATCGTCTTCCTCGAGGCCGGACGCCGCGTGCCTGCGGACATGCGCCTCATCGAGACGGTTGATCTGCGCTGCGATGAATCGCTGCTCACAGGCGAATCTCTCCCAGTGAAAAAGCGCGCCGCGGCCGACGTGAAGCCGGCGCCGCGCGACGGGATGGCCTTCGCCGGGTCGATGGTCATCCGTGGGCGCGGCGTCGGCGAAGCGACAGCGACGGGTCGCGCGACGGAGGTTGGCAAAATCGCCGGAGAGCTCATCAAGCCGTCTGCGTCTCAGCCGCCGCTGATCATCCGAATGGAGCGCTTCTCCAAGCTCATCGCGATTCTGGTCGCCGTCGCCGTCGCGATTCTGATGATTGTCGGTTATTTGCGCCACATCGGCCTCGTGGACCTTTTCATGATGGCGGTCGGACTCGCCGTCTCGGCCATTCCGGAAGGACTTCCGGTCGCGATCGCCGTGGCGCTGGCGATCGGCATGCGGCGCATGGCCAAAGCCAATGTGATCGTGCGGAAGATGGCGGCGGTCGAGTCGCTCGGCTCCTGCACCCTCATCGCCACCGACAAGACCGGCACGCTCACCCGCAATGAGCTCACCGTCACCGAAATCGTCTTGGCCGACGGATCGGCTCTCTCCCTTCAGCCGGACGAGGGCGTCGAATCCTATTGCTTCCGCGGCGTAGCGCCCAATGAACAGGCCGATCTCCTGCTCGCGGCGCTGCTGCGTGCGGCGGCGCTCCCCAATGAAGCAGAGATCCGGCGCGAGAGGGAAGAGGTTCGGGGCGTAGGCGACACCGTCGACGTCGCCCTGCTCGTCGCCGCGCACCGAAGCGGCGTCGGGCATGAGGAGCTCAGAGCGCGCTATCCGCTGGTGAAGCGCATCCCCTACGAGCCAGACCTCAAATATGCGGCGTCCTTCCATCTCCACGAAGAGAAGGACGCCGTGCGCGTCTTCGTGAAGGGCGCCCCCGAGACGTTGATCGCCATGGCCGGCCGGATGGATGTCGGCGGCGCGCTGGCGCCAATCGACCGCGACGCCCTCTCTCGACAGAAGGACGCGCTTTCGGCCAGAGGGCTGCGCGTTCTGGCCTTCGCCGAGGGCGAAATCGCGCCGGAGCCGGACCATGGCTATGGCCCGCGCCATCTCGAAAATCTCGTGTTTCTCGGCCTCGTCGGCATGCATGATCCGCTGCGGCCGGACGTGCGGCGCGCCATCGGCGCGTGTCATGACGCCGGCGTCGTTGTGACGATGGTGACCGGCGACGCCCCCGGCACGGCCGCGGCCATCGCCAAAGAGGCGGGCATGGCTTTTTCCCCGGACCAGATCGTGACGGGCGACGCGGTGAAGCGCGCAGAGGAAGCGGGAGAAAGCGCACTCGACGCGTTGACCCGCCGCGCGCGGATCTACGCCCGCGTCGAGCCGATCCAGAAGCTCGCAATCGTCCTGTCGCTGACGCGCAACGGCCATTTCGTCGCCGTCACGGGCGATGGGGTGAATGACGCGCCGGCGCTCAAACATGCGCATGTCGGCGTCGCAATGGGCAAGCAGGGGACGGACGTCGCAAAGGAAAGCGCCGACATCATCATCGCCGACGATAATTTCGCATCGATCGTGCGCGGCGTTTTCGAAGGCCGCGTCGCCTACGCCAATATCCGCAAGGTCATCTTCCTTCTGGTTTCGACCGGCGCAGCCGAGCTGCTTCTCTTCCTGCTCGCGATCCCGGCCGGCATGCCCATGCCCCTGTTGCCCGTGCAATTGCTGTGGCTCAACCTCGTCACCAATGGCGTTCAGCATGTCGCGCTGGCCGCCGAAAAGCCGGAGGGCGACGAGCTGACCTATCCGCCGCGCAAGCCGGAGGAGCCGATCTTCGACCGGGTGATGATCACGCGCAACGCCTATTCGGCGCTCGTCATGGCCGGAGTCGGCTTCGGCCTGTTTTACTGGCTGATCGCTCAGGGCGCCGACGCCGATCACGCGCGGAACCTGCTGCTTCTGCTTTTCGTCATCTTTGAAAACTTCCAGGCGCTGAATGCGCGTTCGGAACGTCATTCGCTCTTCCACAGGGGGCTTTTCTCCAGTCCGCTGTTGGTTGCGAGCGTCTTCGGCGCGCAGGCGCTTCATCTAGCGGCGTCGCATGTCCCCGGCCTCGCCGATACGCTGCGAATCTGGCCGCCGACGGTCGCGGAATGGGGCGCGTTGCTCGCCGCGGGCTCGTCGCTCCTCCTCGTGATGGAGCTGGAAAAATGGTGGACGGAGCGTCACAAGCGGCCGAAGTCGCGGCGAGGGCCTGCGGCTGTGACCGTCGCGTCCGCCCGCCTTGGCCGCTACGCGGCCGTCGCGGCGAGCGCCGCGCTTTTCGTGACGGCGGTCGTGGGCGGAGCGCTTTATTGGCGAACGATTCGGCAAGGCGCGCCTCATGAATTTGCGACGGTCGAGCGCGGCGAGATCGTCGGCGTTGCCGAAGTGGCGGGCGTCGTCGTTTCCGCGCCGCCGGCCGAGGCGGCTGCGCCTGTCGCCGGGAAGATCGAGGCTGTCGCCTGCAACAACGGCGAGCGCGTCGAAGCGGGGCGGGTCTGCGCCAGGATCATTCCGCCTGACCGCCAAGCCGAAATCGACCGCGCGCGCAGGGCCCTCTCTGTCGCGCAGGCGGCGCAGCGCAAGAGCGCCACCGCGGTCGACCGTGCGGCGAGGGCGCGCCCCAGCGCCGCGATTGCTCGCGCAAAGGCCCGTCTGGCGCAAGCGCAGACCGTGACGGTCCAGCGCGAAGCGGCGTTGCGCGCGGCGCAGGAGAAGGGCGCGCCGGTCATCGCGCCGATCGGCGGGACCATTGGCGAGAGCCGCCTGGAGACCCGCCGCGCAACGCATGTGGGCGAGCGGCTTTTTCAGGTCACGCCAGCGGAAAGAACCTTGCGCATTGAAGCTGTCGCCCCCGACGCGGGCGCGCCGCCGCCGCTCGGCGCCCCGGCGACGGTGAGTTTTACTAGGGATCCGTCGCAGCGCGTTAAAGGCGAGGTGCTCGCAACCCTTCAAGGAAAGGACGGCCCGAGGATCGTCATTGAGACCCGGACCCTCCCTTCCAGTGCGCAACCCGGCGCGACGGCGTTGCTGCACATAGAGCTTGACCGCAGAAAAGATGTCCTGCGCGTTCCGCGCCATGCCCTGCAATACGCGCCCGCAGGCAGCGCGTCGCTGGAGCCGCCGCCCGCCGGATGGGCGCGTGTGTGGGCGTGGCGCAACGGGGTCGCGGTTCCGGTCGTCATCCAGCCGGGCCTCGATGACGGCGTATTTGTCGAGATCAAGGCCGGGGCGATCGACGCGGGCGATCAGGTGGTCGTCAACGGGGGCGGGCTGGCGTCTCAGACACTTTGACGCGCCTTTCAAAATGCTCTGGGACCCAGGTCGGACCGGAGAACGGCGCGAAGGCGGTCGGGACATCACCGTTCAAAGTTTACACCTCTGTTCAGCCATTGCTTTTCCATCGGCCTATGTCCTCGACATGAAACCTGCCGTCGTGCTTCCTTGTGGCCCGGGGAATGGATACGGGGCCGACGTCATGCTGCAAGTTTTCTGTTCGCCTTCCAGATATGTTCAAGGTCGGAACGCTACGCGATCCTTGGCGGCGGAGCTTCAGCGACTGGGCGTTTCGGGCATGGCGCTGATCATTGCAAGCCGAACTGCTCGGCGCATTGCCGAAGCAGCCTGGGCGGAGACCTTTCCTTCCGCAGGGCTGCAATTCACCGTTCTGGATTTTGCCGGCGAATGTAGCTTTCCGGAGATCTTGCGCGGAAAGGAAGCCGCGCGGCGGGCGTCGGCCTCGGTGATCATCGGCGCTGGGGGCGGCAAGACCTTGGATACGGCGCGGGCGGTCGCCTCGGAACTCAATCTGCCGGTCGCCTGTTGCCCGACGACCGCGTCGAGCGACGCGCCCTGCAGCGCGCTTTCCGTTGTTTATACGGAAGACGGCGTGTTCGAGCGATGCCTCTATTACAAGCGAAACCCCGATCTCGTCCTCGTCGATAGCGCCGTCATTGCGCGCGCGCCGGTGCGGCAACTGATCTCGGGCATGGGCGACGCGCTCGCGACATATTTTGAGGCGGAGGCGTCAATGCGCGCCCATCGAAAGAATGTGGTCGGCGGCGTGAGCACATTGGCCGCGGGCGCAATCGCCGAACTCTGTTACAAGACGCTCCTGAACGACGGGACATCGGCCGTGGCTGCGGCGCGTGTGGGGGCGATCACGCCCGCGCTCGAGCGCATCAGAGAAGCAAACACCCTTCTCTCCGGCGTCGGCTTCGAGTCGGGCGGCCTGGCCGTCGCCCCTTCCGTTCACAATGGATTGACCGCCGCTCGCGAAACGCATGATCGCCTGCATGGCGAAAAGGTCGCATTCGGAACGCTCGTTCAGCTTGTTCTGGAAGGAAAGCACAGTTCGGTCATGGAGGAGGTCATGGGCTTCTGCCTGTCTGTCGGCTTGCCAGTGACGCTCGCCGAGCTTGGTCTCGACAGGTTGACGAAGGAAAAGGCGCGCGCCATTGCGGAACGCGCCATCGCTCCCGGAGAGAGCGCGCATAACGAGCCTTTCGAAGTCACCGCCGAGGCTGTCATGGATGCGCTCTACGCTGCGGATTCCGCAGGCGTGGCGTTCAAGTCGCGCGTTTGACGGCGCGCCAAACGCATGACCGCAGAAAGCGGGCCGCATGCGGGCGTCGAAATGATTCACGCGCGCCGAAGGGACCTCGCCCGCCTGGACCGCGGCGGCGCCCTGGCCTAAGCTGCAAAGCAAAATTCTCCCTGGCTATCCAGCTCAGAGACTCGCGCATATGGCAGACGCCGCTCGCCCCTTGCTCGCCTTACTTTGCTTTCTGCTTATCGCCTACGCTCTCAGCGACAATCGACGCAAGATTCCCTGGCGGGTCGTTTTTGCAGGACTGGCCCTCTCAATCGGCCTCGCGGTTGTCCTGAGCGGCTTTTCGCCTGTAAAGAGAATTTTGCTGTTCATGAGCGAGTCCGCCCATGCGCTGCAGACGGCGACCGACGCCGGGTCGAGCTTTGTGTTCGGCTATCTCGGAGGCGGCGAAACGCCCTTCGCCGTGCAGAAGCCGAGCGCCAGTTTTATCCTCGCCTTCCGGGCCCTGCCGATGGTGCTCACGATTTCTGCCTTGGCGTCCCTGTTTTTTTACTGGGGTGTCCTGCAGCGCGTCGCCGGCGCGCTCGCCTGGCTGTTGCGACGTTCGATGGGCTTGAACGGACCTTTGGCGCTGGGCGCGGCCGTCCATGTTTTTGTGGGCATGATCGAGGCGCCGCTCTTAATTCGCCCCTATCTTGCGCAGATGCAGCGGGGCGAGCTTTTTGCCTTGATGAGCTGCGGCATGGCTGGCGTCGCCGGCACGGTCATGGTGATCTATGCGGGCTTTCTCGCGCCCTTCATTCCGGACGCCCTGGGCCATATTCTCATCGCGTCCGTCATCGCTACGCCAGCCGCGATCTCCATCGCCGCCATCATGTCGCCGTGGCGGCTGGACGAAGATGCAGACGATGCTTCGTTGATGGTCGATCATCCGCCCGCGGGGCCCTTTGACGCGATCATCAGAGGGGTCGCGGAGGGCGTCGGCCCGCTCGTCGGCATTGTCAGCGTCCTGTTGACGACAATCGCTCTGGTGACGCTCGTCAACATTGCGCTCGCGCAATTGCCGCCTCTGGGCGGTCGGGTCGTGAGTCTCCAGTGGATTTTCGCCTGGCCGTTTCGGCCTGTCGCATGGCTCATCGGCGTGCCTTGGGAAGAAACCCCCGTCGCCGCGTCGTTGATGGCGACGAAGACGGTCGTGAATGAATTTGTCGCCTATCGCGCAATGAGCGAGTTGAGCGTCGACGCGCTTTCCCCGAAAAGCCGCTTGCTGCTCACCTATGCGCTATGCGGTTTCGCAAATTTCGGCAGTATGGGCATTCTCGTGGGCGGCCTCAACGCCATGTTGCCAGAACGGCGCGCCGAAATCGCGCGTCTCGGCCTGCGGTCGATCCTGTCTGGAACGATGGCCACCTGTACGAGCGCGACCGTCGCGGGCGCGCTTTACGATCTTACTTCCATATCTGCGGCGGCTTCGGGTTCATAACATTTTTGGAGAAGGCCAATGTTTGGGGACAAAATTTTTCGATCAGCGATCATCGCCCCGGTTCTGGCTTGCGGGGGCTCAGGGCCAGCCTTTGCCGCAGATCCTCTGCCGGCCTATGGCGCGAGTATCTCTGAGACTTCAGTCTCCGGCATTTCATCCGGCGCCGCCATGGCGGTGCAGTTCCACGTCGCGCATTCCAGTACGGTGAAAGGAGCTGGCGTGATCGCCGGCGTCCCTTATGGCTGCGCCGAGAATAGCGCGACCCGAGCGACTCGAAATTGCATGAAGCCCGACGCCGACCATCCCGCCCCCGATCTGGCGCATCTCAAGGCGATGACGGACGGCCTCGTGCGTTCGCGCGCAGTGGACGACGTGGCCAACCTCAACAGTTCTCGCGTATGGCTGTTTTCTGGCCGGGCCGACAAGGTTGTCTTGACGCCGGTCATGGACGTCGTGCGGGACTATTACGCGCTCTACCTGCCGACCGCCGAGCAAATCGTCTACCGAAAAGACGTGGATGCGGGCCACGCGATGATCACCGAGGACTATGGAGACGCCTGCGACGTTACTGGCGAGCCTTTCATCGATGACTGCAACCTCGACGCCGCCGGGGCCATCCTCGCGCAGATTTACGGCAAGCTCAATCCGCGCAATGCGCAGGAAAGCGGCCGCTACATTCAGTTCGACCAGAAAGAATTTCTGCCCGACGGCGACGCGCGCGGACATAGTCTGAGCGATGCGGGCTACGCCTATGTCCCGACGGCCTGCGCTGAAGAATCCTGCCGCGTGCACGTCGCCTTCCATGGCTGCCGCCAGCAGGTGGACGCAATCGGCGACCGCTTTTACAAACACGCCGGCTATAACCGCTGGGCCGATACGAACCACATCATCGTGCTCTACCCTCAGACGATCAGCCGCTGGGGATGGGGATGGCCGTTCTATACTTTCAATTTCAGATGGAATCCAAACGCCTGCTGGGACTGGTGGGGTTATGACGGAGGCGAATACCACACGAAAAGCGGGACGCAGATTCAGGCGATCTGGGGGATGGTGGCGCGCTTGGCCGGGAAGGCCAACCGTTGAGGAGTCGGATAAGGCGATGACGGTTCGGTCGAGCTCGCTTTTGGGAGTTAGGGCAAGTTCATGAGCGATGACCGCCTTTTCTCTGCCGCGGCCGCGCGCAACCGCGGACCCATCCTGGACGTCCTGCGCGCGGTTCTGCCGGAACGAGGGCTCGTACTGGAGGTGGCGAGCGGCTCCGGCGAACATGCCGTGCACTTCGCCGCAGAGCTTGCAAAGCTGACATTCGCGCCGTCGGATCCCAGCGCAAAGGCTCGCAAGAGCATCCTGGCGTGGATCGCGTCGACGGGCGTTCGCAATGTGCAGGCCCCGCTCGCTCTCGATGCGGCGACGGCGCCCTGGCCAATCGATCGAGCCGACGCCGTCATCTGCATCAACATGGTCCATATTTCGCCGTGGGCGGCGACGGAAGGCCTCTTCAATCATGCGGGGGAGATTCTGCCCCCCGGCGCGCCGCTCTATCTTTATGGTCCCTACAAGCGGGGCGGCGCCCATACCGCCCCGAGCAACGCCGCATTCGACGCCGGGCTTCGCGCTCAGGACCCCTCTTGGGGCGTCCGTGATCTCGAAGCAATGGCCGATCTTGGTTGCCGGAGCGGCTTCGAAAAGCCCGAGATCGTAGAAATGCCGGCGAATAATCTCAGTCTGATATTCCGTCGGCGGTCGTCCTCGGGTCGATCGATGAAAGAAGGAGGAGACATGGACGACAAGTTGAAGAGGCCAGCATGATTCCGTGGGTCCTGCTCGACACGGCGCCGATACCGGGCGGCGAAGGCGCGCTGCGGCTCATGCGGCGGGGCGCAGAATTCTCGATCATGCTCGGCAATAACGAGCTGATGAACAGCCGCCTCAGTGGATCCGAGCAAGCGCTGGCAACGCTCACACATGAGAGACTCGGTTGCAGGCCGGAGCCGCGAATCCTCATCGGCGGGCTGGGGATGGGTTTTACTTTGCGCGCCATGCTTGCGGTCCTCGATGCAGAGGCGCGCGTCGTCGTCGCGGAGCTCGTTCCAGCGGTGGTGGCGTGGGCGCGCGGCCCAATGGTTGACCTGCACGGCGCGAGCCTGACCGATCCACGCGTCACGATTCATGAAACGGATGTGGCCCGGCTCATTCACGCGGCGCGCGCGTCCTATGACGCAATCCTGCTCGACGTCGATAATGGCCCCGAGGGGCTGTCGCGCGAAGCCAATGACGGTCTTTATCAGATGGCGGGACTGGCCGCAGCCCGCGTAGCTTTGCGCCCGGGCGGCGTCCTGGCCGTCTGGTCCTCCGGCCCCGACCGCAGCTTCACTCAGCGGCTTCACAGGGCCGGGTTCGGCGTCGAGGAAATCAAGGTGCGGGCCAACGCCAAGAGAGGCGGCGCCCGGCATGTCGTCTGGGTAGCGACGCGGACCGATCGTAAGCGCCCGCAGGGTTGACAGCCTTCGTCACAGCCGGGGTCTTTCCTTGCTTCGCCTTCGCGCTTCTCCTGGATTAAAGCTTCTCGCGATCGCGCGCCCCGGCTCCGAACCCGCAGGCGGGCGGCTGATGTTGCGGTCCTTGCGAAGAATGTGCTTTCATCCTTGCCGTCACGGCGCTCTTGCCGCAAGGACTGGTCCAGTTTGAGCGAAAGACAATAGAATTGCGATCCGGGCTCGAAATGGAAAATGTCGCAGGCGCGCTGCTTGCCCCCTTCGGCCGGCTGGTTCAGTTTGGTGATTCCCGTTCACTGGGAAATGGCATGAAAGTCACAATGCGAGATTCATTCCCGAATTTCGCTCCACGACCAAAGCGCCGGTGTGCCTCTTATGCGGGCGTCGCACTAACAGACAAGTTGCAGCTCAGGAGCATTGAGGCCCTCGTTCTAGGGGCCGGCCATCAGCGCGATGAGAGTTTCAACCGCTCGCTTTGAAGGCGTTGGCTTTCTTAAGAGCATCGTGTCCGGGTGCCGGGCCTGAACATCGGGCGGAAGAGCGAAGCCCGTGCTGACGACGACAGCAGCGCCGCGTTCCTTGAGAACGTCGAGCACGGGTCCGATATCCCCGTCCGGCAAATTGACATCGACAATCGCAGCCCTGCATTCGGGCGTATCAGACAACAGATCGAGCGCTTCCCGCACGGAAGACGCGGGCCCGACCGGCTTGCCGCTCCATTCCTCGATGGTCAGGCAAAGATCCATGGCGATCACAGCCTCGTCCTCAACAACGAGGACGAGCCGATCGGCGAGAGCATTGGCTGCGGGCATGCGGCAAATTCCTAACGGGGAAGGCGGTCGAGCAAGGCGGTGAGCGTCACCTGCACTCCGCCGGGGGGCCACTCTGTCCTCAACTCGCCGCCTAGTTGGCCTTTCGCGCTCAATTCCATCAGTTGGCTTCCAAAGCCTTTCTTCTCGGTTGATCTGGATATTGCCGGGCCGCCCTCCTCTCTCCAGCTCAAGCGCAGAATTTTTTCGTCGGCCTGTTCCCAGCGGATCGTAACGCGCCCTTGAGGCGCCGACAGCGCCCCATACTTCGAAGCGTTTGTCGCGAGCTCATGCAGAATGAGGCACAGGCTGGTGAGGGAGCTCGGTCCGACAAGGACGGGCGGCCCCGAGATCCTGGCCTGAGCGGGATCTCTTATATGCGGCTCAAGCACTGTGCTGACCACGCGGTCAATCGTCGTCTTTGCATCCGTCGCATCGCATTCCCTGTCCCAGGAAGGTGCGATGAGCTCATGGGCTCGAGCAAGCGCCATAAGACGGTCAATCAGCGTATCGGCAAATGCTCGCACATCGCCGGCGGATCGGGCGCCCATATTGACCATGCTTACTGCGACTGCAAAAAGATTTTTAACGCGGTGGTGGAGCTCGCGAATGAGCAAGAGGCGCGCTTTTTCGAGACGCACGCGCTCCTCAATGACGACTGCGGACGGCACCAGGTGAGTGATCACGCCTTCCGCGTTTCTCAGCGGCGCCAGCTGAAAATCGATGGTGAGAAGCGCTCCGCCTGCGATGCGAGCGTCCACATCGAACCGGCTCGTTTCTCCCTTAGCGGCGGCGATCGTCGCAGCCTTGATTCGCGCCTGGACCTTCGCGCAATAGCTCCACCAGTAAGTCTCCCAGAAATGCTTTCCCAAGACGTCACTGGATGAAAGCCCCGCAGCCTTGAGCGGAGCCTCGTTTGCGGCAATGAGGACGCCATCCAGCGTCATAAGGCCGACGAAGGCGAAGAGTTGATCGAGAACCTGGCGAAGCAGAGCCTCGCTCTCGGCTACAGCCTGTTCGGCCCGCTTTCGTTCCGTTATGTCGATCGACGTCCCGATCACGCCAACGACGCGGCCCGTCTCATCACGGAACGGACTCTTGCGCGTGAGAAGAACACGCGGGCCCCGTTCGTCGTACCCCGCCTGCTCCTCGACTTCCTGGGTCTGGCCAAGGTCAATCGCTCGTCGGTCGCTGTCGGCAATGCTCTTGGCCTGCGCCTCGCTGAACCACTGCGCCTGCTGCCCCGTCCTCCCCCCGTCCTGGGCGAGTAGACGGAAGACGGCTGCATTGGCGAGCTTGAGGCGTCCTGCCAGGTCTTTTACGTAGACAAGAGCCGGAACTTCATCGATCACGCTTTGGAGGGTGCGCGCGCTTTCCCGCGCTTTCGCCTCGGCGTTCTCCAGTTCCGTTATATCGGTGTTTGTGCCGAACCAGTGCAGAATTGAGCCGTCCGGCGCGCGATGCGGAACGGCGCGGGTAAGGAAAGGCCGCAACACGCCGTCGGCCCCCCGCAAGGGGAACGTCATCTCGAAGACCTGCCCCGTTGCGAGCGCCCTCCGCCATCTCTCCATGACGATCGGAAGTTCATCAGGATCGTGCACGGATTGCCAGCCCCAGCCCTCCATTTGGGCAGGCGCGGTTCCAGTATATTCGTACCATTTCTTATTATAATAGAAAATATAGCCCTGAGCGTCAGCCATCCAACAAAGGACAGGCAAGTGTTCAACCATAGCTACGAAATCGCCGGGCTCAGGCGACGCACGAGCTTGATCAGACCCCATGACGACCTCCGCCTCCCAGAGGACATCTAAGGCACGACAGGTGCCTCGGATAGAGGTTCCTCCGGTCTTGCAGAGATTAACTTTGGCCAAGTATAGTTTAAGCCCGGATAGGGCAGCGACGCGACGGGCTGGCGCCTTTTCTCCAAGGCAAAGACAGCCCGCTCATTCCAAAGGAAAAGCTTGCGCGCAAGGTGGAGCGGGTCTCGTTGTCTGATGGCTCCTCTCCATCCCGCCCGACAAGAAGCCAAGGAAGTGTTTCCAGGCCATCGACGCCAATCGGAAGGGCCCCTACGCCACGGCGTCCCCGACATCGGAGACTTTCGGAAAAACCAGCTTGAAAGTCGCGCCGCCGCCCGGGGTCTCCTCGACCCAGATTTTGCCCCCGTGGGTATCGACAATCTCTTTGGCAATAGCCAGGCCAAGGCCTGTTCCGGGGAGCTTTTCGCTCTTCCGCCAGAAGGGCTCGAAAATCATGTCTGTGTGGTCAGGAGAAACACCCTCTCCATGATCGATGATCGATATCAAGCCTTCGGCGTTTACTTCGACAAAAATCGTTCCATTCTTAGGCTCCGCGCGAATGGCATTATCGAGAAGATTCGTAAGAACGCATTCAATCGCTCGCTGGTTTCCTTTAATGATCGCGTGCGGGGGATTGGCTTCGAAATCGAGAAACCTGTTGCAATCCATCGCCAAGGGGAGAAGACCAGCCACGACGCCGGCAGTCAGATTCGATAAATTGACTTCCTGATCCATGCTTACTTGCCCCTCGAACAGACGCGACGCCACGAGCATCTGCTCGACGATAGAGCGCAACTGACTGGCGTCGCTAAGGAGTTCGGAAGCAAGAGCGCTAGCTTTGGCGTTTTCCAGCCGGGCCCGCATGACAGCGAGCGGCGTACGCAATTCGTGAGCGGCGTTCGCGGTAATGCGACGCTGCCGAATGGCCCATGCATCGAGGCGCCGGAGCGCTTCGTTGACCGCATCCACGAAGGGGCTTACCTCGACGGGGACGTCGGTCGGCAGCAGCGGCTTCGACAAGCTGTCCAGTTCAATTTTGGCCACCTCTGCAGCCGCGTCTCGCAACGGCGCGAGTCCCTGTCGAACAGCAAACCAGGCCGTCGCCCCAGAGAGCAGCACGGCAAAGACGAAATAGGCTGCATAAGTCAGCAGATCTTCGCGCATTGAATGAAAGAGGTCTTCGAGTCGAAATGTGGCGTGATACGTCGCGATGTGGAATCGCCCATAGGGCGTGCGCGCCGGTCCCATGAAGCCAAGCGCGGGCGTTTCGGGGTCGCTAGGCAAAACGAAATGCGTGTGAGAGGAATTGACCTCGATGACCTTTTCGAGTCTCGCGACGAGCTCAGGCGAC
This sequence comes from Methylocystis echinoides, assembly GCF_040687965.1. Classification (NCBI taxonomy): domain Bacteria; kingdom Pseudomonadati; phylum Pseudomonadota; class Alphaproteobacteria; order Hyphomicrobiales; family Methylocystaceae; genus Methylocystis; species Methylocystis echinoides. Next base: position 2,106,793 of record NZ_CP156084.1, read on the forward strand.
GAGCCGTCGACCGGCGTTTTGCTTTTCGATTCGAAAGCGGCAAATTTCAGTTTTGGAATACGCGCAACTTCATCCTGCAACCCGGACGATGGCTCGATTTCAATATGGCCGTCCGCGCCCCGTTTCAACGAGTCGACGACAAGGCTAGCCGTTCTATAAGCGGCAAGTTCGTCCCAAGACTGCGTGAACCTCTCGACGCCGGCGAGACCCAAGCCGAGCGTCGCCGCCCAGGCGAGGAAAAATGCGTTGAACTGAGCGATGACCAGATAGCCGACGGTGCGCCGGGCGAGCGAAGAGTGAGCCTTCACCGTCGCTCCTCGCGCTCCCTAGTTTCACGCAGAATGTAGCCGAGCGAGCGCGCAGAAAAGATTTCAGCGCCGGCGTTCATTGCGGCAAGACGCGCTCGCAAACGCGAGACGAGCGACGTGAGCGCATGATCCTGCACTTCCTCGCCATATCCGTAAAGCTCGGCGTGCAGGGTCTCCCGTGAGACGACGCAATTGGCCCGCCTGACAAGGGTCTCGAGCAGGACAAGCTCCCCGCGCGACAGAAGCGCCTGCGTTCCGCTAATGTGGACGGCCCGGTTTTCGAGATCGAATCTGAGAGCGCCGACTTGAACCGGCGGGGTCGGTCCACTGCTATGCTTTCTCAGATTCGCGCGAATGCGTGCAACGAGCTCGTCGAGATTGAAAGGCTTTGTAAGATAATCATCGGCCCCTGCCTCGAGCCCTTCGATCCTGTTGTCGACGGCGTCGAGCGCAGTCAGCAGCAAGATTCTTATGTCGGGTCTCTTTCTGCGCATCCGCGGGACCAGCGCGATGCCGTCGCCATCCGGCAATCTGCGATCAATCAGCGCGAGCGCATAGGCGCAGCGCTCGAGTGCGCGATCCGCATCCTCGATCGTGTCGACGCTATCGACATTGTAGCCGGCTCGATGGATTTTTTCGGCCACTTGGCGCGATAGGTCGGGGTGATCCTCGACCAGAAGGATACGCATGGGCGCCGCTCCCAAGCTGGACTGGCGGCGGCGGACGCCGACGCAACCGCCATTATCGCTGCAAAGCCTGTCGATCGCCAAGACCGGGCTGTGACGACATCGCTGCAGCTGTTGCATTCTTGCAACAGAATGCAATTTCCCGCGCGGAGGCTCCGCTTGCGAGGTTCCTGCGATCTTTCTTCGTTATCCCTGAATTGCGCCTGCTTCCAACCGAATGAAGCGGTTTCGACGGACGGCGTGGAGCAGAGGGCAAAGCGATCGAGATGCGAGGCGACGTGACGAGATCAGGAACCAGCCGGGAGACGGAGCGGTTCGCGCGTCGCTTCCTGCTGGCTTTGCTGATCGCGATTGCTCTCTTCGCTCAAGGCGTCATTGCCGCTCATTCCGGGGGACCGAAGTCCCGTTTCGCAGACGGCGACGCCGTAACTTCGTTGCTGGATATCCCGTGCAAGAGTTCATCCGGCGCCGACGGATCGGGAGCGCCTTCCGGGAAGGCGTCTGTCTGCTGCATCCTTTGCGGCGCCGCGGCCTACGCCAAAGCGCCGCTCTCCCCCGAACGCGACATCAGCAGCCGCGCCCTCTTTGTCCATCTCGCGCCAATAAATGTCTCTGTCTCGCTCTCCTGCGAGCGGCCGTCAGGCTGGGGGAGCGTCTGGTCGGCTCAAGCGCCGCCTGTTGTCTCCTGATCGATCCCCCTCGCTCACATCCGACGATCGGGCGCCGATGCGCCGCAGGAGATAACAAATGTTACGCTTGCTTCTTTCGCGCGGCGTCTGCGCCGGCGCGCTTGCCTTTGCCCCTTCTTCCCTGGCGATGGCTCAGCAAACCCTCCCGACGATCGAGATCGGCGGCGTGCGAGGGAAGCCGAAGCCCGTTCCCGGCGAAAACGGCGGCAGCGGCGGCGCCGCCACGGGCGCCGCGGCGCCCGGTCCCAATGCCGGTTCGGGATCATCCGTCGCGTCGCGCTTTGCGAGCGTGCCCAGAACGCCGACTGAGGGATATGTCGTCCACAACGTGACCACCGGCGCGAAGATGGACGTCCCGCTGAGAGAATTGCCCGTCTCGGTTGGCGTCGTTCCGCGGCAGGTCATCGTCGACCAGAACACGACGCTGGTCCAGGAAGCGCTCGAGAACGTTTCGGGCGTCCAGTCCAACAACACCGACACGGCCGGATATAATTTCAACATTCGCGGCTTCCAGGTTCTGAATTTCTTCCGCAACAATCTGAAGGCCGACGGTTTCAACTTTGATACCGCCAATATCGAGCGTATCGAAGTGCTCAAGGGTCCCGCGTCGGTGCTTTACGGACGCTCCGAGCCTGGCGGCATCATCAATCTGATTACCAAAGAGCCGCTTGGCGCCCCGCGCTACGTTTTGGAGCAGCAGTTCGGTTCATTCAACTATTATCGCACGCAATGGGATCTGTCTGCGCCGATCGACCAGGTGGAGGGCCTCGCTTACCGCGTGTCGGGCGCTTATCAGAATAACGGCTCGTTCCGAACCTTCCAGGGCGGCGAACGCGTCCTTGTCGCGCCTGTCATCGCCTACCGGCCGACGGAATGGACAGATTTTACACTAGACACGCAATATTTCGGCCAAAGGGCGCAGTCCGACGTCGGGATACCCACAATCGGCCCCGCTCCCGCTCCCGTTCCGCTCAGCCGCTCCTTTCAGGAGCCGACCGATCCCATTGATTCGAGCGATAACGTAACTGTTAGCTATCGCTTTCGACAAAACCTGAACGAGGACTGGAAGGTCACGAACAGGTTTCTTTACGCCCATAGCAGTCTGCAAGGGGTCAACCTGTCGGCGTCCTGCTCGACGCCATTCTGTGTCGACCCCGACTGGCAGACTCTCCAACGTCTCACCCAAACCCAAACGGTCAGCGGCCAGACATTTTCGACCAACATCGACCTCGAAGGAAAATTCCTCGCGCTCGGCGGAAGACATAATTTTCTGATGGGCCTCGACTATTACAACAATAACTTCTCCTATTACGCCGGCGGTGGCGCGGGGCTTTACCCGATCAATATAGTCAACCCCGTCTACGGCGGCGTGCCCGACTACGCCTATTGGGACGCGATTGCAGGCTCAGGCTTCAAATATCATTCCTCGACCCTGACGCGTCAGAAAGGCTTTTACGTTCAGGATCTGGTCACCTATTTTGAGCGTCTGCACATTTTGCTGGGGGCCCGCTATGACGTCGCCGATCAGACGGCCGGCTTCTCTAGCAGCTGTTGCGGCGATTACACAGCGACTCAGCAGGCGGCGATCGACGCGCGCCTTGCGGCGGACACCGCCGTTGACACAGCCTGGAGCCCGCGCGCCGGTTTCGTCCTCGATGTCCTTCCGCAGGTGAGCGTCTATGCGAACTACTCGCGCTCCTTCGGCGTCGGAAATGGCTTCTCCGCCACCGGCGCGCCGCTTGGACCACAAAGGGGCCTGCAGTGGGAGGCTGGACTGAAAGCCGAACCTCTTCCCGGCCTTAATGCGACCCTCGCTTTCTATCAGATCACCAAGTCGGGCGTGCCGACCCGCGATTTCGCGGGTGGTCCTGGGGCTTTCATCCTGGCTGGCCTGCAGCGCAGCCGCGGCGTCGAACTCGACGTCCTCGGCGCGATCACCGACCGGCTCGCGGTTACCGCGAACTACGCCTATATCGACGCCAAGGTTATTGCGGACAATCCCTTCAACCCGCTCAATCCCTTCGGCATTCTCGATCCTTTGATTTTCGGGCAACAGGGCGGTCTGCTCGGACGTCACAGAGACAATGTCCCGCGTCACTCCGGCAAAGTCTTCCTGACGTATGATTTTGGCGACAACGGCCTTGGTTTCCGAGTAGGCGGAGGCGTCACCGCCGCGACGCGCGCGTGGGGCGACATCCAGAATACGTTCCTGCTGCCTGGGTGGGCGCGGCTAGACGCCTTTGCAAGTTATGCGACCTTGTTCGAAGGCCACAAGCTAACCGCGCAGTTGAATTTGAAGAATATCAATAATGCGCAGTATTTCGTTGGGCCGGACAACTTCTTCAACAACTTTTCCGCGCCGTACTCCAGCATTCCCGCCAAGCCCTTCACCGCGACGGGGACGGTAAGAATGGAGTTTTAGTCATGGCGCGCGCGCTCCTGGTTTTGCTTCATCGATGGACCGGCTTGGCGATGGCGGGCTTCCTCATCATCGTTGGCGGGACGGGGAGCCTCCTCGCATTCTACGGAGAATTGAACCATCTGTTAGCGCCTGAACTCTACGCCGACCTGCCGGGGACGGCAGGCCTCGACGCCGCCGCGCTCGCGCAGCGCGCCGAAGCGCTCGCGCCCAACGGGCAGGTCAATACGGTCTATTTCGGCTATGATTCTCTCGTCGAGATGAGCATGGAGTCGAAGAGCGGCGCAGCGCCGCTCGGTTTCGACTACATTTATCTCGACCGGCGGACGGGCGCAGAACTCGGACGCCTGTTTTGGGGCGCCTTCCCGACGACGCGGGCGGGCGTCATGCCTTTTGTCTATCGCGTTCATATGACGCTTGCCGCCGGTGAAATCGGGGCTTGGCTACTCGGGCTCACCGCGCTCGTTTGGACGCTCGATTGCTTCGTGGCCTTCTATTTGACGCTGCCAGCGGCCGGCGAACGCAGCCGCAAGAGCTTTCTTGCACGCTGGAAGCCTGCATGGCTGGTCAAGGTCGCGGGATCGTTCTACCGAGTGAACTTCGACCTGCACAGGGCCGGAGGCCTATGGCTCTGGGCGTTCTTGCTGATTTTCGCCTGGTCGAGCGTCTACATGAATCTCAACGGGTTTTATTCGCGCGTCATGTCGCTCGTCTTCGCTTACGAGCAACCCTATTATTTCGCGCCAACTGTATCGCCGCCGCGCGATATCGAACCGCTGTCCTGGGAACGGGCGCAATCTCGAGGGCGTCAACTTATGGCGGAGCAGGCTCGCGCGCATGGGTTCGAGATCGAACGCGACCTCGCGCTCTATATTCTCCGCGACAAAGGCGTGTGGGAATATCGCGTGCGGTCGTCGCGGGACATCGGCGACAAATACGGGCAGACGTCGGTGTGGTTCGACGCCTCATCGGGGGCGCTGCGTGACGTCTCGCTGCCAACAGGGCATCGCGCCGGCAATACGATCACGACGTGGCTTTACGAATTGCACAAAGCCAATGTCTTTGGTTTGACCTACAGAATTTTCGTGAGCCTTTTCGGCTTGCTGATAATCATGCTCTCCGTGACCGGCGTTTACATCTGGTGGAAGAAGCGTTCGGCGCGGCGGGAGCGCGGTCGGCGCCCGGCGCCTGGCCGGGCGCGTGAACGGGAGGAGGCCGCTTGTTGAGTTTTTTCAAGCCGACGCACCCCTTGATTTGAACTCTGCAATTGCGCGTGGAGATCAGCATGATTTTTGATCACGAAGGCCTTTCCCGCCTTATCGACCGCCTGCGCCGCGCCGGCCCGATCGGAGCCTATCCGCGGCAAGCGCTGCTCGCCTATCTTTGCGCCCAGGGCGCCGCTGGACGGCGTACGCCGCGCCTGTTGGTGATCGACGTCTTCGACGGCGGCGGCGCGCATGGGCCGATGTGCCGCTTCTCGATTTGCGGCGACACGCGCGCGCAGAGCTTTGTCGCGCCGTTGAAGCACATCGCCGTCGACCGCAAATATCCGGCGGCGCGCGCGCTCGTGCGGCTCGTCTGCGACGGCGCGCCGACCGCTGCATGAGGGCGGCGCGCCTCGTTCTCGTCCTGCTTCTCTGCGGCGGCCTCCCCGCGTCCGCCGCCGAAGGCGGGGACGAGCGCCGCGACGCCAGCGAAGAGATTGCCGCCGCACAGGGTTCGCGCGCGCGCGACGAGCGGCGCGCACACAAACAGCGGCCGCGTGCGGCGCGCGACCGACGCGACCGCGACCCGCAGGAGACAGGCGAGGGCCGGGACCAGGACAGATCTCGCGCGCAGCGCCGGGAGACGGCCGACGACAAACCAAAAGCCGCGCCGCGCGCGCAAACGCTCGGACGCGATCAGAGCGGCGTCTTCGTCAACGAGTCGGCTTCCAACGCCGCCTATTCGCCAAGCTTCGTCATGCGCGGCTTTCCTTCCGGCGTTACGCTCTTCGAGGGCGCTGCGCATGGCTTCACGGCGCAGGACGTCGATCTCTCGACCGTCGACCACGTCGAGTTCTTCAAGGGGCCGAGCGCCATGCTGTTCGGCAAGGCTCTCGGCGGCTATGGCGGGGCCGCCAATTATATTCGCAAGGCGCCGACGCTGGAGACTTTCAGCCGCGCGGCGACGAGCCTCGGCTCCTTCGGCCTCAAGCGTCTCACCGTCGACATCAACGTCCCGCTCACCGACGACAAGAACCTATTGTTCCGGCTGACCGGCTCGGCGCAGAGTCTGGGCAGCTTCGTCGACTTCGTGCGCACGCGCAGCTTCGACGTCGCGCCGATGCTCGCTTTCACCGCCGACAATGGCGACCGCGCCACGCTGCGCGCCGAGCACAATGGCGCGCGGCTGGTGTGGCGGGACGGCGTGCCGGCCGATCCGATCTTCTTTGGAATTGCGCGCGAGTTCTACGCCGGCATTCCCGCCAATGAACATGAAACGCCCTTCTTCGACGATCTAACCTTCACCTATGAGCATGCGCTCGGCCCGAACTGGAGCGTTTCCGCCGTCGTGGATTATTTTCTCTACGCCAGTCGCTGGGGTTGGTTCACCGGCTGGGGCTATGACGGCTTTCAGTCCGTCGTCTTCGGCAATCCGGCGCGCAGCCGCACCGCCAACCGCAGCTTCGACGCGCAACTGCGGCTCAACGGCCGGTTCGAGACGGGCTTTCTTTCCCACACGGTGTTCATGGCCGCCGAGCACTGGGATTATTTTTTCGGCTATTCCAATGACATGTTCCGCTATGAAGCGGCGCCGCTCAACATCTTCTTCCCCGTCTATCCGCCGGGCGTCGATTATGCAGGCGCCTATTGGTCGAACGGCGTCGCCCGCGCAATCAGCCGGTCGGTCTACGGCCAGGACCTCATCGACCTCAATGAAAACTGGCGCATTCTTCTGGGCGGACGCTACGATCTTCTTTCACAGCGCGAGCGCGTGTTCGATCCCTCGGGCGCGCTCACGGGAGAGCCGACGGCGAGCCTGAGCAAGGGAATCGACGGCTATTTCTCGCCGCGCGCCGGCCTGTTGTTTCGGCCCGACGCCGAGACGCAGATCTTCGCCGCCTATGGCAAGTCGCTCATTCCCAATACCGGCGTGCGGGTTCAAGGCGGCGAGACGCCGCCGCCGCAGCAGGATACGCAATATGAGCTTGGCGTGCGGCGCGAGCTCTTCGACCGCCGCGCGATCGTCGAGATCGGCCTGTTCGACATCACTCGCGACAATGTCGCCATCCCCAATCCGGCCAATCCCTCGGGCTTCTATTCGGTCGTGACCGGCCAGCAGCACAGCCATGGGATCGAGGCGAATGTAACGGCGCAGTTTACGCCCAATCTGCGTCTGACCGCCGGCGCGACCTTTCTGCATGCGCTCGTCACCAAAGACGACAACGTCCCCTCCCAGCAAGGCAGCGATCTTCTGGGCGCGCCGCGCCGCGTCTACAATGTCTCGCTCGCCTATACGCTGGATTTCGGCCTCCTCGACGGCCTCGAACTCGGCGCGAGCTATTATTACGCCAGCCGCGCCGAAGCGACCCTGCCGAACACCCCCGGCTTCACCCTCCCGCCCCAGCAAATGCTCGGCGCGTCGCTTGGCTATAAGCTCAGCGACAATTTCAAATTCGAGGTCAACGCCGCAAATCTCACCAACCAGCAAAATTGGACCTCCAACGGCGCGCTCTATCACGGCGAGCCCAGGTCCGTGTCGGGGAGCGTTATTTGCAAGTTCTAGTTTTTCCGCCGTGCATTCCAACGACTAATCATTCGCGAGCGAAGACGCGCGCAAAACAAAGCTGAAGCCAAAGAGCCGGCGCGACCTCCGCTTGAGGAGTATTACATTCGCAACATTTCCCTCCCGACGCGCTTCGCCTCGAGAAACCATCGATGATCTCGATTGTTTTCAACATGTCTGCCACCGACTGTGGCGTGACGCTCCAGCTGGCGGCAGCCGCCAATATGGCCTGCAGCTTAGCGCCCGCCGCTTCCCGCCGGGGGTTTTTGCCCCAGCTAAACGGAGAGGAACATCGCCATGCGCTACAGCCGTCTACACAGCCAGACCGCCAAAGAACTCGCCTTGTCTGCGGCGCGGCGCTTGACGCTGCTCGCGCTGACGACGCCGCCGCAGGAATTCGAGCGACTATGCCCGACCGAGATCGAGGATTTCGAGACCCAGCGCGATCTTGCCGCAGATGAAATGCATCTGGGGCATGGCAAGCTGAGGTCCATGTTCGAGGAGGACGCGCTCGACGCCTTCGAAGCCGAGACAAACCGAATCCGGTCGTCGATTGCGGTTCCGACCTTCATTGAGCAGTAAGGCTCTCGTGATGCGGTTCTCTTCTAACGGGGCTCGTGGCGCGCACCCGGCGCTTGCAGAGGATCGAAGCGCCTATTGGCAGGGGCGCAATATTCTTTCGCCGTACACATGCATGCGGGGGAGACGTTTCTTGGATGCGTAGCGCGACGCCGCTCAACTCGATTGCGCCTTGTGCACATGCCCTGACGAGCGCCCCTTCTCCATGGTCCATCTTGGCCGCAATGTAGCTGCTCGCCGACGTCTTCCGTGAAGAGGGCAGTGGCCATGTCATGAGGGGCGACGCTCAATCAGGGCTGCATGATGACAGTCGTCCCCACGCTCACGCGCTCGAACAAATCGGTCACGTCCTCGTTACGCATGCGGATACAGCCATAAGACGCGGCCGTGCCAATCGAAGCGCGCATCTTGTTGGTCGTGCCGTGGATCGCGACCTGATCGCCATCGAGCAGCATCGCGCGGGTCCCCATCGGATTGTTCGGCGCCCCGCCGGGGATCACATCGGGCAACTCGGGGTGGTCGGCGCGGACATCGGTCGGCGGCGTCCAGTCGGGATTGGTGAACTTCTCGCGGATCGAAGTGACCCCGAACCACTCCTTGCCGTGCTTCGGCACTGCGACCGGGTAGCTGATCGTGCTGCCGTCATTCTGCACCAGGAAGAGGCGGCGCTGGGAGACGCTGACGACAATCGTGCCCGGGGCCACGTTTTCGAAGACGGCTGTGCGATGTGATCTGGTGTGCTCGGATGAGATGGCGGCAGAAGCGGGCGTCGTGGACGCCGCAGCGGTGAATGTGAGGATGGCGGCGGCGGCGGCGCCGGCGACGACTTTGCGAATGTTCATTGTTCCCTCCAAGGAAGTCGATGTTTTAGTGGAAAGAACGTAGCTGCCGTCCGTCCGCAGCGGCGTGCGCCGTCGCACGATCCGAGCTCGGCGGGATCGCGGCAGTCATCTCAACAGTAAAGAGCAGGAGCAGAAGATTTAAGGGATTCATAGCCTCCAGCGAGGAAACGCTTCAGCTTGTCTCCCCAATTTCGAAGTGAGATATTGGAGTAATTAATGGCGGCGGGTTCGGTCATGACTACGGTTTATCTTATTAATCCAATGGCCGATTTTCCCACTTACTTTGGCGCCGAGGCGCTCGCGGCTCGAGGCGGGCCGGGCGGCGTGATGATGGCGGATCTCGCCTGTTCGACTGTTGCGGCGTTGGCCCCTTCGGATTTCAAGGTCGAGATTTGCGACGAGAGCGCCTCCCGCGTCGACTTCGATCATCCGGCCGACTGGATCGCGATCACGGGCAAGGTCAGCCAGCGCCAGCGCATGACGGCGATCGCTGACGAATTCCGCAGGCGCGGCAAACGCGTCATTATCGGCGGTCCTTATGCAAGTCTCTCCCCGGAACGGCTGCGCGGCCATTGTGACGTCATGGTGTGCGGAGAAGCAGAGGAGATCGCCAGCGCCCTGTTTTCAGATTTGCGGGCCGGAAAGCCTAAGGACGCTTATTTTGGCGACAAGCCGTCTTTAGCGCTGTCTCCCGCGCCCCGCTGGGACCTCTATCGCAACGACCGCGCCATGCTTGGCGCCGTGCAAACTTCCCGCGGATGCCCGTTCGAATGCGAATTCTGCGACGTTATCCAATATCTCGGGCGCAAGCAGCGGCACAAACCCATCGCCAATGTCATCAGCGAGCTCGAGGCGCTCTGGGCCCTGGGCTATCGCACGACGTTTCTGGCCGATGATAATTTCACCGCCTATCGGGCGCATTGCAAGGAGCTGCTTGCGGCAATCGCAAAGTGGCGTCGCGGCCACCCGATGGAGTTCGTCACCCAGATCTCCATCGACGCGACGCGTGACGACGAATTGATCGATCTGTGTGTGGCCGCAGGGTTGACGCAAGTGTTCATCGGCATCGAGACGCCGAACCTGGAAAGCCTTCGTGAAACGGGAAAAAGGCAGAACCTCAAGATCAGCCTCATTGAGGAGGTTCAAAAGCTCGTCGAGCGCGGGATCTCGGTCATGGGAGGAATGATCGTTGGTTTCGACCATGACGGGCCCGACATCTTTCGACAGCAGTATGAATTCGCGATGGCGACGCCCATTCCCATATTCAGCCTTGGCGGTCTGATGGCTTCCGAGGCGACGCCCCTATACGATCGCATCTTGCGCGAGGGACGACTCCTCACGGGCGGCATCGAGACCCAGGCCGTGCCATGGAGCTCCAATATCAAGTGCAAAACCATGAGCATGGAAGAGCTGCATGAGGGAATGCAGAACCTCTGCAATGCGCTTTATTCGCCGCCGGCCTTAACCGCGCGCATGCTCCGTCTGATCGACAGCTTCGGGCGACGTCGCAATGGACCGGCGTCCGAGCCGACCGATTCGAACGCGCTGCGCGAGATCGAAAGGCAGTCAATGCAGGTCGCCATGCAAGTGCGTAATTATGGCGAGTCGGAGGGTCGGATGTGGAACAAAATCTGGGGCGCAGCCGTACGTAAGCCCGAGACGATGACCATCGTTGGCCGCATCATGTTCCAATACGCCCAAGCGCGCTACATGTTCGAGAAAGGCAATTATTGGGAGCCCAGCCTCGCGACGGCCCCCGCGCCGCAAAAGGCGGAGCGCGTCGCCGCCATGTCGGATGCGTAGGACTGTCGTTCTAGCGTTTTTCTCGACGAGAATTGCAAGACCGCTCGCGCTGGTCCGTCACTGTGGAACCGTCATGAGCTCCATGAGGTGGCTGTCTGGCGTCTCGAAATACACTCCCCGGCCTCCGCCCCAGTCATTCAGCTTTCGGTCGCTTCGGCTCCAGGGCGCGCTGCCGAAGGCCAACCCCTTATCCTTGACTCGTCCGAGAATAGCATCGAATTCAGCGTCGCTGACATGGAAAGCATAATGCTGAGCGTCGAATGACGCCGCGTCGGCGAACAAAAGCGTCAAAGTGTCATTCACCCGCACTGGCGCAAAGTGGTCGGCATCCGCTTCTACGAAGGCTAGACCAAAGACGTCAGCAAACCAGCGCGCCGCATCCTGCTTGTTGTGAGCAGAAACGATCGTGTGGTTGAGACGAATGGTCATTGGCTAGATCCTCCTGTCAAACCCCGCAACCCGCCGGGTAAGCGCGCAGCGACACTTACGCCCATTGCCCACGAGGTCCATCAGATTGGCGTAGCGGTAGAGATGGTCAAAATCCTCCAAAAAGCCGAATACGGCTCGACATTCAGCTCGGACCAGGAGCGGAGCTGACGTTCCAGCGGCAAGCCGTGCTCTGCGAGTGGATTAAAAGGCATGGGTCTCTCCGACGTTGCGCGGAGCAAACTTTTCTGGCGTCCGTCGGTTCGTACTTCGCCGCAAGGCGTCCAATTAATTCGCGCAGCGCTTGCCGCTCAAGGGACGCCTATGAAGCGCCACGCGGGCGGGCGCGCGTGCGGCTCCCGCGCCCATAACTCAGCGTTGGCCCACGGCCTTCCCGAACGCCATCACGACATCTTGGCGGGCCAATAATTACTTTGTTTGGAAGCCGGGGGGAGCATTCTCCCATGGGTAGCCGTTCTTCGCTTTGTCGAATGCGTAGCGATAGAGAGCCGTCATATAAGCGCGATCAAAGTCCGCCGGATGCGGGGCGTTGAAATCCTCGCCGATATAGGCGATTCTGAAAGAGCTGCCGCCGCGCTTGGCGATCATGTACATTTTATACAAGTCACCGGCGCCGCTGTAACTCGTGAGAACAGAGACGGCCTTCTGCGCTACAGACAGCGTCTGGCGATCAACGTCGCTCCAATCCGCTCTCAGCTTCCCATTTCTGATGACGTAGGTCTCGACTTTTCTTCTAAAGCCCTCGGCTTCCCGCGCCTTCTCGGGATTGTATGCGGAAGGGGAGATGAACGACTGACTGACGGCGCCGCCATCCACGTGAAGTTCCTGATAGCGCTTGCCGTTGACCTCGACGTCGAAGAGGACGGGCGGGAACGCGGCGGGGATCGCCGCCGATGCGAGGAGGATGTGTCTGATGAGCTCGAGGGCCTCCGGGCGCCCGCTCGCCGCTATGGCCCCGATATTCCAGAATACGGGCCGCCCCGCGTCGAGATCGGTGGTCTGGATCGCGAGCAACCGGCCCTTCTGATACTCGGCCGCGACTTTCTCCATCAGCGCTTCGGTGAAGTAATGTGAAATGGTTTGATAGAGCGGGGTCGTATCTGACAACGCGTCCTGCGCAACGGCGGCGACGGGCAAAAACCTCTCTTCGAAAACGCGCGACGCGTCCATTTGGGTGTAAACTTCAGTCAGTAGAGGATCATATTCCGGTCCCAGAAAGGCATAGATGGCGATGAGAGCGCCCGTGCTGACGCCCGTCACCAATTTGAAGGCCGGCCGGTCGCCATGCGCTGTCCACCCCACGAGCAGCCCTGCGCCAAACGCGCCATTATCTCCCCCGCCTGATAAAGCGAGCAGATGAGCGGTCGGCAGCACGCCGCCTCTCTTGACGCCCAGATGTCTGGCCTCGCGAAGGAGCGCCTGTTCCTGCACGCGCTCGATCGACCCCAGCTCATCGCCGAAAAAGCGGGCGTCCGGGATCCCGAGCACAGTCGCCGCCCGCCTCTCCCCGGGTGGGACGGCGGCCTGTCTGTCCAGCAAAGAGCAGGCCGCGAGCAGGACGGGCAGAAAGAGGATCAATCCGATCGAGCGTCGAAACGACTTGAAGTTGGCAAAAAGCATCGGTGAAGAATTCGCGGGTTGGCGACGCCAGCATGCCCTTATCCGGTCGTTTCGACAAGGCCGAGGCGCCGCCTTCAGAGCCTCGACCTACGCTTTTTGAGGCGTGGCTTGGGCTAAGAAAGCTCCCGAGCGACCGGAATGTCGTCGCAACTGCGCAAGTCGCCGTTCAAGCGCTCGATCACGCGCTCGATCGCTTCCGTTTTGTCGGCATATCTTTCTTTTATTGTTTCGAAATTGCGCTTGTCGTTCGCGCTTCTCGCTTGAGCGCCGAACATCAGCGTTCCTTGCCCGCCTACGCCGATCTCAAAATCGGGGGCGTCATGTAACCCCACATGGTGGCCTGCAAGCCATGCTTTGAAGCATATGTCATGGTCGAGATGGACGCCCGGCTGGCCGGGCTTACTGAAGCTCTGATCGAAGCCTCCGAGAGATCGAAACACGTCTCGCCTGAAGAAAATCGGCCCGATCCCCACGCTATGGACAAACATGAAGCGCATGTTCAAATCTGGCTCAACGAATGGAATGGGCCGGACATTCCAATGCGCGGCGAGCGGAAGCGCTTGATGTCCGAAGAGCTTTGTCGCGGCGCTCGGATCGGGCGCGGAGAGATCCCACATGATTCCAATCCAGCTTCCCAGGATCGCGAGCTTGGGATAACGCTCGAAGAGCGCAAGCGCGTCGCTGACCCATTTACCGCTTGGATCTGGAAGATCGTCGTCTTGCAGCACGCAGACGATATCGCCTCGCGCATAATCGATGGCGCGATTATAGGACCGGATCTCGTGGATATCGTTTGATCTGATCACAAAATCGTTGGGACGGGTCAGCCGCCGCAGCCATTCTCTCTCCGATCCATCGATTGAGCCATCCTCGCAGATGATGATTTCTTGCGCCTGAGTCTGTCTGAGACGCGACGTAATCGGAACGATGTTCCCTCGGTGGTTGAACGACAAGAGCACCAAGGACAAATTCGGAGAGTCGGTATATTTGAACGGCGACGCCGCCTTCAATTCCTTGCGATGCTTCACCCTCGCAGCCAGACACCTTTTGTACAGCCACGATGAATAAAGGTTGAGGCTGCTCAAGATTGGAAGCAGTAATCGCGCCAGAATATCGCCCATCCTACCTATTCTCCGTAGCCTTCGTCGCTCGAAATTGCAGCGCTTGCAGGCAATGTGAGGCCTGCGGCGCATTTTAGGCTCCAACATGCCCGGATATGACGTTTTCCACAAGGTTGGCGCCGCCGCCCGCGTCACGCGCAAGAGACGCGAGCGCGGCTTTACTCCTCCTTGCATTGGGCCAAAGTAGAGGCGGTCTTTCCGTCGATCTGCCCCCGCTTCGCCATTCTTGCGTCGTACCGTCACACTGGGTCGGACGCCCGTCTGGGGACCAATGATGCTGCCCGTGTGCCTGTCGTATTCAGAGGATAACCGCCGGGAAGGAAACGCGGTCCGCGCCTGGCTCGAAGAAAGCGGATGGACCGGCGTCTACACAGAAACCGCCTGGACGCCTGATGATCAGGGCGGCGATCGCCGATCGGATGAGCGACTCGTCCGCTGCGAAGCCGTCGTGTTCCTCGTGACGCGAAGTTGGCTGGCGGACGATCGCTGTCGGTTCGCCTATTGGCTCTCGAGCAGTCTTGGCAAGCGGATATTCTGCGCTCTGGTCGAGCCTCTCTCGCTCGATGACCTGCCCAAATGGGTCGCCAAGCGCGGGCAGATTTTCCCATTGGCTCCGAGCGACGCCGACGATCGCGCGGTTCTTGGCGGCAAAACGGAGCACGGCGACGCCTTTGAGGTCGTCCTTTCGTCCAAGGGGCTCGACGCTTTCAAGGCCGCGCTCGGCGAGGCCCGGCTGACGGCGCACGTTTTCGCCTGGCCGCCTCAGGACGAACCCGATCGCGCGCCTTATCGCGGGCTCGAGCCTTTGGAGGCGGCGGACGCCGGCATTTTCTTCGGCCGGGACGCCGAGCTGCTCGACGCGCTCGACAGGCTTCGCAGCCTGGCGCAGGCGGGGCCGGGGCGGTTTCTTGCGCTCATCGGCGAAGGGGGCGTCGGGAAAACCTCGTTTCTAAGTGCGGGCCTCTGGCCTCGGCTGGCTCGCGACGGTGAACATTTCTTCCCTCTTCCGGTCATCCGACCCGACGGAGGACCGCTGTTCGGGCCGAAGGGATTGGCTGCAGCGCTCTCAGAGGCGGCCCGTCACAGCGGGCGCGAGCTTTCCGAGACCCGCATCCGCGACGCAATTGCTGGCGGGCCGGAATCTTGTCGAGACTTGCTTGCGGATTTCTCGAGGCAGGAGGGTCCCCCCACGCTCGTCCTCGCTGTCGACGACGCGGAACAGCTGCTTCGCGACGATGAAGAGACCGGGCAATTTCTGACGTTATTGGCTGGCCTCGCCAGCGAAGATCGTCCTGCCGCAATCGTGATCCTCACGATTCGCCCCGGGGAGTTCGGCGCGCTTTGGCGCAGGGGGCCTTTCAGCCGCTTCCGGCCCCGTCTTTTTATGCTGCCGGACATGTCCAAAGACGCCTATAGAGCGGCGATCGAGGGCCCGTTGCAACGGCTTCCTTCGCCTGGGCGCTGGGAGATCGAGCCCTCTTTGGTGGAGACTCTCCTCGCCGACCTCGACAAGACCGGCGCCGCCGCCTTGCCGCTTCTCGCTTTCGCCTTACAGGCGCTCTACCGCCTTTGCTCGGACGCAAAGCTCGTCATGGCGGCGGATTATCAAAGATGCGGGCGGCTGCAGGGAGCAATCGACGCTGCGGCAGGTCGCGTCCTTGCGATAGCTGGCGCCGATCCCGACTTGCCGAGAGACCGCGACGCCCGCCTGTCCTTGTTGCGCAGGGGACTCGTTCCTTGGCTGGCGTGCAGCGTTCCGGGATCGTCGACCGCGAAGCGGCGCCGCGCGCGCGCCAGGGAAATCCCGCTCGACTCGATTCCCATGATCGAGCTTCTCGTCGAAGAGCGGCTGGCGACGCGGGGCGTCGATGCGGTTTCGGGCGAAGCGACCTACGAACTTGCACATGATGTGTTGCTCGATCGCTGGACGCTTCTGAGGGACTGGATCGCCGCTGAACGCCGCCTCGACGCGACGCTGGAGACCCTGCAGCGCGCAGCGCGCGATTGGGACGCGCATGGGCGCGCCCATGACTGGGCGAAGCATGCCGGAAGTGAGCTCCAGGGCGCGGAAAGTCTCTACGCGCAACCGGAGTTCCTGTCGCGCCTGGAGGCCACGGACCGCGCCTATCTGCTCGCCTGTCGAGAAAAGGAAAAATCTCTCCAGAAGTCCGATCGGCTGCGGATCCCGGAAGAGGAGCGGGCCGCCAAGACGAGCGCCTATGCCCAACGCGACGCGCAAAGCGTTCGACGCTTGAAAATCTTTGCTTGGGCTGGCCTCGCAACGACGCTCGCTTCCGTCGCGGTCGCCGCCTGGCTCTGGCAATCACTGGCCAAAAGTGAGCGGCAGGCAGCGGCCAGGCTCGAGGAATCGGAAGCGGCGCTTGCGGCTGCGGTCGGCTCGATCAATCGAAGCATGGACGGTCTTGCGCGAAAACTCGCCGGCCAGCCGGAAAGCCAGGCGTCGCTCGTCGTGGATGTTTTCAACCAGCTCAACTCCTTGCAAGAGAAGCTCGGGGCCTACCCGGCAAACGCCGTCGAGCTGCGCCGCAGTCAGTCGGTCGCGCTCAACCATATTTCGGAGGTGCGCCTCGCTAAGGGCGATATTGAAGGCGCGCGCGCCGCGGCGGGTCGCTCGGTCGCTCTAATGCAAGCGCTGTCCGAGTCTCGTCCTGCGGATGACGGATGGCGGCGCGATCTGTCGGTCAGTTACGAGAAGCTCGGCGACGCCCAGGCCGCGTCGGGAGATTTGGCGGGGGCCCGGAAATCCTATGCGGACGATCTTGCGATCGCGAAAAAGCTCCTGTCGGCTGCGCCCGAGAATCCGCAAAGACGCTGGGACATGTCGGTAAGCTACGAAAAACTGGGCGACGTTCAGCTCGCGCAAGGGGACGTCGACGGCGCGCTCGAGTCCTATGGAAACGACCGGGCGATCCGGGAGGCGCTGACGGCCGCAAATCCCGAGAATGAAGCCTGGCGGCGCGGCCTTGCCGTCAGCTATGAAAAGCTTGGCGTGACGCTCGCGAAACGGCGCGAAGTTCCCCAGGCGATCGCCGCTTTCGAGGGGGCGCTGGAAATCTACCGGACGCTTGCGCACGCCAACCCCGGCGACGCGCAAACCGCCGCCTATGCGGTCGTCCCGCATTGGTGGCTCGCCGACTTGGACAAGGCCAAGACGCGCGAACATCTCGCCGCAGCCCTCGCGATCCTGCAACCTCTGGCGGATTCCGGGCATTTGAGCGAGGATAAGCGCAAGTGGATGACCCAGATCAAGGCGACGATGGCGGCCCTCGAGCCGCCCTTGCCGGCAAGACGCTAAAAAAAGCCGAAGGCGCCGCATATATGACGCCTGTGAAGAGGAGTTCCAGGTGAAAGCCGGCGGATTAAAGGGGCTCGACGCCTTATGGCGCGCCATGGGCGGCGCCGCCTTCTTCGTGCTTTCTTGCTCAGGCGACGCTCTGGCGCAGATCTATGGCCCGCCGCCTTCTCCCTATGACGATCCCGTGCCGCCGGCCCCGATCGCTCCCCATGCGCATCCGATCGACGGCCCGGATGACGACGATTTCGACGCGCCGGAGCTCGATCCAGAGGAGATGATGTATCACAGGCGCCGCGGTCTGGTTGTCGCTCCAGAATTCGACGAGCCGGATTGGCGCCGCCCGCGTCATTGGGAGCCGCCTCCGCCAGGCCCCCGAGCAGGGAGAAGCTTGGTGAAAGCGGGCCCCTTGCGCGCGGCGCCTCGGGCGACGCGGCCATCGCGTGAGGTCCGAGCCGCCCCCGTCGCCCGGAAGGCCGCTGTGATTGCGTCGCCAGCGCCTCGCGCCGTCTCGCCTCCGCCGGCGAAACGGGCGAAAGCGCTGCCGCCCGCGGTCTCCTCAGCCGCCCGGCCGCCGCCGCCCGCGGTCTCCTCAGCCGCCCGCACGCCGCCGCCCGCGGTCTCCTCAGCCGCCCGCACGCCGCCGCCCGCGGCCCCGAACGCGTCAGGCGCTCCTTCCGCAGCGCAGCAAAAAGGCTTTGGCCCCCCTACCGCTCTGATGAACGCCACCGAAGGCAAGTCGAATATGGAGAGGTAAACGCGGTTCGAGCGGACGGCGCGAAAATCTGCTAAGACTTCCTGAATTCGGGACGCGCACGCCAATGCGCCTCGGATCGAGGCCCGGAACGACCAAGAGGACACATGGATCGACAGGAACAAATTCTTATCGAGGCCTTGGCCAAGGTCGACGATTATGGCGACATTGCGCCGGCCCATGTGCAGGATCCGATGACCATGGTGCTTCGGCAGCGGGCCCTGCTGGCGGATCTGATGCGCTGGGACGACGCGCGGGGCCGTTACGTGCTGACCGGCACGGGCCGAGGCCGCCTCACCGCGCGCCACCGTGCGCAGAGCTCTGTCGTCCCATTCGGACGTCGGACGGAAAAAAACGACAAGATCAAAAAGGCGTAAGCGCCGCCAATCCGCGCTGTCACGGAGGAGGAATTCGCATGACCATATCATCCAAGAGTGTGCTTACCGCCGTTCTTGCCGCTGCGACCGCCTTCCCGGCGCTGACGACAGACGCTTTCGCCGGCCCCCTGTCGATAACGAGCCCTGCGACAGTCGGACTGCAGGGGTCGACGGAGCAGGTCTGGTATCGAGGCGGCGGCTATTACCGTCGCGGCTATTATCCCGGCTATTACCGCAGGGGCTACAGCTATAATCCGGGCGCCGCCGTCGCCGCCGGAGCCGTTCTCGGCATCGCTGGCGCCGCCGCCGCCGCGGCGGCCGCGCAAAACAACTATTACTATAATTATCCGGGGTACTACGCCTATCCCGGATACGGCTATTACGGCTGGTAAGCGCACGAGCGAAAGCGGCGCAAAACGTCGCCGCTTTCGTATTCGAGCAAGCCCCCGACTTACGCTGCTTTCGCGGTGAGCGCGCTGAGCCCGCCGTTTTCGATCCTGTAGACCCGGTCCACCATCGGCAGCAGTTTTTCACTGTGCGTGACGAATAATTTGGCCGCCGGAAAGGCCATCAGCGACTTCACCAGCCGTTCTTCGGACGCCGCGTCGAGATTCGCGGTGACCTCGTCGAGAAGGAGCAGGCGCGGCCGACGGCAGAGCGCGCGTGCGAGCAGCAGACGACGCCGTTGTCCGGTTGAGAGGATCGCGCTTTCATTCGTCACGCGCGTCGCAAGTCCCTGCGGCAACCGGAGCACGTCGTCGAGAAGCCCGACGGTTTCGAGCGCCTCCTCGATCGTCGACATGGCGATCGAGGGAGAAAACATGCTCAGATTATCCAGAACGCTTCCGGCGATGACGCCGTCATCCGCGAAAACGGCTCCAATGTTCATCCGATACGGATAGAGGCCGAATTCTTCCAGCGGCCGATCGTCCACCAGAAACTGGCCTTTTTCGGCGTGGTGGAGGCTGGCGACGATTTTGAGAAGCGAAGATTTGCCGCATCCTGAAGGGCCGACAATGGCGAGCGACTCGCCCCTTGCGATGTCGATGTCGAAATCGACGTTGGAAAGCAACGGCTTCGTATTCTGCCCAAACGCCACCGACACGCCGCGCAGGCTGACCTTGCGTCGGATCGGGCGGGCGATGGTCGCGCCGGTCGTATGAGTTTCGGTCTTTTCGCTGAGAATGTCGTCGAGCCGATTGAAATGAACCCGCATGATCGACAGGTTCAAAAGGCTGAGGATCATGGCGTTCATGTTGAAAAAGAACGAATTGCGCAAGGTGAAGAAGGCATAGAGGACGCCGAGCGAAATCGTGCTCTTCATCGTGTCGCTGACGCCCATATACAACGTGACGACGGTCCCAATCATGAAAATCAGATGCAACAGGAGATCTGTGTCGATCGACAGTTTTTTCGAGGCGTAGCTCTTATTTGCAAAGCGCGCGAAATTCTCGAACCATTTCAGCCCGAAGAACTCGGCCGTGTTGTGCGCCTTGAGCGAGTCGATGCGCCGAAGCCCGTCGAGCAGGAGCGCCTGTTCCTCACTGCGCGCCTCGAGCGTTTCGAGGGTGCGCATGGCGATTTTCGGATAGGTGACGAGGCGCAAGACAATCGCCGCGGCCAGCGTCAGGATGGAGACGAAGGCCATGGACGGCGAATAATAAAACATGAGCAGAACGACCATGAAGGACATGACGCCGTCCGCGATCGTGTCGATAAATCCGGAGACGATGAAGGTCTTGATGTGGTCGATCGATGACAGCCTCGTAACGAAATCGCCAGTGTGGCGCGCCTCGAAATAGCGGAGCGGCAGCCGGAAGGCGTGCCCGATGATATTGCGCGTGAAGTGGATTTCAAACATCGTCGCGGCGCGTGCCGTCACGACGTCCCGCAGCCATCTGCTCAGCGCCTCGAACGACATGAACAGCCCGAGGCCCAACATCACGATGGTGAGCAGGTCGAGATCGAATTGAGGAATGACGACGTCGAGCGCGATCTCCAGCAGGATGGGCGTCGCCAGAGAGAATAGACTCGCGGCAAAGGAAAGGACCGTAATGATCGCGATGACGTGTTCCAGGCCGCGACAGGAGCGGAAGACTTCCCAGAAGACGGAATTGTCCTTGGCCTTGACGCTGCTGAAATCGACTCTCGGCTCGAATTCGAGCGCCACGCCGCTGAAGTGACGCTCGACGTCGTCGCGGGTGTAAATCCTCAGACCAAAGGCGGGATCGTGGATTTTGAAGACGCCGCCGCGCGAGACCTCTTCGAGCACGACGAAGTGGTCGCCGTTCCAATGAAGCAGCGCCGGGCATCTGAGATTCTTCAGCTCGCCGACATTCGATACGGCGAAGCCCTGCGCGTCGAGATCGAGCCGTCCCGCCAGTTCGACGATATCGGCAAGACTCAGCCCGCGCATGGAAACCGACACGAGAGAGCGCAAGTAAGAGACGCTGATATCGTGCTTGTGGTAATTGGCGATCATCGCCACGCAGGCGAGACCACACTCCATCGCTTCATTTTGAAGAATCGTCTTGACGCGTTTCCGCATCTGCAGAATTTGCAGGCTCATCCACGCCGCCGCATCGCCCGGATCGGATCGAGGACCCAGTCGATCAGCTGCCGGTTTTCGACGACGATTTCAGCAGTCAGCGTGGCGCCCACGGTCAACGCACGTTTCTGGCCATAGGCGATGACCGAAGGCTCGTCTGGCTGCACTTCGATGCGATATTCGGATTGAAGGGGCAGGGGGCCGCGGATCGGCGCCTTCAGCCGAGCGCAACGACGTCGGGATGTTGAACGCGGCCGACGAAATATATTTGATCGTGCCGTGATACACTCCGAATGTCTTGAAAGGAAAAGCGTCGTATTTGAGCACGACCCGCTGGCCGATCCTGGCAAGACCGACGGCGCGCGCCGGCGCGTCGAGGATGACGATCAGATCGGAGTCGGGGGCGCCGATCCCGGCGATGAATTGTCCCGTTTGCACGGAGTCGCCGACTTTGTTCATGAGCGCCAGAACGGTTCCGTCCGACTGCGCTTGGACGACGAGCGCGCTATCGGCTCTCACCGAGGCAAGCTTGCTGTCGATCGACGAAATCGCGTTTTCGGCGGCGGTCTTCTGACTGAGCTTGTCGGCGATAAGGCTGGCGAGCTGTCGCTCCTTCTCCATCTTCAGCCGTTTATATTCGATGCGCTTCAGATGGATTTCAGAGAGCTGCCGTTCGTAATCGAAGCTGACGCGTTCATGGCTTTCGAGATTGTCGCGCGTCGCATAGCCGGTCTCGACGTAGCGGCGCAATCGTTGAACGACCGACTGGGCGTTGCCGAGCGCGCGCTGGATCGAGGCTTCCTGTCGATCGAGCGCTTCCAGCAAGGCTTTCTCCTCGCGCAACTGGTCGTGCTTTTCTATCTCGGCCTGCGTGAGAAAGGCCTCGAGCCTCGCGACCTCGGCGACATGGCGCAGCCGGGTCTGTTCGAGATTGCGCATCTCGGCCGCGACCGTGGTCTCGCCGCCCGACGTCGCCTCGCGCAGCCGCAGCGCGTAAATCGGCTGGCCGATCGTCACCCTGTCGCCTTGCTTGACGAATATCTCGCGAATGACGCCGGCCTGCGGCGCATCGAGGCGTGAAAAGCCGCCGCTGGTTGCGACGTAGCCGCGCACGGTTTCGAATTTCGAAAAGCGTCCCAACCAGAGGCCGGCAAGAACCGAGAGAACCAGCGCCGCAAACAGGCCGGCGAGGATTTTGGAAGTCAGGTTCTGGCGAACGTCGATCGTCTGCGCAACGCGCGAAAAGCTCTGCCGATCGTTGATCGGATCCGCGCTCACCGCCGGCGCGCGGACGCTCTCCGTTGGCGACCGGCCCCCGACTGTGGCGAATTCGTCGATGCTCACGCGGCGGCTCCGGGAGGGACATATTCAGAAAAGCGACTCCACATGATCCATTGGTCCGGAGCGGCGAGAACGGAGCGTTCGATGTGGCGGCGCAGGATGGCGCAGACACGGGCCTTCTCCCGTTCGCCGACATCGACGCATTCGAACGGTTGCCCCAGCGACAGCGTGTCGCCGTCGAGCGAGGAATGGATGGCGAGCGGCGCGACCGTCGCCTCGATCATCCGCGCGAAGGAGACGACCCCGAGCGCAAGCTGCGCGGGCGCGCCGAAAAGTTCAGTGTCATAGGCGCCCCCGAAGGTGCCGGGCAGGTCGATAAAAAACACGATGATCGCGCCTTCTCGGCCGTAACGGGCGGCGTCGATGTAGTTATTTTTGTGCGCGATATTCAAAAAACGAATGTCCACGCCGATTTCGCAGATGCGCTTGATGACTCGCGTTTCGATCTCGCTGTCGTCGCTCGCGCGCAGAATGAGCATGCGCCGGCCCGGGAAGTAGTCGCGCATGATGCGTGCAAAGGCCAATGCGAAAAACCCCGTATGCACGGGAGCGAGCACGACCGACTTTTGCGATTGAGACAGTTGCGCAAGAAGGTTGGGGTCGACGATATCGACGCAGCTCGCGTCTTGCGAGACCTGCTCCGTGCTGCGCAAGAGCATCGCAAGCCATTCGAGACTGAGCAGATCGTCGTGATAGATCGACTCCCTGTCGAGTCTTTGCGCTTCGGCGTGCGACAGCCTCAGCACATCGCGGAAATAGCGGTTGTAGCCAAATCCGACGGGCCGCTTCGCCAATTGCTGGTATCGCCACGCCAGCCGCAACGCGCGCCGTCGCGCCCACAATGGCAGGCGTGCGACCGATTCGATTACGGGCGAGTCGACTCTCATCCTCAGAGAATTAAGTCGGCCATCGTTTGAGTCTGGTTAACGGCCAAGCTCAAGAAAAAGCCCGCCCGAGTCCAGCGGCTCGGGCGGGCGGGATGGAACGCAAGAGCATTCAATCCGAATTAGCACTTCTTCTTCTTGTGCTTGGGCTGATCGCAGCAGCCGCCGCCATTGCCGCCGCCGCCACCGCCAACGATCTGCTGCAGTTCCTTGGTGTCGAGCTTCTTCATCTGGCAACTCCCTTCGAATTCGACGGCCTGTAACGGGCCGTCTGGGGAAGGCTTAATCCAACCCTTCAATAGTATGGCAGAACTACTTCAGCGCTGCAATAAAAAATTAGTAAAAAGCTCTAGAAAATTGCATTGTTTCAATGCGTTACAAGCATATGTGCCTTTTTGATACAGTTGGCGCCAGTCTTCGTGTCAATTACACATGAGAATAAACTCAGTGTTAAGGTTAACGCGCAGCGCAAGACTTGTTCGGCGCGTTTCTGGCGCCGCCGCAACTGCGTCATGAAGGGATTTCAGGAGGGCGCTTTCGCGCGCGCCGGGTTCGGCGCGTCGCCACCGGCGGGTCAGCGGAGCCGCGCCGGACGACGCCCGGCTCCCATTGAGCCGGGTCAACGATCAGACCCCGCCCGAGTCCGTGCAACTCGGGCGGAAAGGAGCGCGCGCGGGTGCGCCTGGTCAAAAATCAGCATCTCTTCTTTTTGTGCTTGGGCTGATTGCAGCCATCCGAGCAACCGTTGCCGCCGCCGCAGCCGCCGGTGATCTGCTTGAGGTCTTTGGTGTCGAGCTTCTTCATTTGATAACTCCCTTTGAGCTTGGCGGCGTATCCGCCGCCGGGGAAGGCTTAATCCAACCCTTCAGCAGTATTGCAAAACTACTTAGACTTTGCAATAAAAAAATCCATAAATACCTGAAAAATATTCGCTGTTTCGATGTATTACAGCTAGTATTTCAGTGCGATACATTTACGATCCTTGTTAATTCTATTCTTGTGTCAAAATAAGCGTGCAATTCTCTTTACGGACCTGGTACAGCTTTTCCTTAACGCGCCGCCTTCCTGGCGCCGCCGCATCGGCAGTCGTGAGGGGAGTGTTCGGGACGGTCGCGCTGCGTTCACGCGTGAAAATCGAGCGCGTCACAGGCGCAAGGCCCGCTTTGGGCGCGCAATCGCGTCTGTTGGCGGCTGCTCGATGGAGGTCGCAGAAATCCGGCGCCCGCCCGCCGGCCGGCGCGTTCAGCGGAGGCGCGCGCTTTAGATTTTCTGGAAGGCCAATGCGGCGTTCAGACCGCCGAAGGCGAAAGAGTTCGACAAGGCGACATCGATCTCCATGGCGCGCGGCTGATTTGGGATCACGTCGATCCCGCAGGCGGGATCCGGCTCGTCGAAATTGGCGGTCGGGGGCGCAACGCTTCGCTGCATCGCCAATATCGTGGCGACCGCTTCGAAAGCCCCGGCGGCGCCGAGCGGATGGCCGGTAACGCCTTTTGTGGAGGAGACGGGCGGCGTCCGCTCCGCGCCGAAGAGCAGTTTCAGCGCTTGCGTCTCCGTTGCGTCGTTCGAGCGGGTGCCGGTGCCGTGCGCGTTGACGTAATCGACGCGGCCCGGTTCGATCCGGGCGTCGGCCAAAGCGTCGCGCATCGCGCGCGCCATGCCGTCACGCGTCGGCGCCACAATGTCTCCGGCGTCTGAGTTGCAGGCGAAGCCCGCGACCGCGACATCCGGCCTGAGTCCTCGAGCGCGCGCATGCGCTTCGGATTCGAGAACGAGCGCGGCGGCGCCTTCCGAAATCATCAAGCCGTCGCGTGTGCGCGAGAACGGCCGACACTTCACGAAGCTCATGACTTTCAAAGCGTGCCACGCGAGCACCGTTCCTTGAGACAAAGGCGCTTCGGTTCCGACGGCGACGGCGACGTCGGCGAGGCCGCCGCGTATCAGCTGGGCCGCGAATCCGATGGCGTGCGCCGAGGAGGCGCAGGCGCTGGAGACGGTGAACGCCGGCCCCTTCAGTCCGAAGGCGAGCGCCACCCAACTTGCCGTCGAGCTGATCATCGAGCGCACGATCGTCAGGGGATGCGCGCGCGGCACGCCCTGGCGGAAAAGGCGCTCATACTGCGCCTCGATACTATTCATCCCCCCGGCGGCTGTGCCGGTGACGACGGCGATGCGCTCCGCAGCGCAGCCTTCCGTCAGAAGACCGGCGGACGCCAGCGCTTTCTCCGCCGCGCTCAACGCGAAAAGCGCCGTGCGGTCGCAGGCGGCGAGCGAGGAAGGCGAAAGCCTGTCGAAGGCGACGCTTTCCCCGATTGCGCCGACGCGGAGCGCGAACCCCGGGGCGGCGTCTGTGACCGAGAAAATGTCCTTCCCGGTCAGCAGCGCTTGCCAATAGTCGTCGAGAGTCGCGCCGCAGGGAGAAACGACGCCCATGCCCGTGACGACGACGCGCGTCATTTGAGAGCGCCGGCGCCGTTGTCGATCTGGCCGACGATCAGGCTGCCGAGTTCCTGAATCGTCGTGTCCGACGTCAGACTGGTGTTGGCGTTGAGGCTGACGACAATCCCATATTTATCCTCAACCTGAAACACGAGTTCGACAACGTCGAACGAGTCGAGCCCGGCATCCTGAACCTTCGTCGCGCCGTTCCAGCTCTCTCCGGCGTTCTGCGTATGTTTGCGGATGATCTCGATGAGATCGGATATCACGGTTTGCAGATCGGGTGTGTTCATCGTCGTTCGCCCTGTGAGCTTTTCGCAACCATATGCTTAAGCTCAAGTCAGGGAGTTTCAATCGATTTCGGCTTTTATAGTTATCGTCGACCCGGGCGCGCTTTGACGCCGGAGGATGGAGGATCAGTAGCCTGTCATCTCGAGATAGCCCTCGCCGCTTTGTGAGCCGGCGATGGAGATCGGCCCTTCCCAATAAGAGAAGGTCGTTCCCATCCAGCTTTTCGGATTGAGCGGCGAGGTCTCGACATCGAGCCCGTGGCTTTTCACCTGCAGGCGCCAGCGCGTCGGCACGCTTTTCCCGTTGATCGCCGTCTCGGCGCGCGGCGTCAGCGAGATATCCTCATCGGCCAACAGGCGCGTCGTTCCGTCCGCTGCGATCCAGTTGCCTGAACAATGCGTGTCGGCGCCGCGGAAGCGATAGACCATGACTTTCTCGCCGCTCGCCAGATGCAGCGAAAACCAGTCCCAGCCTTTCTGGTCCGGCGCGAGCGACTGGCTGCTCCACTCGCGGTCCATCCAGGCGCGGCCGGTGACCTTTATCTCACGCCCGTCGAAGGAAAGCGCGCCGTCAACGGAGAGGAAGGGCGCGCTGTAGTAATGCGAGGCCTGACCCGTGCTCGCTTTCAGGCTGAAGCCCACGTCGCCCTGCAGAACGAATGGGCCTTGGCGCGTCAGATCAAGATTATACGAGAAATGCGGGCCGCGCGCCGTGACGCGGGCCTGGGTGAAGCCGTCGTCCTTCGCCTCGAACGCCCAGTCGTCGATAAAGGCCAAGAAGGGCGCGGCCGCGACGCCGGCCTGCCCGACGCCGCCCCGCGCCATGGTCTGGGCGAATTCATGTCGCGTCGCGCTCGTCGCGGCGGCGTGGCCCATGAAGACGTTGCGGTCGCCCCAGCCCGCGCCGGCGCCGGGCTCCAGCGCATGGCGAAAAAGCGTCCATTGCACGCCGTATGTCGCGCCATCGGCGCCTTGCAGATTGGCGGTGAGATACCACCACTCGGTGCGAAAGGTCGGATGCGGCCCGTGGTCTTTGGGAAAAACGATGGGGGTTCCGGGCTTCGGCGCGTCGAAGCCCGGCGCGGGCGAAGAAAGACCGCCATAGCCTTGCGCCTGCGCGAGCGCCGGCAGCAGCAGGCCGAGAAAGGCGAGCTTCTTACCTTTCATTGGCGAAAACCTTCAAGAGATCGACGGGCGCGCTGCGCGCAAGCCGCAGCGCCGGGACGAGCGCGGCGCATAGCGCGGTGAGCAATGCGACGACGACAACTTCCGCCCATTGCGCGGGAAAGACATGCATCGGCAAGCGCCAGCCGAAGGCCGCGACATTGACGATGGCGACGAGCGCCCATGTCATGAAGAGCCCGAGCGGAATGGCGACGAGCGCCGCGCCCCCGGAAAAGAGCAAAATGCGCAAAAGCTCCAGGCCGGCCAGGCGGCGACGCGTCACGCCGATGGCCCAGACCGGCGCAATATGGGCGATGCGCAGATTGCTCAGCGTCAGCAGGCTCGAGAACAAGGCGATGGCGGCGACGATGAGCGTTAACGTATCGAGCGCCGCCGTCACCGTGAAGGTGCGCTCGAAAATGTCCGTCGAGATTCTCTTCACTTCGGAATTGTCGATGAGCCGCGCGATCCGCGCGCCGAAGCGGCGGCGCATCTCCTCCATCACGCGGGCGACGTCGTCCCGCGCCACGCGCAGCGAATAATGCACGCGCGACGCGTCGCTGAATTGCTGCGCGAGTCGCGCGTGATCGAGACGCATTTGTCCGCGCGGATTGCCGTAGTCGGGAAAAACCCCGACGATCCGCGCGCGCCACGCGTCCCTTTGCGTTGGGACGTCGATCGTCGATCCAACGCCGACGCCGAGACGGCGCGCGAGCTGCTCGCTGATCAGGATGGCGTCTTCCTCGTGAAGCGCGCGCCAGGCCCCTGCGCCGCCGTCGAGCAGCGTGAAATGCGCGGAATAGGTTTCATGCGGCGCGAGGCCGATGATTTCGACCGGCCAGTTGGACAGGCGCGTCTTCGCCCGCCAGACGGGAAGAATTGCTGTGATCTCTGGCCGCTTCTGCGCCCAGGCCTCAATGTCGGCGGCGTCCGCCGGCGTCGCCGCCTCGTAGTAAATCTCTGCGATCAGCCGTGCGTCGAGCCAGCCGGTGAAGGTCTGGCGGAAGCCTTCGACCATGCCGCCGACGCCGATATTCGTGGCGAGCGCCAGCAAAAGCGCCTTGAGGGCGAGCGACAGGCCGGCGATTTCCTGGCGGCCGTCGGCAAAGAACCAGCGCGCGAGCGGCCGCCGCGCAAAGCGCTCGCCAAGGGCGAGGAGCGCGGCGAGGGCGATCGGCAGGAAGAGCGCCGCCGCAAGCAGGACGGCCGCGATGACGAGAAAGCCCATGAGCAGCCCATCCGCCGCGCGATAGAAGACTGCTGCGGCGGTCAGCGCCAGCGTCGCCAACGCGGCTTGGCGCCACAAATAGCGGTAATGCGCCGCGCGCCAGGCAATTGGCCGCGCGACCGACAGCACCGGCAGGCGCAATGTCTTTGCAAGGCCGCCGCCGGCGGCGAACAGCGCGCCGGCGCCCGCCATCGCGAGGCCCGACAGCCAGAATCGCGTGCCGAGCGCGAGTTCGCCGGAGAGCGCCGCGCCATAGAGCCCTTCGAGACTGGCCGCGACGTCGGGCAGCAGCGCGGCGGCGATGAGATAGCCGCCGGCGACGCCCAATCCGCCAGCAACCAGCGTGAAGAGGAGAAGCTCGCAGAACAGCGCGACGGCGAGCGTCGGCGCTGAGACGCCGAGCGCGCGCAACGTGCGCACCATGGGCAGGCGCTGCTCGAAGGCGAGGCCGAAGGAGGCCGAGACGATGAAGAAGCCGACCAGAAAGGCGAGCAGGCCGAAGGCGGTCAAATTGAGGTGAAAGCTGTCCGTGAGACGCGACAGGTCGCTTTCCTCGTCGGGTTCGACGAGTCGCAGATCCTCGACCGCGAGGTCGCGCAGCCGCGCCGCGTCGAGCGGCGTCTCGGGCGAGACGAGCAGCCGCGAGAGCCGCTCGGGCTTGTCGAGCGCTTTCTGCGCGACGCCGATATCGACGATAAGCGTCCCCGGCGGCGCCGCCTCCAAAGCGGCGACAGGCGGCAGCCGGAAGCCGCGCTCCGTCGTCGCCTGCGCGCCCTCCGCCAACTGCAGCGCGCTCAACGTCTCTGGGCTGGCGAAAGCGCGGCCCGCGCCGGTGAGAATTTTCTCGGCCTCGTCGTTGTCGCGCAGGGGCCCAAGCGGCGTCGAGCGCGGAAGCGTGAGCGGCTCGACGCCAATGAGCCGGGCGTTCTTGTCGCCAATGCGCAGGGCGCCTTCGAGCGCCGGCGAGACCTTCACGCCCGCGCGTCTGAGCTTGACGAAAACCTCCTGCGGGAACGGGCCGCCGCGCGCCCCGACGAGGTTTTGCGTCTCGCCGCCGGAGAAGACGCGGGCCGCGCTGTCGTAGCTCTTGCGCGCCTGGGCGTTGAGCGCCTGCACGCCGCTCCACAGCGCGGTGGCGATGGCGAGTCCGATCACGAGCGTCGCCAGATTGGCCTTGTGGCGGCGCCAATGGCTCATGAGCGCAAGAAAGGTATAGAGCGCCTCTCTCATGCCGACGCGAGCGCCCCCGCTTCCAGAACCACGCGGCGCTCGAGCCGCGCCGCGAGCCGCGCGCTATGCGTCACCATGAGGAAAGCGCAGCCCGTCTCGGCGACGAGGTCGAGCGTCAGCGCCAGCACTGCGTCCCCCGCCGCCTCGTCGAGATTGCCCGTCGGCTCGTCGGCGAGCAGCAGCTTCGGCCGCACGGCGAGCGCCCGGCCGACGGCGACGCGCTGCTGCTGGCCGCCCGACAACTCCTCGGGATAGCGCGACTCGAGCGCCGCGAGGCCGAGCCGATCGGTCAGGCGCTCTTGCCAGAGCGGATCGAAGCGACCGGCGAGCCGCGCCTGAAAGGCGAGATTTTCCGCGACCGTGAGGCTGGCGATGAGGTTGAACTGCTGGAAGACGAAGCCAACCGTCTCGCGCCGCAGTCCCGCGCGCGCCGCCTCGGACAGGCGGCAAATATTGACGCCGTCGATGAAGATCGCGCCGCCGTCGGCGTCGTCCAACGCCCCGATGAGGTGGAGCAGGGTGCTCTTGCCGCTCCCCGACTCGCCCATCAACGCCAGGGTTCCGCCTGCGGCAAGCGACAGGTCGACGCCCGCGAGCACGGGCAGGGGCCCCTGCGGCGTTGCATAGGATTTGCGCAGACCGACGACGCTGAGCAAAGGAGATATCGGATTGCGCGCAGTGGACTCGGCGTTTGCCGTACAGGCGTTCAAGCGGCGGGCCTTCTGGCTGGCGGTTCAGGACGCGAACCTGCCCGGCAGGTCCGCATCCTGATATAGGCGAAAGCCTCGCGCGGCGCCCGTCGGCTTTAGGACATTTACGTCAAAAAGCCGGTCAATGAGCGCCCTCGGCGAGCGCCGCGATCACAGGCCAGCCGACGCTCCCCGCCGGATCGACGTCCGCGAGAATTCTCAGGAGCGCGTCGGCGGCCGACCGATCGCCGCGCTTCAGTTCGATGAAGCTCAACGCCTTGAGGGTGAAGAGCGCGAAACGCGCCGGCCCGTCCGCATGGGATTGGCCCTTCGGCCAGAGCTTGGGATCGCCGGGCCAGCCCGCCTGCCGCGCCGCTTCCCGCAGGCCTTCCAGGGCCGCGGCTTTGGCGGTTTCGAGATTGCCCATGTAAGTGTGGATTTTATAAAGGCAGAAATAGGCGGGAAGGGCCTCCGGCGCGAGGTCGAGCGCCTGTCGGAAGAGGCGATCGGCGCGCAGCCTGTCGCTTCGATACGCCACGACGCCCTGTTGCAGGAGCGTATCGACCGGGCCGGGCAGGCCGCCAAAATCGACGCCTTCGGCTTCGCGAAAAATATCCATGTTGGTTGCAATCCATCCAAGGTGTTTCCCGATGAGACGGCACGCAAACATGGCGCCAGCAATCTGGCGCGAAGCTTACTTTGTCGCGCCCAAACGGCGAAGCCTCGACGACGCC
Source organism: Methylocystis echinoides (assembly GCF_040687965.1). Lineage (NCBI taxonomy): Bacteria > Pseudomonadati > Pseudomonadota > Alphaproteobacteria > Hyphomicrobiales > Methylocystaceae > Methylocystis > Methylocystis echinoides. The sequence goes on from NZ_CP156084.1 coordinate 2,138,066, forward strand.
TCGACGACGCCTCGACGACGCCTTGCCGGACTTCTCCGCAAAACCCATTTTGACAGTCGAGCATCATAGCGCAGCGACTGGATGGATCTGATCACCGCGACGCCGCAGGGCCTCTACTGCCCGAGAGGCGACTTCTACATCGACCCCTGGCGGCCGGTCGCGCGCGCCATTATCACCCATGGCCATTCGGATCATGCGCGCTGGGGTTCGGAGCGCTACCTTTGCCAGCGCGACTGCGCGCCGATCCTGCGTAAGCGCCTGGGCGATATTTCCGTCGAGGCGGTCGATTATGGTCAGCGGATCGATATTAATGGCGTGGCCGTCTCGCTTCATCCGGCCGGCCATGTGCTGGGCTCGGCGCAAGTGCGCGTCGACCATGGCGGGGAGGTCTGGGTCGCCTCCGGCGACTACAAGACCGAGCCCGACGGGGTGAGCGCGCCCTTCGAGGCGCTGCGTTGCGATGTTTTCATCACGGAATCGACCTTCGGCCTGCCAATCTATCGCTGGCGTCCGCAGGCGGATATCATGACCGAGATCAATGATTGGTGGCGGGAAAACGCGGAAGCTGGCCGCGCCAGCGTCATTTTTGCCTATGGGCTCGGCAAGGCGCAGCGGCTCCTCGCCCATCTCGATCCCGCCATCGGCCCGATCGTCTCTCACGGCGCCATCGAGCCGATCACCGACATCTACCGCGCCCAAGGCGTCGCGCTGCCGCCAACGACGCTCGTTTCTCAGATGAGCGGCAAGGACGCCTTCGCCCGCGCCCTTATTGTTGCGCCGCCCTCCGCCGCTGGGACCGCCTGGATGCGTCGCTTCGGCGATTATTCGGACGCCTTCGCGAGCGGCTGGATGCAGATCCGCGGGAACCGGCGCCGGCGCGGCCTCGACCAGGGGTTTCCCCTGTCCGATCACGCCGACTGGCCCGGCCTTCTCGACGCGATCCACGCGACCGGCGCGACGCGTGTTTACGTCACCCATGGCGCCGCTGGCGCGCTGACGCGCTACCTGCGCGAAACCGGCCTCGACGCGCGCACGATGCATACCGAATATGGCGAGGAGGAAGCGGAGAGCGGGGCGCAGGACGCGCAGGAGGCGTCGTGAAGGCCTTCGCCGCGCTCTATCGCGCGCTTGACGCCGCGACCGCCATCAAGCGCAAGCAGCAGGCGCTCGGAGACTATCTGCGCGCCGCCATGGATGACCCGACCGAACATGCGAGCGCCGCCTGGGCGGTTTATTTTCTCGCCGGCGGCAAGCCGCGCCAGCTCGCGCCGACAAAGTTGCTGCGCCGCCTCGCGCAGGAGGAGGCCGAGCTTCCCGAATGGCTTTTCGACGAATGCTATCACGCGGTCGGCGATCTTGCCGAGACCCTGGCGCTGCTCTTGCCGCTCGGCGGCGCGATCGAGGAGGTCTCGCTCGACGCGTGGATGCGCGTCCGCCTTCTGCCGCTGCGTCTATTGCCGGAAGAGGAGAAATACGCGCAGCTCTGTGAATGGACCCGCGCGCTGCCGCAGCCGCAGCGGCTCGTGTTCTTCAAGCTCATTACCGGCGAACTGCGGGTCGGGGTTTCCCGGCTGCAGGTGACCCAGGCGCTGGCGCTCGCCGCCGGCGTCGATCAGACGCGCATGGCGCAACGCATGATGGGCTATACGCAGGCGGGGCGCGCGCCGACCGCCACGGATTTCGCGGCGTTGACCGCGCCCGCAAGCGCCGACGAAGACGCGGCGTTGAAGGAAGGCCAGCCCTATCCCTTTTATCTCGCGCATCCTTTCCAGCGGCCGGTCGAGGAGATGGCCGAGGTCCTGGGGCCCGTCGACGACTGGATCGTCGAATGGAAATTTGATGGCGTCCGCGCCCAATACGTCCAACGCGGCGGGCGCTTCGCGCTGTGGTCGCGCGGCGAGGAGCTTGTCACGGACTCCTATCCCGAGCTGGCCGAACTTTCCCGCTGGCTTCCAGACGGCGTCGCGCTCGACGGCGAACTCGTCGTGATGCGCACGGAGGGAGCCGCCTCGCCGCAGGATCTTGCAGGACTGCGACCCTTCGCGCTGTTGCAGCAGCGTTTGGGGCGCAAGGTCGTCACCGCGAAAATCTTGCGCGAGCTGCCGGTCGCGTTCATCGCTTACGATCTTCTCGAACAGGACAGCGCCGATCTGCGACCGTCTCCGCAGATCGAACGGCGCCGGCTACTCGAGACCTTCATCGCCGGCGCCTTGTCGCGCGCTTGCGATTTCGGCGTCGCTCTGCCGCTGCGCTTGAGTCCTCTCCTGACAGCGCCGGACTGGCCGTCGCTTTATGCAAGGCGCGAGGACGCGCGCGCGCTCGGCGTCGAGGGCATGATCTTGAAAGCGCGCGCCGGCGCTTATGGCGTCGGGCGTCGCAAGGGCTCCGATCGCGACAATGTGTGGTGGAAATGGAAGCTCGATCCGATGAGCGTGGACGCGGTGCTGATCTACGCCCAGCGCGGCCACGGGCGGCGCTCCGGCGTATATAGTGATTATACGTTCGCCGTATGGAGCGATTCGCCGGAGGCGCGCGAGCGCATGCTCATTCCCTTCGCCAAGGCCTATTCGGGGCTGACAGATGAAGAGATGCGCGCGGTCGACGCCATCATTCGCAAGACGACGGTTGAAACTTTCGGCCCGGTGCGCAGCGTGAAACCCACGCTCGTCTTCGAACTCGGCTTCGAAGGCATCGCCGAGAGCAAGCGTCACAGAAGCGGCGTCGCCGTGCGTTTCCCGCGCATGCTGCGCTGGCGGCTCGACAAGCCGGTTGAAGAAGCCGACACGCTGCAGACGCTGCGCGAACTCTTGCCGGCGCAACATGCTTGAGCGGATCGACGCGGCGGACGCGGTTGCGCAATTGTTCAAGGCGCGCGGCTGGCGGCCCTTCGACTTTCAGAAAGACGTTTGGGCGCGCATGGCGGCGGGCGAGAGCGGCCTGCTGCACGCCACGACCGGCTCCGGCAAGACCCTCGCCGTCGCGCTCGGCGCCTGGCACGCGCTGCTTCAGGAAGAGGTCCAGGGCCTGACATTGCTCTGGGTCACGCCGATGCGCGCGCTCGCCGCCGACACGATGCGCGCGCTCGGCGAGGCGCTCGACGCTTTGGAGACGCTTGATCCGACGAGCCCGCGCTGGACCCGGGGCCTTCGCACCGGCGACACCTCGTCCAGTCAGCGCGCCGCGCAAAGCCGCAAGCCCCCGACGCTCCTCGTCACGACGCCCGAAAGCCTGTCGCTTCTGCTCTCGCGCGAGAATGCGCAGGACTATTTTTCACATCTTCGCTTTGTCGTCGTCGACGAATGGCACGAGCTCCTGGGCAACAAGCGCGGCGTGCAGACTCAGTTGGCGCTGGCGCGCCTGCGCCGCTGGCGTCCCGGCCTCGTGACCTGGGGCATGTCGGCGACGCTTGGCGATCTTCAAGCGGCAAAACGCACGCTGCTCGGGCCGCGCGGCGCGGGGGCGCTCGTCGAGGCGCGATTGAAGAAGAAGCTCATCATCGACACGCTCATCCCCGACGCGCCGGAGCGTTTTCCGTGGGCCGGCCATCTCGGCGTCAAAATGGCCCCGCAGGTCGTCGCCGAGATCGAGGCGCACAAAAGCACCCTCGTCTTCACCAACACACGCGCGCAGGCGGAGCTGTGGCGGCAACATCTGTTGCGGCTGCGTCCCGATTGGGAAGATTGCGTCGCCATCCATCACGGTTCGCTTGCGCAGGAGGAGCGCGACGCGGTGGAGCGAGCCCTGAAGGTCGGCGACCTCAAGGCGGTCGTCTGCACCTCCAGTCTCGATCTCGGCGTCGATTTTCTTCCTGTCGAGCGCGTGCTGCAAATCGGCTCGCCGAAGGGCGTGGCGCGTCTGCTTCAACGCGCCGGCCGCAGCGGCCATGCGCCGGGCCGCGTCTCGCGCGTGACGATGGTCCCGAGCCACAGTCTCGAACTCGTCGAATCCGCCGCGGCGCAGGCGGCGATCCGCAGGGGCCGCGTCGAAAGCCGCGTCTCGCCGGTCGCGCCGCTCGACGTGCTGGCGCAGCATCTCGTGACGGTTGGAATGGGCGGCGGCTTCCTGCCTGATGATCTCCTGGCGGAAGTGCGCGAGACCGTCGCTTACGAAACTCTCTCGGACGAGAGCTGGCGCTGGTGCCTCGATTTCGTCCGGCAGGGCGGCCCGACGCTGCGGGCCTATCCCGATTACCGCCGCGTCGTTCCGGACGCCAAGGGCGTTTGGCGGGTGCGCGACAAACGGCTTGCATTGCGTCACCGCCTTAACATCGGGGCCATCGTCTCCGACGCGAGCGTCATGGTGCAATATGCGCCGCGCGGGCAGAAGCTCGGGACCGTCGAGGAAAGCTTCGTTGCGCGCATGAAGCCCGGCGACAAGTTCTGGTTCGCCGGCCGGTTGCTCGAACTCGTGAGCGTGCGCGACCTTACCGCCTTTGTGAAGAAGGGGGCGGGCGGCGGCGCGACGCCGCGCTGGATGGGCGGGCGCATGCCGCTGTCGACGACGCTCGCCGACGAAATGGTCGAAACCCTCGCGCGCGCCGCCGAAGGCGACATCGCCTCTCCGGAAATGCGCGCGGCGGCGCCGCTCATCAAATTGCAGCAGCGCTGGTCCGCCTTGCCGACTCCGCAGACGCTGCTCGCCGAGACGCTGAAATCGCGCGAAGGCTGGCATCTTTTTCTCTATCCCTTCGCGGGGCGCAATGCGCATCTGGGTCTCGCGAGCCTCATCGCCTGGCGCGCCGCGCAGATCGCGCCCGGCACGTTCTCCATCGCCGTCAACGATTACGGCTTCGAATTGCTGAGCGCCGGCGCGCGCGACTGGGCGGCTGATCTGCCGCGCCTCATCGCCGCCCACAGTCTCGGCGCGACGCGCGACGAGGTCGTCCAGAGCCTCAACGCCGCGGAACTCGCCCGCCGCCGGTTCCGCGATATCGCACAAATCGCCGGGCTCGTGATCACGGGCTATCCCGGCGAACGCAAAAGCGCACGGCAGTTGCAAGCCTCGTCCAGCCTGTTCTACGACGTCTTTCGCAAATACGATCCCGAGAACGGCTTGCTGCAACAGGCCGAGCGGGAGCTTTTGGAAGACGAGCTCGACGTGCGGCGGCTGCATGAGGCGTTGACGAGAATGAACGCGCGGCGTCTGGACTGCGTCGCTTTGAGGCGCTGCTCGCCCCTGGCCTTTCCGCTCATCGCCGAGCGCTTCCGCGAGAGCCTGAGCACGGAAAGCTTCAACGCCCGCATCGAGCGCCTGCTCGCGCAGCTCAATTCCGCCGCCGACGCATGACCTCAGGCGCATTGTCTTATAACCATCGCGGTCTCGCGCTGCTGCCGCAGCGCGCGGCATGGCAGGCGGAGACGCGCACGCTGTGGATCGCCGATTTGCATCTCGGCAAGGCGGCAAGCTTTCGCGCGCTCGGTCAGCCCGTGCCGCGCGGCACCACGCAGGAGAACCTGCGCCGGCTCGGCGCGCTCATCGACGCCCACGCCGCGCGCCGTCTCGTCGTGCTCGGCGATTTCCTGCACGGGCGGCTGGCGCGCTCGTCAGGCCTTTTCGCGCAATTGCGGGAGTGGCGCGCTGCGCGCGGCGATCTCGACTGCATCGTCGTGCGCGGCAATCACGACGCGCGCGCCGGCGACCCGCCCGCGGATTGCGGGTTCACGAGCGTCGACGAGCCCTTTGCGCTCAACGGCGTCGAAGGGTGGCACGATGCGCCGCCGCCCGGCGATATCGACGGTCCGACGCTCCTTTCCGGCCACATCCACCCGGTCGCGTGGCTCTCCGGGCCGGGCCGGGACAGGCTGCGGCTGCCCGTATTCTGCCTGCGTGGACGTGAGATCGTTCTGCCCTGCTTTGGCGAATTCACCGGCGGCCATGCGGTTGATCCGCGCGACTGGGGCCAGCTCGTGGTGACGACCGGAACGCGCGTCTTCGCGCTTCCCCCCTAGGGGCCGCCACATTTTGCGCGGCGGCGCGAAGGCGCTAAGAAGCCGCGCATGACGACGACCCTTTCGCGAAAGCCAGCAACCGAAACACGCGAGGAGCCCTATGCGCTCGCCGCCGCGCTCTTTGTCGCCTGCGGACTCTTGCTCGCCTTTCCCTGGCTTTCGGGCCGCGTGACGATCCCCTGGGACGCCAAGGCGCATTTCCAGCCGCAGTTCGCTTTTCTCGCCCATGCGCTGCATTCCGGCCAGTCGCCCTTCTGGACGCCGAACGTCTTCGCCGGCATGCCGCAGATCGCCGACCCGCAGTCGCTGATCTTCGCGCCCTTCTTCCTGATCGCCGCGGCGCTCGTTCCGGAGCCCTCCTTCATTCTGGAAGACGCCATTGTCTTCGGCATGCTCATCATGGGCGGCCTGGGGTTCATGGCCTATGTCCGCGACCGCGGCTGGAGCGCGGCGGGCGGGCTTCTGGCGGCGCTGGCTTTCGCTTTCGGCGGGTCGGCGGCCTGGCGCATTCAGCATACCGGGCAGATCATGAGCTTCTCCTGGCTCCCCGTCGCTTTGTGGCTGCTGGCGCGCGCCCTCGATCGGCGCTCGGCCGCCTATGGCGCCGCGGCCGGGGCGGTCGCGGCGTTCATGGTCCTCGGGCGCGATCAGGTCGCTTTTCTCGGCGCGCTGCTGCTTGCCGCTTACGCCGTGTATCGCGTCGCCACCGACGCGAGGCCCCTCGAGAGCGCCGTCGCGCCGCTCCTCGCCGGCGGCGTGGTCGGCGCGGCGATCGTCGCGTTGCCGCTCGCCTTCACCCTCGAACTCGCCGCCCATTCCAACCGTCCGGAGATCAGCCTCGACGGCGCGCATAAGGGATCGCTGCCGCCGGCCTCCTTTTTCACACTGCTTTCCGCCAACATGTTCGGCACAGACGGCCCGCTCGCCGACTTTTGGGGCCCGCCCGTCGGCGAGCCCGACCTCTATCTCGCGCGCAACATGACGGACGTTTACGCGAGCGCGCTCGCCGTCGCGGCGATCGTCGGCGCGATGGGGCGCCGCTGTCTCGCGCAAAGGGAAGCGCGCTTCTTCTTCGGAGCCCTCGTCTTTTTCACGCTCTATGCGCTCGGGCGCTATACGCCCGCCTTCGCGCTTTTCTATCATATTCCCGGCGTCGACCTGTGGCGTCGCCCGGCCGACGCCACCTTCCTCTTCGACATCGCCCTCGCAGTCCTCGCGGGCTATTCCTTCACCCTGATCGAGCGCGGCGACGCGCAGCCGCGCGCCGGCTGGCTGACGCTGATTTTCGCTTGCCTCTTCGGGCTCGCCGCCTTCTACGCCGCCTCGAGGGACCATCTCGCGCAAGCGGCGGTCCCTCTCGCGACAAGCGCGGCTTTTGCCGCCGCGGCCGGCGCGCTGATCATTCTCACGCGCATGGGCAAGCTCAACGGCGCCGCGCGCGTCCTCGCCGTCGCCGCCCTGGTGACGGGGGATCTCGCCTTCAACAACGGCCCGAACGAATCAACCGCCTTGCCGCCCGAGCAATTCGAGGCGCTTCGCGCCAATTCGAAGGACCCCGTCATCCAGTTTCTCGAGGGCAAGCTCGCCGAGAACCCCGCGCCCGATCGGCGCGACCGCATCGAACTCGCCGCAATCGACTTCCACTGGCCCAACGTCCCGCTCGTCCATGGCTTCGAACATGACCTCGGCTATAATCCCATCCGCCTGAAGGTGCTGGAGGACGCGACTGGCGCCGGCGACCATCTGGCGCTGCCCGAGCAGCGCGAATTCACCAAGCTTTATCCCAGCTACCGCTCGCCGCTCTCCGACATGCTCGGTCTTCGGTACGTCGCGACCGGGGTCCCGATCGAAGCAATCGACAAGCGCTACCGGCCCGGCGACTTCGCTGAGCTGACCCGCATCGGCAAGGTGCGCATCTACGAGAACAAAAGCGCCTTCCCGCGCGTGATGGTCGCAACCTGCGCCCTGCACGTCGATTTCGCGGCTTTGGAGAAAAGCGGCGAATGGCCCGAGGCCGACTACCGCGAAACCGTTCTGCTCGAAGAGCCGCCGATCTGCCATTCACGCAAGGGCCTGCCGCCCGACGCCGCGCGGGCGCGGATTCTTTCTTATGGCAATACGGAGATCTTGGTCGAAGCCCAAGCGCCGTCGGGCGGCGGCTGGCTCGTCCTGTATGATGTCTGGCATCCCTGGTGGTTCGCGACACGGGACGGGGAGGAGGCCGAAATCTTGCGGGCGAATGCGATGTTTCGCGCGGTCCCGATCCCCGAGGGGCGCCATGAGGTGCGCTTTGTGTTCAGGCCTTTCGCGGGGTTGATGCGGGAGATCGGGGGCTAAGCCACTTGCGCATAAACTGCGTCGATCCTCGCGCCGTGGTTGAGCCCCTTGCGGATCGATATTTCCAGCCCCGCCGCGCGCGCCTCTGGCTCAATCTGCGTTAGCAGCCGCCGCGCCGCGGCTTCGCTCTCCACAAAGGCGAAGCCTGTCGGCCCCCAGGAGGTCTGGCCGCCGCCCGTTGCGCCCGCGCGGGTCAAGCCGCCGATCGCCGCCTCGACTTTCGCGCTGGCGAAGCGCCGCCCGCCCTGGCGCGGGGCGAAATAATCGCCGACGATTTCCTGGATGCGCGTCACGGCGGCGCCGAAGGGGCCGAGGTCCCGCTCGGCCAGCGCCGGGAGCGCCTGCATCAGCACCAGCCGGCACAGTTCGCCGCTTTCGGCGGCGCTCGACGGAGGCAAAGCGACGAAAGCCTCCTTTTCATCCGTCCCATGGAGGCCGACGGCCGTCGGGTCGCAGACGAGCAAGACGCGCCAGTCCTCCGGAAATTCGGCGCGCGCGATGACGGGGGGCGTCTGCGTCTGTGGCCCGCGCCCGCCGTCCACAACGAGGCCCCCGGTGACGAACAGCCCGGCGCCGAGCCCCGAGCGGGCGCCTCGCGACATGAGCGCGGCGTCGGCGGCGGCGTCATGCGGCAGGTCGTGAAGCCGCCGCATCGCAGCCGCGATGGCGAGCGCGAGCTGAGTGCCGGAGCCGAAGCCAGAATGGGCCGGAATGGCTTCCTCGATCGTCAGCTCGTGACAGTCTCCCGGCGCAAGCGCCGCCTCGGCCTTGGCCAAAAGCTGCGCCGCCCGCGCCTGTTCCGGCCCGGTAACGCTATTCTGCGGCGCTGGGGAGAGAGTGAGTCGGGTCGCAGGCGCGTCGAGCGACAGGCCGAGGCTGCCGAATTTGCGCCCGACGCCGCCGTTCATGTCGAGAAAACCCAGATGCAGCCGGGCCGTCGCCGTGACGCTCACTTGTGCCGACATGGGGCTCCTGTCCGTCGATCGCGCAAGACTTCACGCTCGTTTAGGCTATATCTGCCTTTGGCGAAAGAAGCCGCCCGCCGACCGCGGGCGCCGGGGAGGAAAGCTTTCATGAGCAAGGAAGAAAAAGCGCTGCCGGAGAATGAGGTGGTCGAGCGGCTGGGCCGGGAGCTGCCGCATTGGCGCTATGAAAACGGCTGGATTCGCCGACGCTACAAGACCCACAGCTGGAAGGGCACGCTGATGGTCATCAATACCGTGGGCCATCTCGCCGAGGCCGCCTGGCATCATCCCGATATTGCCGCCTCTTACGCCTGGGTCGAGGTCAAGCTGATGACCCATACCGCAAAGGGCATCACCGACAAGGACTTCGACCTCGCAAAGAAGATCGAGGAAGTCGTCGGCTGGCGGCCCGGCAAGGAGGGCGGCCCGCTCGAAGGCACCCCGGAGACCGATCAGCGCTTCGCCTACATTAAATATGACTGAGCCTTTGTCGTTCGACCGGGCCGCGATCGCCGCCGCCCGGGATCGATTTTTCGAGCCCATCGGTCGGCGTCCCGTCATCATGGGCATCGTCAACGTCACCCCCGATTCCTTCTCGGACGGGGGACTGTTCGTCTCGAGGGCGGCGGCGCTGGCCCAGGCGACGAAGCTCGCCGCCGGCGGGGCCGACATTGTCGACGTCGGGGCCGAATCGACCCGGCCCGGACACACGCCGGTCCCGGCGGAGGAGGAATGGGCGCGGCTCGAGCCGCTGCTCTCCGCGCTAGTGCGAGAGGCGGGCGTTCCGGTTTCGATTGACACTTATAAGGCGATCACCGCGCGGCGCGCGCTGTCGGTCGGCGTCGCGGTCGTTAACGACGTCTGGGGCCTGCAGCGCGATCCCGACATGGCGCCGGCCATCGCCGAGGCGGGGGCGGGGGTCGTCGTGATGCACAACCGCTCCGAGACGGATCCCGGAATCGACATCGTCTCGGACATGCTGCGCTTTTTCGAGCGCTCGCTCGACATCGCCCGGCGCGCGGGCGTGAGCGAGGCCCATCTGGCGCTCGACCCCGGCATTGGCTTCGGCAAGAGCCGGAGTCAGAATTTCGACGCGCTGCGGGCCACTTCGAGGCTACTTGAGCTCGGCTTTCCGCTGCTGATCGGCGTCTCGCGAAAGTCGATCTTCAAGGGACTGCCGGATGGATTGATTGAAGGGCGTCTGGTCGGCACGCTCGCCGCGAATCTGATCGCCGCCGGCGCCGGGGCGCAGATTTTCCGCGTTCACGACGTCGCCGAGCATCGCGCGGCCTTCGAGGTGTTCACGGCCTTGGGCGGCGCGAAAGGGTGAACCATGCGCGTGGGGTTTGGACTAGGCAGCAATATCGGCGACAAGCCCGAGAATATTCGCAAGGCTCTGGCGCTGCTGGAAGAACGCGGAATCGCCCGGCTGAGCGCCGTCTCCCGCATCTACCGGACGCCGCCCTGGGGCGTGCTCGACCAGGGCGATTTCGCCAACGCCTGCGCCATCGGCGAGACGAGTCTTTCGCCCTATGAACTGCTGGCGGCGGTCAAGACGATCGAGGCCGACATGGGCCGGGAGCCTACCCGCCGCTGGGGGCCGCGGCTCATTGACGTCGACATTCTTTTCTTGGGCGACCACACGCTCGACGACCCCGAATTGACGCTGCCGCACAAGGAGCTTTTCGGGCGTGGATTCGTGCTGCTGCCGCTGGCGGAGATCGCGCCAGACCTCGTGCTCGACGGCGCGCCCGTCGCAGAGGCGCTGACGGCGGTCGACGTCGCCGGGGTCAGACCCTGGACGGAAGGTTAATTCGCCTACCCCCGATGGTGGTATTACCGCAGCGCAGCATGCAAAGGCCGGCGGCTCGCCTCAAGTCTTGCCAAACCGCTGTAAAACCCGGCGTTTTTTGGCTTATTGCGCTGTCTAAGGAAACGGCCGAAGGCCCGTTGCCGCGCCGAATAGGGTAGGTAAAAAGCCATCCACTGGGGTTGTTATTACTATTCGATAGACAGCATTTTGCTATACCAAGGGATATTGTCATTATGCTGGTGAGGGGGAATGGTTGGGCCACGCTAAACGGGGTTTTCTGGGCTGTTCCCTTAGGGTGGCCTAGTGGGCTTTGTTTAGGCGGCGACGTCGGTGTTCGTCCGATAACAACAAGCGGCAGGATTGGATGTTCGGTCTTTCGGGAAATTTTTCTGAAGGCTGCATGTCCGATGGCCGCGTCAAGAAAGGGCGGTATGGCGTGGGGCGACCTTTAGGGGGCCCTGCCTAACGTTTTAAGACAAACGAGGACGAAGCAGCTCTGTTCTGGGAGGCGGAGCGATACCGGTCACGCGCATATCCCTGGGAGCACATAGGAGGAGTTAATATGGCTTCGACGACGAGCGCAGCTGCTGGCGCAGCTGCTGAGGTACAAATAGTCGATCTTCGCGGAATGTGGATCGGCCTTGCGGTCCTCAACATCTTCTATCTGATCGTGCGCATTTACGAGCAGGTCTACGGCTGGCGCGCTGGCCTGGATTCGTTCGCGCCGGAGTTCCAGACCTACTGGATGTCGATCCTTTGGACCGAGATCCCGCTGGAGCTGGTCTCTGGTCTGGGCCTTGCGGGCTATCTCTGGAAGACCCGCGACCGCAACGTCGACGCGGTGACGCCGCGCGAAGAGATGCGCCGCCTGGTGGTTCTGGTTCAGTGGCTTGTCGTTTACGGCATCGCCATTTACTGGGGCGCGTCGTTCTTCACGGAGCAGGACGGCACCTGGCACATGACGGTGATTCGCGACACGGACTTCACGCCGTCGCACATCATCGAGTTCTACATGAGCTATCCGATCTATTCGGTGATCGCGGTTGGCGCGTTCTTCTATGCGAAGACCCGCATTCCGTATTTTGCTCATGGCTACTCGCTGGCGTTCCTGATCGTCGCCATCGGCCCGTTCATGATCATCCCGAACGTTGGCCTGAACGAGTGGGGCCACACCTTCTGGTTCATGGAAGAGCTGTTCGTCGCTCCGCTGCACTGGGGCTTCGTGTTCTTCGGCTGGATGGCCCTGGGCGTCTTCGGCGTCGTGCTGCAGATCCTGATGCGCATTCATGCGCTGATCGGCAAGGAAGGCGTCGCCCTCCTGACCGAGTAATCGGACAAAGGCCGCCCGCGCCCGGTTGGCGCGGGCGGACGGTTCCGGCGGGATTTTCGCTTACACCACTGACACGAGAAGGCTTTTGATCTGCCGTGACTTTCGGCGGGGGCTGGTTTTTCGTGTCGCGGCTCGGGGGGTTCGCCCCCGGCTCGGGAAGGGGAAGGTTTCGCGGCGCACGTTTCGCGTTGCGCAAAAGAAAACCGAACGCGGGCGTTTCGAGAGGGCGCATCGGGTTTGGACGCGGGTCCGGGGCTTTCGTTCCGTCCTGCGGCAAAAAGAAAGCTCGGAGCCCACGATGGCTTTCCGAGAAACACCAAGGAGAAGAGTGATGTCACAATCGAAAAGCGGGGGGGCGGTCGGTCCGTTCAACTCCGTCGCCGAGGCGGCGGGTTGCGTTCAGACGACGGACTGGATGCTTCTTGTGTTGCTGTTTTTCGCCGTTCTGGGCGGCTATCACGTCCACTTCATGCTGACGGCGGGCGACTGGGACTTCTGGGTTGACTGGAAGGATCGTCGTATGTGGCCGACGGTCGTGCCGATTCTGGGCGTGACCTTCTGCGCGGCGTCGCAGGCTTTCTGGTGGGTGAACTTCCGTCTGCCGTTCGGCGCGGTGTTCGCGGCTCTCGGCCTCCTGATTGGCGAGTGGATCAACCGCTACGTCAACTTCTGGGGCTGGACCTACTTCCCGATCAGCCTTGTGTTCCCGTCCGCTCTGATCGTTCCGGCGATCTGGCTCGACGTGATCCTGCTTCTGTCGGGCTCCTATGTGATCACGGCGGTTGTCGGTTCGCTGGGCTGGGGTCTGCTGTTCTACCCGAACAACTGGCCGGCGATCGCCGCCTTCCACCAGGCGACCGAGCAGCATGGTCAGCTGATGACCCTCGCCGACCTGATCGGCCTCCACTACGTCCGCACGTCGATGCCGGAATACATCCGCATGGTCGAGCGCGGCACGCTGCGCACGTTCGGTAAGGACGTTGTGCCGGTTGCGGCGTTCTTCTCGGGCTTCGTCTCGATGATGGTGTATTTCCTGTGGTGGTTCATGGGTCGCTGGTATTCCACGACCAAGGTCATCGACTCCATCTAATGCGGGCTGGGCCGCGGTTTTGAAACGGGTCGCGGCCTGTCTCGAAGAGGAAAAGAACGCAAGTCCGCATGCGGCCGGGTCGACGATTTGGCTTCACGGCTTGCGAGGAAAAAAGTCGGCTGGCGCGCGAGGCGCCGGCCGGAAGAGGAACCTGGGAGGTTTGTTCATGAAAAAGCTAGTCAAGCTCGCCGCCATTGGCGCGGCGGCTGCTGTGGCGGCGACGCTTGGAGCGGTTGCTCCGGCTTCGGCGCACGGCGAGAAGTCGCAGCAGGCGTTCCTTCGCATGCGCACGCTGAACTGGTATGACGTTCAGTGGTCGAAGACGACGGTCAACGTCAACGAGGACATGGTTCTGTCCGGCAAGGTCCACGTCTTCTCGGCGTGGCCGCAGGCGGTCGCCAATCCGCGCGTGTCGTTCCTGAACGCCGGCGAGCCCGGCCCGGTTCTGGTTCGCACGGCGCAGTTCATCGGCGAGCAGTTTGCGCCGCGTTCGGTGTCGCTGGAGATCGGCAAGGATTACGCCTTCTCGATCAACCTGCGCGGCCGTCGCGCGGGCCGTTGGCACGTCCACGCCCAGATCAACGTTGAAGGCGGCGGTCCGATCATCGGCCCCGGCCAGTGGATTGAGATCAAGGGCGACATGAAGGACTTCACCGACCCGGTGACGCTCCTCGACGGGTCGACCATTGACCTCGAGCACTACGGCATCAGCCGCGTTTATGCGTGGCATCTGCCGTGGATGGCGGTTGGCGCCGCCTGGATCCTGTTCTGGTTCATCCGGAAGGGCATCATCGCGTCCTACGTCAAGGTCGCGGAAGGCCGTCCTGATGACGTCATCGGCGATGACGACCGTCGTATCGGCGCGATCGTTCTCGCTTTGACGATCCTGGCGACCATCGTCGGCTACGCCGTGACGAACTCGACCTTCCCGCGCACGATCCCGCTTCAGGCCGGCTTGCAGAAGCCGCTGACGCCGATCGAGACGGAAGGCACGGCTGGCGTGGGCAAGGAGCAGGTGACGACCGAGCTGAACGGCGGCGTCTACAAGGTTCCGGGCCGTGAGCTGACGATCAACGTGAAGGTGAAGAACGGCACGTCTCAGCCGGTGCGCCTCGGCGAATACACCGCCGCTGGCCTGCGCTTCCTGAACCCGTCGGTGTTCACCTCGAAGCCTGACTTCCCGGACTACCTGCTTGCCGACCGCGGCCTGTCGAACGACGACACGATCGCGCCCGGCGAGTCGAAGGAGATCACGGTGAAGATCCAGGACGCGCGTTGGGACATCGAGCGTCTGTCTGACCTGGCTTACGACACCGACAGCCAGATCGGCGGCCTGCTGTTCTTCTTCACGCCCGACGGCAAGCGCTTCGCGGCTGAAATCGGCGGCCCGGTGATTCCGAAGTTCGTCGCCGGCGACATGCCCTGAGCGAACAACGATCGCTAACCTAAAAAAGCCGGCCGGATCGAAAGATCCGGCCGGTTTCGCTTTTTGCCCGGCAGAAGAAAGTCCAGCGGCTCGGGCTCGCCGCGAAGGACGCCTCGATCCTTTCGCGATCTGCACCGAAAAACGTCGGCCCGGCCAAAGCCGCGAATCGACCTCTGCCCTGCGCAAGCAAAAACTGGCCTCAAGAAAACGCGGAGAGCCTCGAGGGGCGCACGCCGCAACTTCCCTCGGCGGAGAAAAACACCGGCGTTTCGGCCAGCGAAAAGGATGCGCTTGCCGACTGGTCTCGACTCAGCCGAAGGAGCGGATCAGGCTTCCGATAAGCAGATTCCACCCATCGATCAGAATGAAGAACAGCACCTTCGCCGGCAGGGCGATCGTTGTCGGCGGCAACATCATCATGCCCATCGACATTGTGATGATCGCGACGATGACGTCGATGGCCAGGAAGGGAACGACAATCAGGAAGCCGATCTCGAAGCCGCGCCGCAGTTCCGAGGTCATGAAGGCCGGCACGAGCACATCCAGGCGCGGCCCATCCTTGGCCGCGGCGGCGTCGGGCCTTCGCAAATCCTCGAATAGACGAAGGTCCTTCTCCCGAACATTCGCGAGCATGAACTGCCGAAACGGCTGCGATATGCGGTTGAACGCCTCAGCTTCTCCGATCTTGCCCTCGATGAGGGGCCGGACCCCCGTTTCCCAGGCCTTCTCGCCGCTCGGCGCCATCACGTAAAACGTCATGAACAGGGCGAGGCTGATCATCACGAGATTGGCCGGCGTGCTTTGCAACCCGAGACCCGCGCGCAGAAAGGAGAGGGCGATGGCGAAGCGCGTGAAACTCGTCACCATCACCAGCAGGCCCGGGGCGATGGACAGAACCGTCAGCGCGCCCATGAGCTGAATGAGGCGTCCGCTCGTCGCGCCGCCGGGATTTGGCAATAGCGCGTTCAGATCGAAGCCGTCGGCGGCGAGGCCAGCGTTCGGCGCAAGCAGAAGGGCGAAGAGAAGCGCCGCTCTCATTGGACGACCAAAGCCTCGATGATCAGCTCCCGGATGCGGCGTTCCGAACGCGTGGCGGCGCGCTCCGTCAATTCTTCCTGCAGCCGCCGTAAGCCGTCGGGACCTTCAATGGCCGGGAGGTCCAAGGTGCCGATGAAGGCTGTCATGTCCGACATCAGCATGGGGATGAGCGTATCGAGATGTTCCAGCTCGCCCGCGTCGTAGACGATGGCGGATTGGATGCGCACCAATGCGCGCTTCTCGCCGCCCAGATTGGCGACGACGGGAGGCAACTCCCTCACCTTCAGCTGCGCCGGCGCGGCTGGCTGCGCTGCTTCCTTGCCTTTCGCCGCGTCGTGGCCATGGGCCTTGCCAGCATGGTCGCCCTGGGCGCTTTCTTTGGGGGCGCCGTGTCCGTCCGCTCCAGCCTCTGCCGGCTCCTTTGCGGGCGCGCGCCCGCCCGCCTCGGGCAGTTCCGCCTTCGCGGAGTCTTTCGAGGCCAAGAGCGCATAGCCGAGAAAGCCGCCGCCGCCGCCGCCCACGACGGTGACGGCGATGAGTGGGATCAGCAATTGCCGCCATCCGGCTGGCGCGTCTGTCGACTGTCGATCGGTCTCCGCCATTGTGGCGCGCCTCCTCAGAACGGAACGAAAGTGTCGTAGAGCTGCTGACCCCAGGCGGGCTGCTGGACTTCGCTCAGCCGCCCGCGTCCACCATAGGAGACGCGCGCCTCGGCGATCTTGTCGTAGGAGATGGAATTGTCCTTGTTGATGTCGCGCGGACGCGCGATCCCGCCGATCGTGAGGATGCGCAATTCGCTGTTGACGCGAATTTCCTGAGATCCGTGCAAGACGAGATTGCCGTTCGGCATGACGGCCGTGACCACCGCGGCCAACGTGAATTTGATCTGCTCCGAGCGATTGATGGTGCCTTGGCCCTGCGTCTCGGACTTGTTGTCGATATCGTTTTGCCAGGCGCCCGTCTGCTTCGTCTGAGACGACGCGAGGCCGCCGAGCGCCGGAACGAGATCGAGCAGGAACGTCCATTTGGATTTGATCTTGGCTTCCCGTGAGCGGTCGGTCGAATTGCCGAGCACTGCGCGGTCGTCCATTGAAATGACCACCGTGACGACGTCGCCGACGCTCATCGCCTTGACGTCCTTGAAAAGGTTCACGCGGTTTTCGTCGAGCTGCATGCCGGGCCCGAGCGAGGCGCCGCGCAGCGTTCCGACAGGCAATTGGTCATCGTAGAAATTGAGGCCGGAGCCGACCGGCGACATCAGCGGCTCGCGCGCAAAGTCGCGGGGGTCGGTCGCGCAGCCTGCGGCCGCAAGAGAGAGCGCGCAGGCGAGCGTCAAGCGCGTCATGGCTGTCTCGCGGCGCTGGACTTGCGCAAATCCGAGATTTTCTTGACGAGGGCCGCGCCGCGGGCGACCGATATTTCATTCAGGATCGCGCTCGAAACCTTTCCTTTGAGCTGCAGCAGCAGCGCCGCCGCGACGTCGTCATCGAGTTCAGACAGTTGCGCGGCGGCTGCTTCCGGCTTCATGCGCGCGTAAAGGCCAACGAGCGCCTCGCTCGCATTGCGCTCGAAGGAGTCAAGGCGGTCGACAATGACGCGCAATTCATTCTGGCGGGTCTCGAGCGCCTGCAGCCGCGAGGTCACTTCGGTCTCGAGCCGCGCGAGCTCGTGGCGGCGCCGCTCCAGACGCAGGGTCTCGACGGAAGCGGCGATGTCGGCGCAATAATGCTGTTCGTCGCGGACGCCCGCGCCCGGACCGGCTTCTGCGTCCGTCACGCGAACAAGCCAGAAGAGCAGGGGGATCATGGCGCTGGCGATCGCCTGGCGCCGCAGCGCGCCCACGCGCTTGATTCGCTTTAGTCCGAGTCGACTTGTCATGGTTTGAAAAGCATTGACGACCCAAGCTTACGCGTGACTGGCGGGTGCGCGCGTCAGGAGAGAACGGCGGCGAGTTCCTGAATGACATTGGGCTTGGGCGGCGCGTCCGGCGCTTGCTGCAGCGCCTTGTAGATCGCCGGGGTCAGCTGCACGGCCCGGTCGAGCTCCGCGTCGCCGCCCGGCTGATAGCCGCCGAGCAGCCGCAGGTCCCGCGTATCCTCGAAGCGCGCCACGAGCGCGCGCGCCTTCGCCACGATCTCGCGCTCCGGCGGGCTCCAGACGCGGTCCGCGAGGCGCGAAATCGATTTCAATATATTGATCGCGGGATAGCGGCCCTGTTCGGCGATCTCGCGCTCCAGAACGATGTGGCCGTCGAGCGTGCCGCGGATGCAGTCGGCGATCGGATCATTGTGATTGTCGCCGTCGACCAGCACCGAAAAGATCGCAGTGATCGAGCCGCCGCCGTCGAGGCCGGGGCCGGCCCGTTCGAGGAGGCGGGGGATATCGGCGAAGACGCTCGGCGCGAAGCCATTGGCCGCGGGCGGCTCGCCGGCGGCCAGCGCGATCTCGCGCAGCGCATGGGCGTAGCGCGTGACGGAGTCCATGATCAGCAGGACGGACTGGCCCTGGTCGCGGTAACTTTCGGCAATGGCCGTCGCGGCCAGCGGCGCCAGCCGTCGCATCATCGGGCTTTCGTCGCCCGTCGCGACGACGACGACCGCATTGGCCGCACTTTGGCCGAGCGCCTCGGCGAGAAAGTCGCGCACCTCGCGTCCGCGCTCGCCGACGAGGCAGATCACCGCCGAGTCGAAAGCCGCAGAGCGCGTCATCATCGACAAAAGCGTGGATTTGCCCACGCCGGAACCGGCGAAGACGCCGACCCGCTGGCCGCGGCAGAGGGGCGTGAATGCGTCGATGGCGGCGACGCCTGTCGGCGCCGGCGCGTCGACTCGCGCGCGGGACATCGGGTTGGGCGGGGGCGCATCGAGCCCGCGCGTCGGCCCCTGGTTCAACGGGCCGAGCCCGTCGATGGGGCGGCCGAGCGCGTCGATGACGCGGCCCTTCCAGTCCAGGTGCGGCGCGATTTCGATGGGCCCCAGCCGCGTGACCCGGGCGCCGAGGCCGACCCCGGCGTTGCTTTCGAAGGATTTCACCAGCACCCCGGCGCGGTCGATGCGAATCGCCTGGCCGTGGCAGGAGCGTCCGGCGCCTTCTAGCAGCACGCAATCGTCGAGGCGCAGAAACTTCGACAATCCCTCGACGCGGAAATGCGACGGCGAGACTTCCGTGACGACGCCGCTGACGGAAAGCCGCGCGCCCCTGCGGGCGAAGGAGGCGACGGCGTCGCCGAGCCGCGTGAGCGCGTCCGCCATAAACGCTCAGGCGCCGCCGAGCGTGCGGACGGCGGCGCGCTGCGAGGCGTCGAGCATGTCGTAGGCCGCGGCGGCGTTATCGAAGCTGCGATGCGCCAAAATCAACTTCGTCAACTCGCTCACCGGGCTGATATTGGCGTTCTCGAGATGGCCCTGCGCCACGCCGTTGAGCGTGAAGTTCACGATCGGCGTCGCCGGAATCGACGGAACGACGCTCGAATTTTCGCCGCGCCGCAGAGTCGCCGCCCCGTCGATCTGGAACAGGCCGACGGCGCCGAACTGGCGGTCGCCTTGCTGGATCATGCCGTCGCGAAAGATCATTGGCGCGCCAGCGGTCGGATCGAGCACAATGGGCGCATTGCCTGCGTCGAGCACCGGATGGCCCAGGAGGGTCTGGACGTCGCCCGTCTCCAGCATTTTGAAGCGGCCGTCTCGCGTATAGGCGACCCCTTGGGGCGTCTGGATCGCAAACCAGGCGTCGCCGACAACGGCGAGGTCCAAGGGATTGTCGGTCTTCGATAATGCGCCGGGGGCGCGGGAGATGAAATCTGCGCCGGCCGTGGCGTAGGCGGTCGGCGTCGGCGACGCCTTGGACAGCACGGTGTCGAAGCTCACGCCCGTGGCGCGGTAGCCGATGGTCGCGGCGTTGGCGACATTTTCGGCGATGGTCGTCAACCGTTTGTCCAATGCGACCTGGGAGGAGAGCGTGACGTAAAAGGCCGGTTGCATGGCTTAGCCTTGCGTTTTCCAATTTTTAAGATGTTGGGCCGCGAAGCTTGTCCCAGCGGCGCCAGCCTCGCTCATGGAAAGCGCCGCTGTGGGCTCCCGACGGATCCAGCCGAGCCTAATTTTGAGCTTTGCTGAAAAAAACTGCAGACAAAACGTATTTTAGGCGGCGCTTGAACACATTTTTACTTGATCCGAGACCAATTTAACGCAAAGTTCGCGCAAGCGCCGCCCAGCCCCAATGAGCGGCGTTCCTGGTTCGTCGCCTTGGGCAGGGGCGCTGCAATGTTCAAAAATATTCGTGAGAAATTGCTTTTCGCCAGCGTCGCGGCCGCGGCCGCGGTCATGGCTTGCGGCGCCTGGGCTTATGACAGCATCGGCGTCGCTTCCTATGTGCGCAATGACGTTAATGGCGTGCTGCCAACCCGGACGGCGCTGATCAACGTCGGCGAGGGCATCGTCCGGGACGAGATCATCAAGACGACCCCCGACAGCGCGGCGAAGGTCGTTTTCACCGACAACACCAATCTGTCCATCGGGCCGAGTTCGGTGGTGAAGCTGGATAAATTCGTCTTTTCGGGAGAGTCGAGCTACCAGAAGGCGACGATCAATATCGCCAAGGGCGCGCTGCGCTTCACGACCGGCAGTTCGGACAAGCACGCCTATGAGATAAAGTCCCCGGTCGCCACCATCGGCGTGCGCGGCACCGTCTTCGAATTCTCCTATTCCGGCTCCGGCCGCAGAGAAACGGTCGGAGAGACCTGCGCCGGCGGCAAGAACTGCAAATCGAAATGCTCGGACATTGGCGCCGGACAAAGCGCGACCATTCAGGGCAAAGAGGGCAGGTCGGTGATCAACGTCCTCGATGGCGTCGTTCACGTCTGTTCGCTGACGGCGGCGCAATTCGGGCCGCCCAACCAGATGATCGATTGCGCCGGGGCCATGTGCACGGCCGAGACCTTTGCTGAGGCCCAGCAACTGGGGATCCCCGGCGAGGGTTTGGGCTCGATCCTCGCGCCCGCCGCCGCAGCCGCAGCGATCGGCGGCGGAATCGGGGGCGGATTGGCCGGGCAGAACAACAACGCGCCGCTGACCTTCCCGCCGCGGATCAACCAGCCGTACCCTGCGACGTCGACGGGACAACAGCAGCCGAACAACTAAAGACGGCGCGCGGCGCCGCAAGCGCGCCGCGCCGCAGGGCCTCCGCGAGGGCGCGGCTTAAGCGGAATCGCTCGCAAGCCGCTTCGCGTCGAAGATCCAGGGCAGCTTCACCAGCAAGGGCAGCTTCACCAGCACAAGCGTCGCCAGATACTTTGCATATTCTTCGGCCCTCTCCCGCAGGGGATCGCCGTTGAGCGCATCCTCGACCGGATAGGGGATAATTCGCTGCTGTCCCAGCGTCGCCGATAAGAGCGCCAGCGCGCGCGCCATGTGAAGGCGGGACGTAATCAGCAGCACGGGACCCTCGATTTTCCGCTGCTGCAGCCAGGTCCGCGTTTCAAGAGCGTTGGCGGCGGTGTTGTCGGCCATTTCGCCCAACTCGACGCAGCAGGCCAGGAGCCGCGGCAGGTCTTTGATATTGGGGTTGCGCTCGGCGAAGAGCGGCGCGAACCGCCCGGGAAAAATGCCGGCGCGACTGTTTGCGCCGGAAATGAACAGACGCGGCGCCGCGCCGGAGGCGGCGAGTTGGAGCCCGGCGTCGATGCGCTCGTGAGCGCCCGTGAAAACAACGGCC
The DNA here is from genome assembly GCF_040687965.1 of Methylocystis echinoides. Taxonomy (NCBI): domain Bacteria; kingdom Pseudomonadati; phylum Pseudomonadota; class Alphaproteobacteria; order Hyphomicrobiales; family Methylocystaceae; genus Methylocystis; species Methylocystis echinoides. The sequence goes on from NZ_CP156084.1 coordinate 2,159,725, forward strand.
GCCGCCGCAGACTCGATGGACTGGGCCGGCGGCGCGCTGAAGGCGTCGAACGCCAGAAAACCGTAGGGCAGGCTGAGCAGGGCGGCGGCGAGGCAGACGCGTCCGGCGATCCGTACGAACATGTCTTCCGAGCCCTCGCGCCGGAGCCCTACCTCACCTGCGTCCGACGCTCACATAGGCGAAGCCATGCCTGCGGGCGTCCGCCGGGCGGTAAACGTTGCGCAGATCGACGAGGATGGGCTGCTTGAGCAGGCGCTTGACGCGCTCGAGATCGAGCGCGCGGAACGCGTCCCATTCCGTCACGATCGCCAGCGCGTCGGCGCCCTCGATCGCCGAATAGGCGTCCTCGTGGAAGATCACCTCCGGCATCAGCGGCCGCGCCTGCGCCATGCTCTCGGGATCATAGGCGTGCACCTCGGCGCCGTCGCCGGCGAGCGAGGCGACGATCGCCAGGGACGGCGCGTCGCGCATGTCGTCGGTGTTGGGCTTGAAGGCGAGTCCCAAGAGCGCGATGCGCTTGCCGCGCACCGAGCCGCCGAGCGCATGGATGATCTTGCGCGCCATGGCGCGCTTGCGCGAGTCATTGACGGCGACGACCGTCTCGACAATGCGCAGGCTCGATCCCTCGTCCTGTCCCGTCTTGATGAGCGCCAGCGTGTCCTTGGGGAAGCAGGAGCCGCCGTAGCCCGGCCCGGCGTGCAGAAACTTCGAGCCGATGCGCTTGTCGAGGCCGATGCCGCGGGCGACCTCTTGAACGTCGGCGCCGACCTTCTCGCAAAGGTCCGCAATCTCGTTGATGAAGGTGATCTTGGTCGCCAGAAAGGCGTTGGCGGCGTATTTGGTGAGTTCCGAAGTGCGGCGGCCGACGAAGACGAGCGGCGGCGCGTTGAGCGACAGCGGCCGATAGATCTCCTCCATGACCTCGCGGGCGCGCGGCTCCTCGACCCCGATCACCACGCGGTCGGGGCGTTTGAAGTCCTCGATGGCGGCGCCCTCGCGCAGGAATTCCGGGTTGGAGACGACCGCGAAGTCGGCTTTCGGATTCACCTCGCGAATGATGCGCTCCACCTCGTCGCCGGTGCCGACCGGCACGGTCGATTTGTTGACGACGACGGTAAACCCGTCGAGCGCCGAGGCGATCGTCTTGGCGGCGGCGTAAACGTAAGAAAGATCGGCGTGCCCGTCGCCGCGGCGCGATGGCGTGCCGACGGCGATGAACACCGCATCGGCGCCTTTCACGGCGGGCGCGAGTTCGGTCGTGAAGGCGAGGCGGCCCTGTTTGACGTTATTGGCGACGAGTTCGTCGAGGCCCGGTTCGTAAATCGGAATCTCGTTACGCTTCAACCGCTCGATTTTGCCGGCGTCGGAATCGACGCAAATCACATTGTGGCCAAAGTCCGCAAAGCACGCCCCGGAAACGAGTCCCACATAGCCGGAGCCGATCATCGTAATGTTCATTTAGGAATGGTCCTCTCGAGAGCGCACGGAAAACCGTTGGAAGCCGTGCATAGTCATTGTTTCTGCCGCGTTTTTTGTCAATGTTCCGACGAAAGCCGCAGGCGTTCGGCAAGCTTATCCGGGCCGGGCCTTTGGCGCGCAAAGTGTCGGTTGGCGCTTTTTCAGTAGAGCTTGTCTTCTCATTTGGGCGGGAGGGGGTTCATTCATCGTTTCGGCGAGGGAGTGCGCGTCGTTCACAACGCTTTTATGACCACGCATGAGCGAAAGCGTTCCTCAAGACTTGCGTAAGACCAAATCGGAGATCGTGACAGTCTCTCCCCGGCGCCGCCCATCCTGTCTTGCTGCAACGCAGAATAAAAGCGGGCGCGCGGCGGCGACGTCGACTTGCGACTTCGCGGGTGAAGCGAGCGAAGTAATGCCGTTATGCCGCGCCTCTTCGGAGACGACCTGGCTGCAGAGCGGCTCGATACCGAAAAAACCTACTTTCATCCATCGTTTCTCGGGTAAAGCATTTGACAATCGCAGAGCTATAGCCGAATGGAAATGCGCGGCAAAAAATCAAAACAAGCCGAAGCAGGCGCTGCGGGGAAACATTGACCGAGACAATCGACATAACGGCCGGACGCCAGAGCGGTCCGGACGCGAGAGCGCTGGCCCAGCGCATGGCAATACTGAAAACTCAGGCGAAGGAAAAGGGTTATTTTAAAGTGCCCGCATGGGAGCAGGCGCTCCGTTGCGTTGAAGTCGTGGCCGTCCCGGCGCTTGCCTTTTTTCTGCTCTCGAAGGGCGGCGCCTTCGCCCTCGCCGGCGCGCTTCTCCTGGGGATGCATTACCCGCGCACCGCCTATCTCGGCCACGACCTCGCCCATAATCACTGGGGACCGCGAGACGACGCGAAACCGCGCTTCATGCTCGGCGTCGTGGCGCTATTTCAGGGGTTCGGCTCCGCCTGGTGGATCGAGAAGCATGAATTGCACCATTCTTTCCCCAACGGCTGCCGCGTGGGCGAAGACGGCGTGCTGGTCCCGATCGACGGCGACATCGATTCCGTGCCGTGGATCGTCTGGGACAAAGCGCTCGTCGACTATAACAGCAAGGCGTGCAAATCGACCTGGCAACGGCTTCTCTCCTATGTGATGCCGCGCTTTCAGGTGCCGCTGTTCTTCCCGCTGCTCTCGCTCGCCCGTTTCAATTGGAGCTGGCAGAGCATCGAGACCGCTGCGCGCCGGGGACTGAACCTCGAGGCGGCGCTTTGCGTCGCCCATTGGGCGCTCGGACTGACGCTCGCGGGCTTTCTGACGCCGGGCCCGGCCTGGACGGGCTGGCTCTGGTTTCTCTGCGCGCAACTGCTCGGCGGATTTATCCTCGCCTTCGTCTTCGTCCTCAATCACACCGGGATGGAGGTCTATGACGCGACAGAGGCGAAAGGCTTTTATGACCGGCAGGCGCGCTCGACGCGCAACACGCCGACCTCCGCTTTTCTGGACTGGCTGACCGGCGGCCTCAACAGCCAGATCGAACATCACATGTACCCCACGATGGCCCGCCGCAATCTGCCCAAGATGCGCGAAGCCACCCGCAAAGCCATGATCGATTGCGGCTACGTTTACGAGGAGTTGAAGAACGGCGAGGCCATGGCCGCCGTTCTCCTCGCGCTCGGCGAGGCGGCCAGGGCCTGACGCGCGCCGGGCGCTCCGCCCTTCCTGCAAGCGCAGCGAGGCAATCCGCGGCCGGAGCGGCGCGGCTTGCTTCGCGCGCCCCCCGCGCGACGACGAGACCGTCCCTTGGACGCCGTCCCTTGTTTCAAATAAAACATGCGGGCGAGCATTTGAGAGGATCGAGCGGCTCCGGCCCTTCTTCCTGGAGAAAGGGCGCTGGCCATGGCGGAGGCGAACAATAAAAGGGAGTGGCGCTTCGATCTCGGCTATTTCCTCCTGGCCGCGATCGCCATTTTGGTCTTTCAGCAACTCTGGGAGACCTATGGGGAAACCAACGTCGTCCCCTACAGCGAATTTTACGATCTCCTGCGGGAGGGCAAGCTCGCCGACGTCCAGGTCGGCGACCGAGCCGTGCGCGCGACGCTGAAAGCGCCGCTGCCCGATGGCAAGAAACAAGTGGTTGCGGTCCGGGTCGATCCGAATTTCGCGCAGGAGCTCGAGGCCGCCAAAGTCGTCTATTCGGGACAGGTCCAGCAAGGCTGGATCTCGACGCTTCTGTCGTGGGTCGTCCCGGCCGCCATTTTCTTTTTCATCTGGAGTTATCTCGCTCGGCGGGTCGGGCAGGGCCTCGGCTCGGTGATGTCGGTCGGCCAGAGCCGCGCCAAGATCTTCGTGGAGACCGACATCAAAGTCGGTTTCAAGGACGTCGCCGGCGTCGACGAAGCCAAGGAAGAACTTCAGGAAATCGTCGCCTTCCTGAAAGATCCCGTCACTTATGGGCGTCTCGGCGCCCATGTGCCCAAAGGCATCCTGCTCGTCGGGCCGCCGGGTACCGGCAAGACTTTGCTCGCGCGCGCCGTCGCCGGAGAGGCGGGCGTCCCGTTCTTCTCGATCAACGGCTCAGAATTCGTGGAGATGTTCGTCGGTGTCGGCGCCGCGCGCGTGCGTGATCTGTTCAATCAGGCGCGCGGGGCGGCGCCTTGCATCATCTTCATCGACGAACTCGACGCGCTGGGCCGCGCCCGCGGCATTTCCGGGCTGAGCGGCGGGCACGACGAAAAGGAGCAGACGCTCAATCAGCTGTTGAGCGAACTCGACGGATTCGACCCGACGGTCGGCGTCGTCCTCCTCGCCGCCACAAACCGCCCGGAAGTGCTCGACCCGGCGCTCTTGAGGGCGGGCCGTTTCGACCGTCAGATTTCGGTTGATCGACCCGACAAGAACGGCCGTCTCGCCATCCTCGGCGTGCATCTGACGCGCATCAAGCTCGCGCCAGACGTCGATCCGGCGAAAATCGCAGCCATGACCCCGGGTTTCACGGGCGCCGACATCGCCAATCTCGTCAATGAGGCGGCGATGCTCGCGACGCGGCGCAAGGCCAGCGCCGTCACGCTCGAAGACTTCACGGCGGCGATCGAGCGTCTGCTCGCGGGGCCGGAGAAGCGCAAGCGTATTCTCAATCCCCGTGAAAAGCGCATCGTCGCCTATCACGAGATGGGCCACGCCATCGTCGCCATGGCGCTGCCGGACGTCGATCCGATCAAGAAGGTCTCGATCGTGCCGCGCGGAATCGGAGCGCTCGGCTACACCATGCAAATGCCGACCGAAGACCGCTATCTGATGACGCGCAGCGAACTCGTGAATCGCATGACCGTGCTGCTCGGCGGGCGGGCGGCGGAAATGCTCGTCTTCAAGGAGGCGACGACGGGCGCCGCCGACGATTTGCAGCGCGCAACGGAGATGGCGCGCGCCATGGTCACGCGCTACGGCATGGAACAGGAGATCGGCCAGGCGTCGTTCGTCGTCGAGCGCCCGCGTTATCTCGATCTCCAGGGCCTTGGCCCGCAGCAATCCGAAATGAGCGACGAGACCAATGCGCGGATCGACGGCGCCATCAACAGTCTCGTCGAACAAGCCTTCCGTCGCGCGATGGAGATCCTCGCGGGCTGCGCGACGGTGCATGTCGATTGGGCCGAGCGCCTGCTCGATCAGGAAACCTTCGGCGAGAGCGATCTCGCCAAGATTTACGCCGAGGTGAGAGGCGCGATGCAAAGCCGCAATGCTGCGGCTTCTTGACGAAGCCGCCGGCGCGCCGGCGTCGTCTCAATGCTCCGGATCGATGAAAAAGGATGGCGGAGCGGCGCCCCCGGCAATGCATTCCAGCACCACCCCCGCGGCCGACAAGGCTTCTCCGATCGTCACGTCCATGTCGAGATAGCGATAGGTCCCGAGACGGCCGATGAAGCTGACGCCGCGGGTTTCCCGCGCCAGGCTGATATAATCCTGCAGCAGTCGTTGCTCCTTCGCCTGCCGGATCGGGTAATAGGGAATGTCGGTCGGCCTGCAGTCGCGGCTATATTCGCGGTAGCAAATCGTGTTTTCGAAATTCTGCTTCTCCCAGGGCGCGAAATGCTTGTGTTCGGTAATGCGCGTGAAAGGGACGCCGGCGTCGCAATAATTCATCACCGCCGTTCCCTGAAAGTCTCCCGGTGAGTGAAATTTTTCGAAGTCCAAGGTGCGGTAGTTGAGCCGGCCGAGACGGAAGTCGAAAAAGCGGTCGATGGGGCCGCTGTAAAGAACGTGTTCGAAGCTTTCGGACAGGGACTCGAAGGTCGTCTCCCGGCGCAGTTCGACATTCGGCGCATCCAAAATCGCGGCGATAAACGGGGTGTAGCCGTCCTTCGGCATGCCCTGATAGCGATGCGCGAAATAGCTGTCGTCGTAATCGAAGCGCAAGGGCAGACGCTTGAGAACCGAGGCCGGCAAGTCGACGGGCTCGAGTCCCCATTGCTTGCGTGTATATCCTTCGAAGAACGCCTCGTAGAGCTCCTTGCCAATCATGGCGTGCGCCTGCTCTTGGAAATTGCGCGGCGACAAGTTGTTGACGGCCCTCTCCTGAATAAAAGCGCGCGCCTGCGAAGGGCTCATCGTCGTGTGGAAGAACTGGTTGATGGTCAAGAGATTGATCGGCAGCGAATAGACGCGCCCGCGGGCCACCGCTTGAACCCGGTGCGCATAGGGCATCATCGTGCAAAAGCGCTGCACATAGCGCCAGACCGCCTCGTCGGAAGTATGAAAGATATGCGGTCCGTAGAGATGCGCCATGATTCCGGTCGCGGCGTCGCGCTCGGTTGCGCAATTCCCGCCGATGCGCGTCCGTTCGTCCACGACGAGCACGGCATGCCCGGCTTCGCCCAGGGCGCGGGCGACCACGGCGCCGCTGAGCCCGGCTCCGACAACACAATATCGCGCCAAGAACAGCCTCCTTCGGATTGCAGCGCGCAATGCGCATGGGGCGCGACAACGCCCTCTTAACCACCTTAGACGCGCAAGGCTGGCGCGAGGCTGATCTGTCGTGGGGGTAATTTTTCAAGAAGAAGCGCGCACATAAGTAAGTATACATTCAGGAGGCGCAAGGCGGAGGAAAGTAATCATCCGGTAGAACCGCGACGTGTTCATCTTCTCTTAAGGCGCTCGATTTAAACCAGCTCCTATTGACCGCTAATTGGCGGCCTGGCTCTCGTGTTGGCGGGGCAGATGATCTGCTCCTTTCGGCCCATGACGCTGTCGGGATGCTTTTCCCCCGACAGCGAAACAAGGCGCCGCTCCGCACGACGGTGTTTTCGCAAAACCCGCACTCGTGGCTCGAAGCCCTCACCGCAACGGTTTCCGGCGGGGCCCTTCGCGCCGGACCGACCATGCCGCCTGACGGACGCGCGTCCGCATGGGCTGGCCGGGCTGCGACACGAGCAGATCCAAACCTTTCAGGGGCTGGCCAATGACCTCGATCATCAACTCGCTTTCCGCCAAACAGATCGCGCTTCTTTCGACCGACACGGTCTCTAAGCTGACGACCGACGACATCGCCGCAATGAAGACCGCTCAGGTCGCCGCCTTGTCGTCGACGCAGCTGGCGGCGCTGTCGACGGATGATTTGCGCGCCTTCACGACCCAGCAGTTCTCGGCGATAAGCGCCAGCGCGATCGCGGGGCTCACCAGCGTTCACATCAGCGCCATGACCACCGCCGAGGTGGCCGCGCTCTCGACCGCGCAGCTCGCGAAGATCGTCGCCTCTTACATTGACGACCTCTCCACCGATCAGGTCGCCGTGATGACGACGGCGCAGATCGCCGCCCTGTCGACGTCGCAGGCCGCCGCCATGGAGACGGCGGACGTCGCCGTCTTGACCGGGGCGCAGGCCGCCGCTTTCAGCGCCAAGAGCCTTGCGGCTCTGTCGACCGACCAGGTCGTCGCTTTGACGACCGCCGCCATCGCGGGTCTGACAACGACGCAGATCAAGGCCCTGACCTCGACCCAGATCAGCGCGCTCTCCACCGACCAGGCGGCGGCGCTGACGACGACCCAGATCGCCGCCTTCGCCTCCTCTCAGATCGGCGGCCTGACGACGGACAGCGTCGCGGCCCTTTCGACCGGGCAGATCGCGGCGCTTGCGTCGAAGACCGTCTCCGGTCTGACGTCCGCGCAGATCGTCGCGATCTCGACCGATCAGGCGGCGGCGCTGACGACCGCGCAGGTCGCTTCTCTCACGACGGCTCAGGCCGCCGCGCTCGAGACGGCGGACCTCGCGGCGCTCTCCACCGCGCAGACCGCGGCCCTGTCCAGTAAGGACATTGCGGTTCTCTCGACGGATCAGGTCTCCGCGATTGAAACGGCTGACCTCGCCGCCCTCTCGACGGGTCAGATCGGCGCGCTCACGACGGCGCAGATCGCCGTGCTCTCGACCGATCAGGTCGCGGCGCTGACGACGACCCAGATGAGCGCTCTGTCGTCCAAGCAGATCGCCGCCCTGACGACGACGGACCTCGCCGCGCTTTCGACCGCCCAGATCGCCGCGATCAAGACCGCCGCAATCGCCGGTCTCACCACCGCGCAGGTGGGCTCCATCTCGACCGATCAGGCGGCGGCGCTCTCGACTGCGCAGGTCTCCGTGCTGTCGACGAGCCAGGCCGCCGCGCTCTCGACCGACAGCATCGTCGCTTTGTCGACGGGCCAGTTCGCGGCCATGACCGCCAAGGATCTCGCCGCGCTCGTTTCGTCGCAAATCGCCGCCATCGAAACGACGGACCTCGCCGCGCTGTCCAGCACGCAGATCGCCGCCTTCACCACGGCGCAGATCGCCAATCTGTCCACCGGCCAGGCGGCGGCCCTGACAACGGCGCAGATCGCAGCGTTTTCCTCCACGCAGGTCGGCGCGCTGACCACCGACGACATCGCCGCGCTGTCGACGGCCCAGATCGCCGCCGTGAACGCCAAATCCGTGGCTGGCCTGACCACGGCGCAGATCGCCGCCTTCACCACGGATCAGGCCGCCGCGCTCACGACTGCGCAAGTGGCCGCGCTGTCGACCAAGCAGGCCGCCGCGCTCGAGACGGCCGACCTCGCGGCGCTCTCCACGACGCAGATTGCGTCGCTCTCCAGCAAGGGCGTCGCGGCGTTGACGACCGACCAGGTCGCGGCCATGGAGACCGCCGATCTCGCGGTTCTGTCGACGGGCCAGATCGGCGCGCTGACAAGCGCGCAGGTCGCCGCTTTGTCCACGGATCAGGCCGCCGCCCTGACCACGACGCAGCTTAGCGCCCTGTCCTCGAAGCAGCTCGGCGCCTTGACCACTGACGGGGTCGGCGCGCTGTCGACGGGTCAGGTCGCCGCGCTCAGCTCAAAGGCCTTCGCCGGCTTGACGACGGCTCAGGTCGCAAGCTTCTCCACCGATCAGATCGCCGCCCTGAGCACCGCCCAGATCGGCGCCCTGTCGACGAGCCAGGCGGCCGCTATTGAAACGGCCGACATCGCCGCGCTCTCGACCGGCCAGATCGCCGCGCTCTCCTCCAAGGGCGTCTCGGTGCTGACCACGGATCAAATCGCCGCGCTCACCACGGCGGAGGTCGCGGCGCTCACCACGGCGCAAATCGGCTCCCTGACCACCGTGCAGATCGCTGCGCTCTCGACCGATCAGACAGCCGCGCTGACCACCACGCAGGTTTCGACGCTTTCGTCGAAGCAGCTCGGCGTGCTGAAGACCGACGACGTCGTCGCGCTGTCGACGGATCAACTCGCGGCAGTCAACTCCAAGTCGCTGGCCGGTCTCACCACGGCGCAGGTCGGCGTGATTTCGACGGCGCAGGCCGCCGCGCTCACGACGGCGCAGGTCGCCTCCCTGTCGTCGACACAGATTGGCGCTTTGTCCACTGACGACGTCGCCGCGCTGTCGACCGCCCAGCTGGCGGCGGTCGGCGTCAAGGCTTTCGCCGCCCTGACGACGGACCAGATTGTCGCCATCTCGACGGATCAGGTCGCCGCCTTGACGACGGCCCAGATCGCCGCGCTGACGACGGCTCAGGCGGCCGCGATCGAAACGGCCGACCTCGCGGCCCTCTCCACCAGCCAGATCGGGGCGTTGACGACGAAGGGCCTCGCGGCGCTCTCGGCGCTGCAGATCCTCGCGCTCGAAACCGCCGACGCGACTGCGCTGTCGACGTCGCAGGTCGCCGCGCTCACAACGACTCAGGTCGCCGCGCTCTCGACGGACCAGGTTGTCGCATTGACGACCAGCCAGATCGCCGCCTTGTCGTCGGGCCAGCTCGCCGCGCTGACGACGGCGGACGTCGCGGCGCTCTCTACGGCGCAGGTCGCCGCGCTGAGCACGCGCGCTCTCCCGGGCCTGACCAGCGATCAAGTGGTCGCCCTCTCGACCGACCAGGCGGCGGCGTTGACCACCGCCCAGATCGCAGGCCTCTCGACGGCGCAGGCTGCGGCGATCGAGACGACCGACCTCGTGGCGCTGTCGACGTCCCAGATCGCCGCCTTGAGCAACAGGAGCGTCGCGGCGCTGACGACGGATCAGGTCGCCGCTCTGTCGACCGCTGAGGTCGCCGCGCTGAGCTCCGGCCAGACCGGCGCGCTGACGACGGCGCAGATCGCCGTGCTCTCGACCGATCAGGCCGCGGCGCTGACGACGACCCAGGTCGCGACGTTCTCCTCGGCGCAGCTCGGCTCCCTGACGACCGACAATCTGGCCGCGCTCTCGACCAGCCAGGTCGCCGCCGTCAAGGTCGCCTCGCTCTCCGGCCTCAACGCCAATCAGGTTGGCGCGCTGTCGACCGGCCAGGCCGCCGCGCTGACGACCGCGCAGGTCGCCGCTCTGTCCTCGACCCAGCTCGGCGCGCTGGAGACGGACGACGTCGCGGCGCTGTCGACGAGCCAGGTCGCCGCCGTGTCGGTTTCGGCGCTTGCCGGATTGACGACGAATCAAGTCGTCGCGCTGTCGACCGATCAGGCCGCCGCGCTCGGCACGGCGCAGATCGCCGCCCTCTCGACGGCCCAGGCCGCGGCAATCGAAACGGCCGACCTCGCCGTCTTGTCAACGGCGCAGGTCTCCGCGCTGAGCACAAGAGCGGTGGCGATCCTCTCGACGGATCAGATCGGCGCCCTGACGACGACAGAGCTCGCGGCGTTCAAGACGAGCCAGATCGGCGCGTTGACGACGACCCAGCTCGGGGCGCTCACCACCGATCAGTCCGCGGCGTTGTCCACGTCGCAGGTCGCCACATTGTCCTCGGCGCAGATCGCCGGGCTGTCGACGGCGAGCCTCGCCGCTCTCTCGACGGGCCAGATCGCCGCCGTCACCACCGCGGCGGTGGGCGGCCTGACGACCGACCAGATCGGCGCGCTCTCGACCGCTCAGGCAGCGGCGCTCACCACGGGTCAGGTTGGGGCGCTCTCCACGGCGCAGGCGGCCGCCCTGACGACGGACGACATCGCGGCGCTGTCGACGGCTCAGTTCGCCGCCTTCAGCGCAGCCGACGTCGCCTCCTTGCTGACGACCCAGATCGCGGCGGTCACCACCTCCCAGGTCGTGGCCCTGACCACGGCTCAGGCGGCGGCGCTGACCACCGAGCAGGTCGAGGCCCTCTCGACGGACCAGGCCGCCGCGCTGGAGACGACCGACCTCGCGGCGCTGTCGTCCAGACAGATCGGCGCGCTGGAAACGGCGGATTTCGCCGCGCTGACGTCGAGTCAGCTCGGCGCGATCAGCACCTCGGGCCTCTCCGGTCTCACGACGGACGACATCGGCGCCTTAAGCACCGCGCAAGCCGACGGCTTTACGTCTTCTCAGCTGCAGGCGCTGAACGGCGACATACTGAACGCGCTGTTTAGGCTCTACAACGGCTGACGCGCCTCTAGCGAAGATCGCAGCGCCGGCGGAGCACCCGATCCGCCGGCGCCTCTTGTAGCGTCGTGCGTCGCGTTGGTCGTCTTTCGCCAAACGATGGGAACCGCATGCTCGCGCCCGCAACGTCTCCCGAAGCTATCGCGCAATTCTTCCAGCAGGAAACCGAAAAGGCGCGGTCGGGCCAGCAGCCGCTCGCCGAGCTGTTTGGCGCCGCCGAGACCCTGTCTTCGGCCAACCAGCCTCGGCTCACCGTCGAGCTTTACAAGATTTGGATCGCATTCAGCGACGCCAATCCGCTCGCATATATGGCCTATTTCAACCTCGCCATTCTTCTGCGCCGCCTCGACGATCACGCCGGCGCCATCAATGCGCTTGCCGAATGCGCGCGTCTCGAGCCGAAGTTCTGGCAGGCGCGCATAAATCTCGGCCGCGTCTTCGAAGACAGCGGCTTCCTCGTCAAGGCGCTGGAACAGTGGAATCTCGCCGTCGCCGGCCTTTCCGGCGTGACCGCCGAGACGCTGAAGCTGAAACTTCTCGCGCTCCAGCAGTCGGGTCGGGTGCTCGAGGCGGCGGAAAGGTTCGACGCGGCGGAACACATGCTCAAACAGGCGATGGAGCTCCGACCCGATCTGACCGAATCGACCCAGCACTGGCTGGCGCTGCGTCAGCGGCAGTGCAAATGGCCGGTCGCCGCGCCGTCCGAATATGTCACGAAGCGCCAGCTCCTCGACGGAATGTCGCCGATTTCGCTGGCGCTTTTCGCCGACGATCCGTTGTTTCAGCTCGCCAAGGCCTATCGTTATAATAAGACGCTCGTGGGACGCCCGACGATCCGCCCGCTGCGCTCGCCTGCGGAATGCGGAGAAACCGCGGGGGAGCGGCTGCGCATCGGCTATGTCTCTTCCGATCTCCGAGAGCACGCCGTCGGCTTCGCGCTGGTGGAGCTTTTCGAATTACATGATCGAAGCAAGTTTGAAATTTTCGCCTATTACTTCGGCGACGACAGGCCGGCCGATGAAACGCAGGCGCGTTTCAAGGCGGCCGTGGATCACTGGACCGACATCGCCAAACTCGATGACGACCGCGCGGCGATGGAGATCGCTGAGGACCGGATCGACATTCTGGTGGATCTCAACGGCTACACCAAACATGCCCGCGCCGGCGTCTTCGCGCGGCGGCCGGCGCCCGTTATCGTGAACTGGTGCGGCTATCCCGGCACGATGGGAAGCCCGTATCACCATTATCTCATTGCCGACGCGCATATCGTTCCGCCGGAAAACGAGCTCTACTATTCGGAAAAAGTCTTGCGGCTCGCCTGCAATCAGCCGCTCGACCGCAAGCGGAAGATCGCATGGGACGCGTTGACGCGCGCCGACGAAGGATTGCCGCAGGACGCCTTCGTCTTCTGCTGCCTCAACGGCATGCAGAAGATCACGCCGGAAATGTTTTCGCTCTGGATGACGATCCTGCGCGAAACGCCGGAGTCGGTGTTGTGGCTGCTCACGGGCGCGCAGGCGGTCGACGACAGGCTGCGCGAGCTCGCTGCGCAAAGCGGGGTGGCGCCTGAACGCCTGCTGTTTGCGCAAAAGCGGCCCAATGCGCAGCATCTGGCTCGCATGGCTCTTGCCGATCTCTTTCTTGATAGTTTTCCCTATGGCGCGCATTCCACGGCGGCCGACGCGCTCACCGCCGGCGTGCCGGTTCTGACGCGCCCGGGTCGCAGTTTCGCTGCGCGCTTTTGCGCGAGCGTCACGCGTGCGGCCGGCCTCGACGCGCTGGTGTGCGCGACCTTCGACGAATACGTGCAAAAGGCGATCGCCATCGGCTCTGATCGAGGCCTCGCCCAGCGTTATCGCGCACAATTGGCGCAAGGCCGGGATGCGAGCGTGCTGCGCGACATGAACGCCGCCGCGCGGCGCCTCGAGGAGCTCTATTGCGACATGCGGGACGCGCGTGACGCCGATGCGCTTCCCGTCCCGGACCTCGCCAATCTCGACGTCTATTACGAGATCGGCGCCGAACTCGAGATCGAGCGGGCGAATCTGCTCGACGACGCCGCTTATTTCGCCGCCTATCATGAAAAGCTCGAAGAATGGTCGCGCCGCGCGCCTTTGTCGCCGGATGCGCGGCTGTGGCGGCGCTGATCCTTTAAAAAAATCCCAGCATCTAGAAAAGGACGATTCGCATGTTGGAGACGCTTGCGCCGCGCCCGCCGAAGACGATTCTCGTAACATTCGCCGGCAGGCGGGACCGCATGTCGCTCTTGACGCGCTATGTCGATCGCGCGATCGCCGAGGGTCTGATCGACGAATGGCATGTCTGGGATTTCAGCCGCAACGCGGCCGACCGCCTGTGGCTCCGTCAGCAATTTCCGATGACGCAGGCGACGCCCAGCAATAGCTTGGAGTATTTTCGTCGTCCCGAACGGGTGACGCTTGCCGGAAAGCAATGCGCCTTGCGTTTTTCTGTCTACGCCCAGAGCGACGTCCACGTAGCCTTGCGCCCCCTGGGCGGGGACGGCCCAAGCTATGAATTCGTGCTCGGCGGCTGGAACAATCAGGCGAGCGCCCTGCGGCTTTTCGACGATGCGGCGCAACTCGTCGATGTGGCGAGGCGCGATCCCTTGCATCGGCCGCTCGTGGTCTCGGCGACGCCGGGCCTCTTGCCGGAATTTGGATTCGCCGCCGCTGAACTATCTCTCCACGCCGACGAAGTCAGGGTTTCGGTGCAGGAAAAGGAAGCTTTGCGCGCCAAGATCGCGATCGCGCCGGGAGATTATGAGCTGCTCTATCGCACCGGCTTCGGCTCGAACGGCGAGTGGCTCTTCAACGAAACAGAAAGGTCGCCCGCGCGTCTCTTTGTCAGAGGTCCGACCGCCGATTATCCGCCCGGGGCCATGTTCTACACGAACGCCTATCAATATTATGGCGCCAATCGCGATCGCTACGGCGGCGACGTGTTTTTGAAATGCGATGACGACGTCGTCTACATGGACCTCGCGCGGCTTCGGGAGTTCATTGAATTTCGCCGCCGCAATCCGCAGTTTTTCCTGGTCAGCGCCAATGTCGTCAACAATGGCGTCTGCGCCTATTTCCAGCAGATGAGCGGCGCCGTCCCGCAAGATTTCGATGTCTTCGAGATGCCGCCGGGCGGCATGTGCGGCTCGTTATGGGCGAGCGGGGCGAAAGCGCAGCGGCTTCACGACCTCTTCTTGAGCAATCCTTCCGCTTTTCGCGACGCGGCCCGCGCGGCCATTCCTTGGCGAGAAAGGATCAGCATCAACTTCGTTTCCTGGCTCGGCGCCGATCTCGTTCACATTCCAGACATCATGACCGATGACGAGCATGACCTTTGTTACGGGGTGCGCAAGCGGGCCCGGAAACTAAATTGCATTTACCCCCGCTTCGTCGCCGCGCATCTCTCCTTCTGGAAACAGGACGCCGAGATGGACGTCGACGCCGTTCTCTCGCGCTATCGGCAACTCGCCGCGCGGGAACTCGAAGCGCCGGCTTACGCCGCTTGACAGGCGACAAAAAACGAGCAGTTGGCGCGTCAAGGCATTTCTTACGCGCGTCCGGCGAAACCAACGCTCCCTCGCCGGCGTTAAGGCCGCACCTTGGAAAACGCAGGAGCGAGCCATGGTGAAGCTACCCGAACTCAACCGCCACATGGTGGGCGTTTCGGCGATCGCGTTGGCGCTGCTTGGCTTAGGTTATCTTGCCAATATGGCGGGCGACAATCGTCGGGTCGCGAGCCTCTTAGACCGAGGCGCGTCCATGCCGGTTAATGAGACTTCGCCCTCCGAAACGAACTTCCTCTCCATGCTCAAGAACATTCCGCCCAACGCATTCGGATCGGCTGCGTCTGGCGGAAATTCGGACAAGTCCGTCTCGAGCTCGGGGGACTGGACGCCAGACGAATGGCGCGTTGCGGCGGACGCCGTCGCGCGGGCGCGCTCGGGGGCCAAAGGCCAGCCCGCGAACAAACAAGCCGCCCACGCCAGCGCCTCAGGCATCGTGTGGCGGCCGCCCGAGGAAATTGCGAGTCGTAACGACGCGCGGTGAGCGCGGCGCCGCTCGCAGACCGGCAGTCTGGCGCTTTCTGCGCCGGGCTGCTTTCTTGCGACCCCACCTTGCGATAACCTGCTTCTCTCCCGAGCGCCGCGCAGCGTTCAGGGGATGACTGGCCGAGACTATAAGTAGAACTATCTAGGTCTCCATCTTTACCGCGTTGCAGGGATTCGCCATGCGCGACGACCAGCAGGAATTGCGCGACACCGCCGCCCGCCTGAAAGCCGTGCTCGACGGCGCCCTCGACGGCATCATCGCGATCGACGAAGCCGGGATCGTTCAATCAATAAACCCCGCGGCGATCAGATTATTCGGCTATCCGAGCGACCAGGTGGTCGGACAAAACGTCAAGATGCTGATGCCGGAGCCCTACCGCGGCAGCCACGACCAATACATCAAGCGTTACCGCGAAACGGGAGAGGCCAAGATCATTGGCATCGGGCGAGAGGTGGTCGGGCAGCGTAAGGACGGCTCCACTTTCCCGATGGATCTCGGAATCAGCGAGGTCAGGGTCGCGAATAATCGCATCTTCATCGGCGTCGTGCGCGACATTACGGAGAGAAAGCAGGCGGACCAGCGCGCCAAGCTCCTTCTCGCCGAGGTCAATCATCGCGCCAAGAACCTGCTCGCCGTTGTTCAGGCGGTGGCGCGGCAGACGGCGAAAAAATCGGAGCCGAGCCTGTTCGCCAAAGCCTTTGGCGAACGCATTGCGGGTTTGGCGGCAAGCCACGATCTGCTGGTGAGATCCGAATGGGCGGGCGTCGACGTGGGCGACCTGGCCGCGTCACAACTCACGCATTTCGCCGACGTCATCGGCAAACGTGTGCGCCTGAATGGTCCCAAAGTGCAGGTGACGCCTGCCGCGGCGCAAGCCATCGGGATGGCGTTGCATGAGCTGGCCACCAATGCGAGCAAACACGGGGCGCTGTCAAATGCCCAGGGGTCGATCGACGTGGATTGGCGCGAGGCCGACGTTAGCGGTCAAGAAACGTTCCAGATGAGCTGGTCGGAGCGTGGCGGCCCTAAGGTCACGCCGCCAGAGCGAAACGGTTTTGGCCGCACGGTCATCGTCGACATGATCAAGCATACGCTCGGCGCGCAGGTTTCGCTTTGCTTCGCAGACGCGGGCCTGACGTGGACGATGGTCGCTCCTGTCGACCGCGTTTGCCGGCTACAATCTTCACAGACAGATCCGCAGCCCCCCGAAAATCGAGCGCTCGCATGCGCGTCTTGATTGTGGAAGACGAGTTTCTGATCGCCATGGACACGGAGGCCGTGCTGGAAGACGCCGGCTGCGAGGTCGGCGGCGTCGCGGCGACCGTGCAGGAGGCGCAGCGCCTCATCGACGGGAACGGATGGGACGCCGCCGTTGTCGACGCAAATCTCAACGGCGTGAGCGCCGAGCCTGTGGCGGCGCGCTTGCGGCAGCGGGGTGTTCCCTTTGTCGTGATGTCCGGCTATGCGCCCGACCACATGACGGGCGCGCTCGCGCAGGCCCCCTTCCTGTCGAAACCCAGCGAGCCCAACTCCCTGGCGTCGGCCGTGCTCGCGCTGCACAAATGACCGCCGCCTCGGCAGCGTCGGCCGGGTGTGACAATAACCGTAACCTTATTGAATTTACTTGCTTTCTGCCTTCGGCGCGTGCTTTGGAGGGCCCGCCCGACATACCGGAGGCGGCAAAGTGTCTATCTCTGAACTCGAAGACCAATTCGCGAAGTCGCTCGGGAAAAAACTCGAGGATCTGACAGATGAGGAGCATGAAGCCTTCGGCGTCATGATCGCCCAGGGGCTGCGGGAAGCGGCAGCAAAGGAGGCGAAGGACAAGACCTCGCGCTAAGGCTAGTGGCGGAGAGGGAGGGATTCGAACCCCCGATACAGTTGCCCGTATGCCGCATTTCGAGTGCGGTGCTTTCAACCACTCAGCCACCTCTCCGCGGCCCGATCCCGCGTGACCGGCGGGATCCTGTGTGGTGCGCTGCCAATAGCATGCGGGGGCGCCCGCAATCAAGCTCCCCCGATGGCGCGCAGCGTCGCGGCGAGGCCCGGCGAACAGCCTTTTTTTCCAAAGCCTAAAGCTTTTTTTGAAGACCTCGAAACAGCATTTGCGTTCTTGGCCGTCATGAATATAGTGCGCGCCACTGGAGGGGTGGCCGAGTGGTTGAAGGCGCACGCCTGGAAAGTGTGTATACGGGAAACCGTATCGCGGGTTCGAATCCCGCCCCCTCCGCCATGTCCCGACTCTCGCGCCGATAGGCTGCCTTCGCTCGTCTTGGCCCCATGCGGCGGGCCTCGGCGGCGCTCGTCTGCGCCTTTCCTTTCTCATCAGGTTTTTGGCATGATGGCGCTCCAGGGCGCGAGGGTGCGGTCTCGTCCCAGGCTTGCAAGAAGAACAAGCTCGAGCTTCGTACGGCGAGGCGAGCAAAGAGAGCCTGCCGCCATAATGAACATTCTCGGAATCAATTCCGTCTTTCACGAATCTGCGGCCGCGCTTGTGGTCGACGGGAAGGTTGTGGCCGCGTGCGAAGAGGAGCGCTTTTCGCGCATCAAGCACGCTAAGGAGGCCCGGGTCGACAATCCGCATGAGATGCCCGAGCAGGCGGTGCGCTCTTGTCTCGATTCTGCGGGCCTGCGTCCTTGCGACGTCGATATCGTCGCCTATTCCTTCGAGCCTGGACTGAGGCGCCGGAAGTTTCATCCCGAATGGTGGCCCGACGTCGGCCTCGAAGCGGCGTTCCTTCGCGGGCTCGACCAGATCGACGACGCCGTCGCCCGGTTGATGGGGCGGCGCCTCGGCAAGGCGCTCAAATTCGTGCCTCATCACCTCGCGCACGCCGCCTCGGCATATTATCCGTCGGGCTTCGACAAGGCAGCCATTTTGGTCGTCGACGGCATCGGCGAGGCCGATTGCTCGATGCTCGCGCGCGGCGAGGGCAATCATATCGGCGTCATCGCGAGCCTCTCCTATCCCCACTCGCTCGGCTTCGTATGGGAGCATGTAAGCGTCTATCTCGGCTTTTCGCCTCACGACGCCGCAAAGGTCATGGGCTTGGCCGCCTATGGCGACCCGGCGGTCTTTCGGCGCGCCTTTGGGTCAATCATCCAGATTGGCGAGCAAGGCTACGCCGTGGATCGCGAGGCGATCGGATTCCATTCGCTCGAGCCCCGCGGCCTCGATGCGCTGTTCGGGCCGAGGCGGGCGCCGGACGGCGACTTTCTCCCCCATCATATGAACGTCGCCGCCGCGCTGCAGGACGCGACGGACCTTGCGATGCTCGCGCTGGCGCGCCGTCTGGCGCGCGAATCAGGCGGCGGCGCCTTATGCCTCGCCGGCGGCGTCGCGCTCAACTGCGTGACGAATGCGCGTCTCGCGCGCGCCGGCGTGTTCAGCGACATCTTCATCCCCTCGGCGCCGCATGACGCAGGGACGGCGATTGGCGCGGCGCTCGTCGCCCATTGCGCTGAACCCGGGGCGAAGCGCCCGATCGGCGGCGCGACGCCTTATCTGGGCCCCGAATACGACGAACGTGATGCGCTGGCGGCGATCCGCGCCGCCGGACTGAAGCCCCGCAAATGCAAGGATGCGCCGCTGGAGGCTGCAGAAATGATCGCCGACGGCAATATCGTCGGCTGGTTTCAGGGGCGTATGGAGTTCGGGCCGCGCGCGCTCGGCAACCGCTCGCTGCTCGCGGATCCCCGCCGGCCGGATACGCGGGCGATCCTCAATCAGCGGGTCAAGCACCGTGAGGACTTCCGTCCCTTCGCCCCGAGCGTCCTCGCCGAACACGCCGACGACTGGTTCGAGATCGGCCCGCCGTCGCCCAGTCACGAATTCATGCTCTTCGCCTGCCCGACGAAGCCAGGTCGCGCGGCGCGCATCCCGGCCGTCGTCCACGAAGACGGCACCGCGCGCGTTCAGATCGTGCGGCGGGCGGCGAACCCGCGTTATCACGCGTTGATCTCACGATTCTACGAGCGCACCGGCGTGCCGCTCGTGCTCAACACCTCCTTTAACGACAGCGAACCGATCGTCTGCACGCCGGCGCACGCCGTCGCGACTTTTCGGGGCGCGGGTCTCGACGCCCTGTTCATCGGCGACGTTTGCGTGACGTCCGAGAGTTGAGCGGCAAGCGGTTCGGGCTGCGGAAAGTCGCTGCGCCCAAAATGTTGATTCGCTAGCGTAACCTGGTCAACCAGCCGAGCAGGGGCATTGACGGCGCGGGGTCGGGTGCTAGACTAACTTCGTTGGGGTCGCGGGTTTTTATCTTTTTGCGGAGGTAGGGCAATGGCGCGTTCATCGGACCACTCTCGGAACCCGCATCGAGGAAAAAAGGCCCTTGGCGTCATCGGCGTATCCTTCTCCCTCGCAGGGGCGGCCTGCGCCGAGAGCAGCCCGGCGGAGGCCGCGACCGAGCCGACGACCAGCAATACGCGCCTCATGGACATGGATCTTCACGAGCAGGAGGTCTTCGACGTCGGCTTGAGCTCTTTCCGTCTGTTCGATCGCGAAGACGTCAAGGAAGCCAAGCCCGAAACCGTCGCCTGGTGGGGATGGGGCTGTCGCGGCTGCAGGGGATGCTGGGGTTGCAGAGGCTGTCGAGGCTGCAGGGGATGCGGGGGCTGCAGAGGCTGCAGGGGCTGCGCGGGCTGAGGTCGGCCTCAGGATAGATCGAGATCGCCGTTGGATAGAGCTGCGTCGCGCTGGGAATGACTCGGCGCGGCGGGCAGGCGCGTCTCATCGTTGACGGGCGGGGCTCCAGAAGGCGCGCGTTCGCCGCTGAACTTTTTCAGTACAGGCTTTTCCGGTCCAGGCTTTTTCGGTCCAAGCGTCGCGAAACAAATGGGGGCTGGCGGTCGACAGATGACGATGGAAGCGCCCGCGCGGCAATTCGAGGGACGTGTCGGCGGAGCGTTCAGGTTTTCGCCGAATTACTCGGTCTATATCCTTCCGCCCGACGTCGTCTGCCTCTATTCCGAGAACAGGAAGTTCTTCCTGCGCGGCGCGCTGTATTGCGCGCTCGCGGAGCGGATCGGGGCGGGCGAGGATGAGGCCTCGATCGTTCATGCGCTTGCCGCGGACTTTCCGGTCGCCAAGATCGAGGAAGCGCTTCGGCGGCTCATCGATCGTCGCTTCGTCGTCGCTTCCGACGTCGCTCAGGACGCAACAGCCGCCTATTGGGCGA
Source organism: Methylocystis echinoides (assembly GCF_040687965.1). NCBI lineage: Bacteria > Pseudomonadati > Pseudomonadota > Alphaproteobacteria > Hyphomicrobiales > Methylocystaceae > Methylocystis > Methylocystis echinoides. The sequence continues at coordinate 2,180,282 of NZ_CP156084.1, forward strand.
GCATGGGTCTCAATCCGGCCGCTGCGGTCGAGAATCTGCAGAATGTCGGGGTTGCGATCGAACCGCTGGGAGTCCATGGAAAAGACGAATTCGCAGAGGCGTTGCGCGGCTTCGGCGTCAGGGTGGCTGACGGCGAGGGCGATCTGACGGTTGCGCTCGTCGGCGATTATCTCGACGAGCGGCTCGCCGAATTCAATCGCCGGCGGCTCGAGGAAAAGAGGGACTGGCTGCCCGTTCAGCCGACAGGACTGTTTCCGCTCGTCGGCCCGATTTTCAGTCCTGGTAAAAGCGCCTGCTGGAGATGCCTCTCCGACCGGATGAAATGGAACCGTCAGGTCAAGGCGTTTCTGGATCGCAAGGCGGCGCGCTGCGTCTCGGCGTCGCCGCTTGGCGCAGCGTCGCTCGGGCGAAGCGGCGTCTCGCTCGCGGCCGCCGAAATCGGCAAGGCCATCGCCAGCGGTTTTCGCACCGACCTTGGCGAGCATATCGTGAGCCTCGACATGCTGGGCTCCGAAGTGGCGCGCCATTATGTGCCGGCGCGCCCGCAATGTCCGGTCTGCGGCGGCGCGGCGCTGCGTGATCCGGAACGCACGCCCGTTCCCATTCGGCTGCGCGCCGGCGGCAGGATCATCGTGACGAGCGGCGGCTACCGATCCATGACGCCGGCGGAGACGGTCGCTCGCCATCGCAAGCATGTCAGCCCGCTCACGGGCGTCGTGTCGCATCTCGAGCGGATCAGAAGCGACCAGCCGCTCGACGCGAGTTTCGTCGCGCGCCATAATTTCTCGCCTTGTCCGGAGACGGTCGACGCATTGCAGGCGGGATTGAGCGGCGACAGCTATGGCAAGGGCAGCACGGCGGAGCAGGGCGAAGCCAGCGCGCTCATGGAGGCGATCGAACGCTATTGTGGAATTTTCCAGGGCGACGAGATCAGAATGACGCGCCGCTTCGTGGATTTCGACGCCGGCGAGGCGATCCATCCCGAAGAAATCATTCACTATAGCGACGCGCAATATGAGGAGAGCGCGCAAGGATGCTGCTCCGGCGACGGGGCGCCGCGCCGTTTCGATCCCTTGGCCGAGACGGAATGGTCGCCCGTCTGGTCGCTGCGCGACCAACGCTTCAAGCATGTCCCGACCGGGCTTTTGTACTTCTTCCATGAATCTGGCTGCGCGAGCCAGTTCAGCGCCGACTCGAATGGCTGCGCGGCCGGCAATACGATCGAAGAGGCGATCCTTCAGGGGTTTTTGGAGCTCGTGGAGCGGGACGCGTACGCCATCTGGTGGTATAATCGTTTGCGGCGTCCCGGGATTGATCTCGACGCGCTCGGCGACAGCTACGTCTGCGACCTGCGCGCCGCTTTTGCGGCGATGGGTCGTGACGTCTGGGCGCTGGACGTCACAAACGACATCGGGATTCCGGTCGTCATCGCCGTGGCGCATTGGACGGAAGACGGGCGCGAGTTCATCGAAGTCGCCGCGGGGGCGCATTTCGATCCGCGCATTGCGACGCTGCGGGCGATGACGGAACTCAACCAGTTTCTCGCGATCGAGCGGCTGCGCGGCCGCCCGGAAGAGACGGGCGACGATTACGGAAACGATCCGCTGCCCCTGCGCAAGCACGCCTATCTGCGCCCGGAGGGGACAGCGGGTTTTGAGCGTTCGCCGTTCAAGGATTTCGTGACGCACGACCGGCGCGAGCAGGTGCGCGCCTGCGTCGCGCATATGGCAAAGAAGGGCTTCGACTTTCTCGTCCTCGATCAGACGCGGCCCGATATCGAGGTTCCGGTGGTGCGGGTGATCGCGCCGGGCTTGCGGCATTTCTATCGTCGCTTCGGACCGGGCCGGCTCTATGACACGCCGGTCGCGCTCGGGCTACGAAAGCGGCCGACGCGGGAACGCGATCTCAATCCTTTGTATCCACGGACCTGAACTTGAGCGACGATCAGCCGCCAGCGCCCGCATTGCTCCTTGCCAAATTGGGTCCCGGCGTTTCCTTGGAGGAGGCGGCGGGCGGCGTTCTAAAGGCGCGTTTCGACCGCGAGTCGCTGGTTCTGGGCAAGTTCAGCGCCAACGCTGCGCGCCGCGCCGGGCAGCTTGCCACGGGCGTCTCGCTCTCTCGCCTTCACGAGACTGACACTCCCGAGGAAAAAGAGCTGCGGGGGCTCATCCAGCGGCTCGCCCTCTACGGCCTTGTCGAATATCGTCTCGCCCGCGGTCCCGAGGCGCCGGACATTGTCGTGATCGAACCGCAGATGCGCGATTACCAGCCGAGCCTCCAGAAGCTCGATCCGGCGCGTTCCTACGTTCTGTCGCGCTTTGCCTTCCTGCGGCGGCGGGGCGAGGATCTTGTGCTGGAATCGCCTCTTGCCGGCGCTGTGATTCGACTGTGCGACCCGCGTGTCGCGACCGCCCTTGCGCGCCTCGCGACGCCACAGACGCTCGCCGACCTTCGCGGCGCGCCGGAATTTTTTGGAGAAGAGTTCCTCGCGCTGCTCGTCCACAGCGCGATGGCTTTCGCGCCTGATCCCGCCAAAGGCTTACGCAGGAGCGAAGGCGACGGCGATCTCGCTTTGTGGGAATTCCACGATCTCCTCTTTCATATGCGCAGCACCAACGGCCGCCACGCCAATCCAACGGGCGGCCTCTACGCCCATGCGAATCTCGCCCCGCAGCCGCCTGCGGTGCGACCGGCATGGCCAGGTCAGGCGATCGCCCTCGAGGCGATTGCGGATGCGAAAGGGTCCGCCGTTGCGGCGCTGCTGCGCCAGCGGCGGTCCGAACGCGTCTTCGATGACGCGCATCCCATCACGCTCGCCGAGGTCGCGCGCTTTCTCGACGGCGCGGCGCGCATCGTTGCACGGCAGAAGCTGAGCGAGGCGTACGGCGAGGAGATGGAGATCGCCGCGCGGCCTTATCCTTCAGGCGGCGCCAGCTATGAGCTCGAGCTTTATCTCGCCGTCGACACATGCGAGGGGCTGCCGCGGGGTTTCTATCACTACGACGCGGATCGACACGCGTTGGTCTCGATCGAGGTGACCGAACGCCAGCTCGACGCGATGATCGATGATGGACAATTTGCGATGGGCGCGCCCCGGCGGCCGCAGATCATGATCACGATGGCGGCGCGCTTCGGGCGCGTGTCATGGAAATATAGCGGCTTCGCCTATTCTCTGGTCTTGAAGCATGTGGGCGTCGTCATGCAGACGCTTTATCTGATGGCGACGGAGATGGAGCTCGGGGCCTGCGCCATCGGCGTCGGCGACATCGACCTCTTCGCGCGGATGACCGCGCTGCCGTTCCATGTGGAAGGCGCGGTGGGTCAGATGGCGATTGGCCGCGCCGCCGCGCAGGGCCCGCCATGACGCGCGAAGATGGGTAATCGAGACAAGGCTCAATCTGCGCAGGGCGCCGTAGACGCCCAGACGCGGCGCGGCTTTCTTGTCAGCGCCGGCGCCTGTGCGGCGTCCGCGACTTTGGGCGGTCCTGCGCGGGCCGCGGCCAGCGAGACGGCTTCGTCGCAATGGGATTACCGCTGCGCCGGCGAACTCGCCGCGGCGCTGCGCGATCGGCGCATCTCGGCGCTGGAGCTCGTCGACGGCGCCATCGCGCGGATCGAGGCGCTGGACGCGTCCATCAACGCCGTGCCGGTGCGCGACTTCGATCGCGCTCGCGCAGCGGCGCGAGCGGCGGATGCGGCGCTGGCGCGGGGCGAAACCGGCGCTTTGCTCGGCGTTCCTGTTACTGTAAAGGAGTCCTTCAATGTCGCCGGCCTGCCCACCTGCTGGGGCGATCCGCGCTTCAGACGCTTCACGCCGAAGGAAGACGCTCTCGCCGTTGCAAGGTTGAAAAAGGCCGGCGCCGTCATCCTCGGCAAGACCAATGTGTCGCAATGGCTGAGCGATTGGCAGAGCGACAACAGCGTCTATGGAACGACCAACAATCCTTTCCATCTCTGCCGCACGCCGGGCGGATCGTCGGGCGGTTCGGCGGCGGCGCTGGCGGCGGGTTTTGGCGCGCTGTCGCTTGGCTCCGACATGGGCGGCTCCCTGCGCGAACCGGCGCATGATTGCGGGATCTACGCCCATAGGCCGACGCCGGGCCTCGTCCCGCGCCGGGGCCATGCGTTTCCCGATACACCCCCTTTGCCGGTTGAGCACGATCTCGCCGTTATCGGCCCGATGGCGCGCTGCGCCGCCGATTTGGCGCTGGCGCTCGACATTGTCGCCGGGCCGGACGAGATCGGCGCGGGCGTCGGCTACAGGCTCGCCTTGCCGCCGCCGCGCCATGAGAAGCTCAGCGACTTTCGCGTGCTCATCATCGATCGTCATCCGCTCGGCCCAACGGGAAGCGACATCAGTCTGGCGCTCGCGACATTGGCCGAACGTCTCGGGCGCGCCGGCGCGGCCCTCGCCGACAGGCGCGCCTTGGCGCCCGACCTTGCGCAGGCGACGCGCCTTCACGTGCGTCTGCTCTCCGCCTATTGGGGCGCGGGTCTTCCTGTTGCCGCCTACCGAAGGCTTTATGGCGCCGCCGACGCCGTTTCCCCGTCCAATCGCAGCCTCGCGGCCGAACGCGCGCGGGGCGCGGTCTTGAGCTTTCGCGAATGGCGCGGCCTCGAGGCCGAGCGCGCTGAACTGCAGCAAAAATGGCGCGAACTCTTTCGCGACGTCGACGTCGTGCTCTGTCCGGCCGCTCCAACCACCGCTCTTCGACACGACCATTCGACGCCGCTCGAGGCGCGACGCGTGCGGGTCGACGGCAAGCCTGTCTCCTATCTCGACGCTCATACGATCTGGGCGGCGCCGGCGACCATCGCGGGACTGCCGGCGACCGTGGCGCCGATCGCGCAGGACGGCTCCGGCCTGCCGATCGGCGTGCAGATCATTGGTCCGTCTTACGAGGATCGAACCGCCATCGCCTTCGCGACGCTGGTCGAACGCGCCTTCGGCGGCTTTACGCCGCCCACGATGAAGACGTTGCGGCTTTCCTGCGCGAAAGATGGGATCAATGCGCCATCGGCGGGGCGGCGCCGAGCGGCGCGCGCCGCAGGATCATGGCGAGCGGAATAACGAGGGCGGCGAGCAGCATCAGCGTGTGGAAGACGTCGATGTAGGCGAGCAGCGACGACTGCATTTCGAGCTGCCGCCCGATCCATTGTGTCGCCTGCCGCTGCGCGAGCGACGCCGAACCGCCGAGCGAGAGGAAATAGTCGATGAGGCGCTGCAGCGTCTGCTGATAGTGCAAATTCGAGGGGATCGCGGCGTCGGCGAGTCTGCTCATGTAGCTTCGACGCCCTCGACGGCGTTCTTGCGCCGCGCCTGTTCCTGCTGGAGCGTCGAGGATGCCTGCTGCTGGCGCTGCACCGTGCCTGTGCCGCGTTGCACGAGGGTCTGCGAGCGCTCGGCTTCCTGCTGCGCAAAGCGCAGCGCCGCTGCAGATTGCGCAACATTTGCCGACAGGAAGATGACCAATGCGCGCCGCCGCGTGCGTTGCGCGGGGGCCTCCGCCGTCACATCGACGGCGTCGCCTGAACGCCTGGCGTCAATCGCTCTTGTTTCTGTCATGGATAAGGCGCCTCGCCCTCACTCAACTAATGTGGCGAGGCCGGAAACCCATGCGCTGACATTATTTCAGCGTATAAAGATAGGCGGCGATGTCGCGGCTCTGCTCGGGGGAAACGCCCATATTGGGCATCACATTGCCAGGAACGATTTTCTGCGGGTCCTGCAGCCAGGCCTCGAGATTTTCCGGCGTGTTTCGCAAGACGCCAGCAATGTATACCCGCCGTCCAATGCGGTTGAGCGGCGGGCCGACAAGCCCGTTCGCGCCATTGACGCCGGGAATGGTGTGACAGGCGCCGCAGCCAATCGCCGCAATCTCCTGCGCGCCTTTTTGCGGGTCGCCGCCCGTTGCATCGCTCGCCGCCGCCGTGGCGGCGAAGCGCTTCGGCGTGACGTCGTCGCATCCGGCGAGCGACAGGGAACATAAGACAAAGACGAGGGCCGCCCCTCCGCCTCGGCTTCTACGAGACGCGCGTCGCTCCGCTTCGCTGATCCAGCCCGAAAGCAGCGCCAGAACAGCGATAAGATAGGCGAGCCCGCCCGGAATCCACATGACGAGTCCAGCGAGCTGCTGGTCTTCGAGCGGCGTCAGTCCGAGGCGTGCGGCCTGCGCCGCGTCGATCTGATAGAGCGGCCGCGACGACAGGGCGATGAGGGCGCCTGGCAGGCCGCTCAGCAGCGCCGCGCTCGCAACAAACAGCAACCGCGCGCCATGGCCCAGCGCATGTGCGCGCGCGGGCGCGAGAACGACGGACCAAAAGCCATAGGCGCCAAGAAAGAAGCTGGCGTGCTCCAGCGCATGAGCCGCCTCGTTGCGCAGCCCCCAGGCGTAGAGGGCCGGCAAATGCCACAGCAGAAAGAGTCCCGTGAACCACAGCCAGAGCGCTACGGGCGCCGCGACGACCGCCGATATTTTCAGGGCGGAGGACAGCGCCGGGGCGGGAAGCGTCGGCGACAAGGCGTAGACAGCCGCCTGTGACGTTTTTGCCGCGACGAACAGCGGCGCGCAGACCAGCATTAACGCGAGATGCTGCGCCATATGCGTCGAAAACAGACGCTCGCCCCATGCGCTGGCTGGCGAAGCGACGACAGCGTAAGACAGGAGAAGCGCGACTGCGCAATATCCGATGTGCCGGGCCGTAATGACGCGTCCGAAGGCGCCTTTTGCAGCGATTCTTTGGACGCCGCGACCGTAGACGAGAGCGACAAGGGCAAGGATCAAAAGCGCGAGCGGATGGGGAAACGCGGGCGCAGCTTCGTGCCCGGGATCTGCGAGGACTTCTCCGGGCGCCGCCAAGGCGACGAGGCAAAGGAGCGCGGCTAGCTTCCGCATCCCGGAACTCCCACCGCCGCAACGGTTCCAAAAATTATTTGAAGGATGAACCACACCCCCGACCACACGCCCCAAATAGCGAAGAAGCGTGTTCGGCCCTCTCCGGCCTCCACCAAATGCGCATGGCCCCCGGCCGCCTCTTCGCTCACGCGCCGCCAGATCACATAAGATACGATGGTCGCCGCGATCGCGATCGCCAAGGCGAGCAAATTGATGGCGAGGAGTTCAGCGTGCAGCGATCCCCAGATCGGCGCGGATTTCGGCGCCTCGCGTGGAAAACAAGCCTCGCTCGCGAGACCATAGTTTATGAGGAGCTGTGCGGACCAGGCGAGCGGCGCGGCGAGAAGCGCCGAAAAAAGCACAGAGTCGGAGACGCGGCTCCGATGCGGCGCCGGATGCTCGACTCCATAAGCGTCCATGATCTCTCTGGGCATTGGCTCATCCTATGTAAGGCGTGACATAAAAGGTGAAGAAGATCGTCAGCCAGATCAGATCGACGAAATGCCAGTAGAGCGCAGCGATCGACAAAGCCGCGTGCCTTTCCCGATCAAAATAGCCGAGCAAAGACCACAGCAGAACGGCCGCGAGCATGAGCGCGCCAACGACGACATGGGCCATGTGGAAGCCCGTCGTGATAAAATAGGCGGAGCCGTAGGAGCCGGATCCAAGCGTGAAGGGCTTGTCGCGCCATTCGAGGACTTGGATGGCGAGAAAGACGACGCCAAGGAGAAGGGCGATCGCGAGCCCCAGCGATTGCGCCTTGGTTTTGCCGCGCGCCGCGCTTTTCTCCGCCCACCAGACGAAGGCGCTGCTCAACAGCAGGATGACCGTGTTCGGTCCCGCAAGACGCAGGCTCGGCGCCTCGGGAATCCATATGCGGCCGTATTGTACGACGAAGTAGTAATAGGTGAAAAGCAGATAAGCGAAGAGAGAGCCTTCCGTCATCACGACGGTCAGCATGCCCCACCAGCCGAAGGGTTTGTGACCGACGCTGCCGACCGGGAGTCGCCGAAGCGCTTCGTCAGACATGCGCCTGCTCCGAGATTTGTCCCATCGCGCGTTGCGGCCAAAGCCAGACGAGAAGGGCGGCGAAGAGCAGGAGCGTAAAGATCGTCGCGCCGATCCAGGCGTGAAGAAGCGCCGCCGCTCCGAGCGCCGTCGCCGCGAGCGCGGCAAGAAGCGGCGCCAGCGTATCGGGCGGCATTTTCTGGATGGCGTCCGGCTCGGCGTCGAGCGCCGTCGTCGTGAGCATCTCCTTGCCGTCGTCGAGAATCATGCCGCGCTGGAGGGAAGAACGCTCGCCACTCTCGTCGAGGCTGCCTTCCCAAAGCGGATGGCGGCTCGCGACGGCCGGAATGACGGCGAAATTATAAGTCGGCGGCGGAGAAGTCGTCGCCCATTCGAGCGTCGGCCCGCCCCAGGGATCGGGTCCCGCCGCGGCGCCATGACGGCGGCTTACATACATATTCACCAAAAGCAGCAAAACGCCCGCCGCCAAAATGAAGGCGCCGATGGTCGTCACCACATTGACAGCCGTCCAGCCGAGACCTTCGGGGTAAGTGTAAATCCGTCGCGGCATGCCCGCGAGGCCTGTCCAGTGCATGGGCAAGAAGGCGATATTGAAGCCGAGAAAGACGGTCCAGAAATTCCAGCGGCCGAGGCGTTCGTCGAGAAGACGTCCGGTCATTTTCGGGAACCAGACATAGAGCCCGCCCATCACGGCAAGCACATTGATGCCGATCAAGACGTAGTGAATATGGGCGACGACGAAATAAGTGTCGGTGAGCTGCTGATCGGCGGGCGCGGCCGCCGTCATCACGCCCGAGACGCCGCCGAGCGTAAACATCACGATGAATCCTGCGAAGAAGAGAAAGGCGGTGGAGAGCACCGGCCGCCCGGTCCAGATGGTGGCGATCCAGGCGAAAACCGCCACCGCGCTCGGAATGGTGATCACGAAGGAGGCGGCGCTGAAGAAGGAAAGCGCGAGGTAAGGAATGCCGGTCGCGAACATATGGTGCAGCCAGACGCCGAACCCCATCACCATGGTCGCGACAGTGGCGAGGACCACGACCGTATAGCCGACGAGCGGGCGACGACAAAAGATTGGCAGCGCGTCGGAGACGATGCCCATCGCCGGAAGAACGACGACATAGACCCAAGGATGCGCGAATATCCAGAAAAGATGCTGCCACAGAAGCGGCTGGCCTTGTCCGGAGTTGAAGAAATCCGTCCCAAACTGGCGATCCGTCCACAAGAGAAAGAAGGCGAGGCTGACCGCGGGAACGGAAAAGAGAATCCCGAAGGAGGCCGTCACCGTTCCCCATGTAAGGATGGGAACGCGGTTGATCGACATGCCCGGCGCACGGGCGCGCAGGAAGGTGACGACGAAATTCGCCGCGCCCGCCGTGGAGGAGACGCCGAACAGGATCATTCCGATAGCGTAAAAATCCATGTTGGGGCCGGGATTGTAACGCATCGACGCATAAGGCGGATAATTGAACCAGCCGTCGTTGGGCCCGTAACCCAAAACAAAGCCGGCGTAGATGAAAAGTCCCGAGAAGAGATAGATCCAGTAGGAGAAGGCGTTCAGTCTCGGAAACGCCATGTCGCGCGCGCCGAGAAGCAAAGGGAAGAGATAAACGCTGAAGCCGGAGAGAACGGGCTGCGCGTAGAGAAAAATCATTGTGAGGCCGTGCATCGAAAAGAGCTGATTATATTGCTCCGGCGTGAGCAGCGTCTTGTTGGGGCCGGCGAGCTGGACGCGCATGACGAGCGCCTCGAGCCCGCCAAGGATCAGAAAGATGAAGGCGGTGGCGATATAGCGCTTGCCATATTCCTTATGGTCTACGGTCGAAAGCCAACCGCGCAGACCGGCCTCGCCTTCCCATATTCGAGCAAGCCGCTCGCGCGCCGGAGCGCCCGATTGCTGCAGCTCGAGGGAGCGGTCAGAATCGGCGACAGCCATGCGCGTCTCCCTATTTCAAGCTTTGAACGTAGCGGCGGATCGCACCGAGTTCCGAGGCCTGCAAGTCCAGCGTCGGCATCTTGTTTCCGGGTTTGATCCGCTGCGGATCGGCAATCCAGCCGCTCAGAGTCGCCGTAGTGTTTTGCAGCGTGTTTGCTGCGATGCCGAGACGACTTGCAACATGCGTGAGATCGGGTCCGAGCTTGCCGCCGGCGAGCGTGCCGCGAACCGTGTGGCAGGCGCTGCAGCGGGCCTGAAACAGGGCCTCGCCTTCAATAAGGCCGCCTTGCTGCGCTTCGGCCGGGTGCAGCTGCGCCACGCGCCATGCCTGAAAGGCCTCCGGCGTCTCGGCGACGACGGCGATCGCCATATGGGCGTGTTGCTGCCCACAATATTCCGCGCATTGCCCGCGATAGACGCCAGGCTTTTCGGCCTCGAACCAGGTTACGTTTGTCTGACTGGGAATTAGGTCGATCTTCTCGCCGAGCGCTGGAATCCAGAAGGAATGGATGACGTCCTGTGTACGGACTTCCAGGCGCACCGGCGCGCCGATCGGAATATGCGCTTCATTGGCGGTCTCGAATGTTTGCGCGGGATCGTCGCTCTTGTAGCGGAACTGCCACCACCATTGATGGCCGATGACTTCGATGGTGAGCGCTGGGGCGCGCGGCGGTCTGTTGACCGCAGCCATCGTATAGGCGTTCCACGCCATGGAGGCGAAGAGCGCAAGCGTCGACAGCGCGACGCCGACGGTGATCCACGAGAGGCCGCCGCTGGGACGAAGGACCGGTTCGCGTTTCGCGTCTTCGGCTGCGAGCGACGTCCGTCGCATCGTTACGCCTGCCGCCGTCAGCAACGCGATGATGGCTACGACCGCAATTGAGAGGATCAGCAGCGCCCAGGTCAGCAGCGAGATTGCCTCCGCCTTTTCGCCGAAAGCCTCAAGATAATTCATCGCCGGGTCGGCGGGCGTCGGCATCAGCGTTTCTCGCTGGGTTTCTGGCCGAAACTGAAACGCTGCGTTTCCTTCCAGGGCGCCGCCGTGTCCGCAAATTCGGCGGGGACCTGTTCGATATTGAACGCCTCATGCGAGACGGTCTGCCCCCATGTCGAAGACGGCTCGCGGCTGATGCTGTGAATATAGGCGACGAGATCCCAGATGATGTTTTCGGGCAGCATGGCGCCCCAGGCGGGCATGCCGTTCGGCCGTCCCTGATAAATGCTCAGGTAGATATTCTGCGGTTCGCCGCCGTAAACGAAGAATTTGTTGCTGAGCGAAGGGCCCATGCCGCCGCCGGCATTGGGCGCGTGGCAACCACTGCAATTGAACGTATTGAAATAGCTCATCCCGCGCTGGATTGCTTCGGGATTGCCGCCAACCGGGTTTTTGATCGTCGGGCTCGGGCCGGTGTTTCCGGGCAGGAGCGTGGAGACGGGCGCCTCCAGTATTTGACGAGGGCTGGCGTAAGGCGGAACAGGCGCGCCTTGCGCTGCTGGGCCACTTGTCGGCGGCGGCTGCGGCTTCTCCGCCTCGGGCGAGGGCGCCACGGGCGCGGCGGGTTGAGGCGCCTGTTGCGCGGGCGGCGCAGGTTGCGGCGCGTGGCGACGAACGGGACGCGCCGGCGCCGAGGCGGCGGCGAGACTAAGGGCTGTAACAACGGCGAAGCGAGAGAGACGCCGCATGTGCATGGCCCGTTCTCCTAGCGAGCGCCTTTGGACGCGATGGGGACGCCGTAACGCTTGAGCAACGCGTCGATCTCCGCCCCCTTGTGCGCGATGATGTCATCGAGCCGCTGTCTCAACGCGGCGTCGCCTTTGCGCACGCCCATGGAGATGTCGAAGGAAAATTGCAGCGGCGCGAAGTCCTCGGTGTTCTCGATCGAGACGACGCGTAGCGGAACAGGCGAATTGAGCGCCGCATAGCCCGCGAGCGGGCCCCATGCCGCCGCGAGCTCGACGTCTCCCCTTTCCACCGCTTCAATCAACCGCGCCGGCGGAGCGGCGTCGCGATAATCGCCATAAATCGAATAGCCGATCACGTTGCCGACGATGCCCTGGTCGCCCAAGGCATGGGCGGGCGGCGCGCTCATGCCGTCGTCGCCAAAGAGAGGCACCCCAATTTTCAGCTTGCGCAACCGGGGATCCTTCAGCGAGGCGACGTCGATGTTGCGGTCCTCTCTCGAAACGAAGACATAGCTCGAGCGATAATAGGGACGCGTTGTCGCGACCGGGTCATACTGTGTCGGAACACCCATGACGACGTCGCAGAGCCCCGCCTTGAGCGTGTTGCGGATGAAGCCGCGGCGTTGCGCCCACCAGACGTAAGAGACTGTCCGGCCCATCTCGCGCGCCACGAGTTCGGCAAGCTTGTTCTCCAAGCCGTTTCCACTTGCGTCCGAAAAGGGGAGATTATTCGGATCCGCACAGATGCGCAGCACATTCGGATCAGCGCCTGCGGCGTTGTGGCCGCCGAGCGTTAAAACGAGTGCGGCGCATGTGGCGCACAGTGGATTTTTCAGCCGCATTCCAAGGTCCTCATGGCGCGGGCTGCTGGGGCGGCGCGCCGGCGTCGCCCAGCGAGAAGACGAGCAGCGTGCTGCCGCCGACGGTGTAGAGGGGCAAATCCTGCGTGGCGCCCACGAAGCCGAGCGCGCCATTGCGTACGCGCGGATCAATCTCGGCGTTGGCGACAACGCCGGGCCAGCCTCCGACGCCGGAGAGAATGGCGACATATTGAACGCCGTCGCGCCCCACATACGTCACCGGCTGACCGATGAAGCCGGACGGACCGCGAAACTGCCAGAGCAACTGGCCGCTCTTCGCGTCGAGCGCTTTGAACAGCCGGTCCATCGTTCCATAGAAGACAACGTCGCCCGCGGTCGCGAGGGCGCCGCTCCAGACAGGAAGTTTTTCAGTGATCGCCCACGCCTTGGCGCGTTTGACCGGGTCCCACGCGAGGAATTCGCCGCGATGCCCGCCCGGTCCGGCATACATGTCGACGGTCGCGCCGACGAAGGGCGTTCCTGCGATATAGCTCACTTCGCTCGCATTGAAATTGGCGCATAGATGCTGATGCGGAACGTAGAGCAGCTTCGTCCGCGGCGACCAGGCCATCGGCTGCCAGTCCTTGGCGCCGGGCGGCGCGGGGCAGATGTTTTCAACCGTCTTGTTGAGGACAGGCGCTAACGCGTCATTGGGCGCAATGCGGCCCGTCTTGAGGTCGACCCCCTTATAGACCGTGACCGTATCGTAAGGGTCCGCCGACAGGACCTCGCCCGTCGCCCGGTCCATAACATACATATATCCATTGCGCCCGGGATGGATCAGAACCTTGCGCAAGGCGCCGCCGATCTCCAGTTCGAGCAGGATATTTTCATTGACTTCGTCGTGGTCCCAAAGATCGTGCGGGCTCATCTGATAGGCCCACTTGGCGTGGCCGTTGTCGACGTCGCGGGCGAAGACCGTGCTTGTCCAAAGGTTGTCGCCGGGACGCTGGTTGGCGTTCCACGGACCTGGGTTGCCCGTGCCGTAGAACACCAGATTGGTCTCGGGATCATAGGAAAGCCATCCCCACACGGTGCCGCCGCCGGTGCGCCAGTGGTCGGCGGGCCAAGTCGCCACCCCGAGGTCTTTTCCCTTCATCCAGTCATAGTGCGGCTTGAAATCCCCGCCGACCAGCGTTTCAGCGTCAGGGCCGGTTGAGTAGGCGCGCCAGACAATTTTCCCGCTCGCTTGATCGACGGCCGTGAGCCAGCCGCGCACGCCCATTTCGCCGCCGCTATTGCCCGCCAGGACTTTTCCTTTGACGGCGAGCGGGGCCATGGTGATCGTCTCGCCGAGATTGATGTCGCCGAGCTTCGTCACCCAGAGTTCTTTCCCGCTCTGCGCATCGAGCGCGACCATGTGGTCGTCGAGCGTATTGAGAAAGATCTTGCCATTGTCATAGGCGAGGCCGCGGTTGACGACGTCGCAGCAGGCGACCCCTTTCGCGGCGAGATCGGGCTTTGGCGCATAGGACCATTTCAATTCGCCGGAGGCCGCGTCGATCGCGAACACCTGATTGGGGCGCGGACCATCGTAAGGGCCCACGACATACATGACGCCGTCGATCACGAGCGGCGCCGCCTCCTGGCCGCGATCGGCGCCGATCGAAAACGTCCATGCCAGTTTCAGTTTCGAAACATTGCCAGCGTTGATCTGATCGAGAGCGCTGAAGCGTGTATTGGCGTAATCGCGCGGCGCCATGGGCCAGTTGCGGGCGTCTGAGGAAAGCGCGTCGAGGGGCTGCTGGGCGAAGGCATGTGCGCCGAACGCGCTCGCTAAAAGCGCGATGCCGAGCCGCGCCGCCGCGGCGGACACAACAGTCGCAAGCGAGGGAATTTCCAGCATCGCCGCCTCTCTTATTGAAACGAAGCAATGGGGCCATTTGGAAAGGGGCTCCGGCAGGACGTAGCGCGCGCCGCCACGGGAGCGAGCAGAGCAATAGCGCGGCGCGGCGATTCGACTCGCCTTTCAGTGGATTGTCCCGGCGCCGCGACGCCGCCAGTTAAGGGGGCGTTCGCCATTGCAGTTGGAAGGAACAGGATGATGCGGCGGAAAGCGATGCGGCAGACGGCCTCGACAGAGGCGATCGTCAATGGGCTCGGCTGGTTTTCGCTCGGCCTCGGACTTCTCGAATTCTTCGCCCCGAAAAGCGTGGGCAGGCCGCTGGGCATGGAGCGGCAATCCACTCTGCTGCAGACGTACGGCCTCAGGGAAATGATCGCCGGCCTTGGCGTTCTCCTGTCGCGCCGGCCGGCGGCGTGGCTCTGGGCGCGCGCCTTCGGCGACGTCGTCGACATGGCGACCGTCGCGCCAAAACTAGGCAGTCGCGACGCGAGCGTGCGGAAGGCGAATGGCTTAGCGGCGCTGGCGATCGGCCTCGTCGCGGCGCTCGACGTCTATTACGCCATGAAGACGGCGCGCTGAACGGACGACGTCGGCGCTCTTGCAAACATTGGCCCGGACGTGTCCGGGCTCTCCGACATGGCGGAAAAACTCCAGAAATATTTTGAGCAAAGTTTGAGAAACGAGGGAAACCACCCGGGACGAATTTGACTCCAAGACGATGATCCCCGTTTTCCTTATCCTTTCACGCCGTTAAACCGTCGCCGCGCCGTCATACTCCGGAAATACGCCGGCTGGGCGATCAGGCTACCGTCGCCGAAGTGCAGGAATGGCGACGCGCGAGTTGACCTCGGCCGTAAAAAGAAGCCTATGCTCGACCGGCTCTCGCACATTGTGGAACGCGCAGCCCCTTCATGTCGCTCGCTGTAATCCTTCGCCAGCTGCCGCCCTACCAACGTGTCTTGGCGGGAGCCATCGCCGCCGGGGTTCTGGCCGGCGCGCTCTGGATTACTCGATCCGGAGGCGGCGGGAACGCCACCGCCCCTCATCAAGCCGGCGGAATGGGCGAGCGGGCCCAGATCATTCGAAGCCAAGGCAAAATCTTTATTCCGGAGGGCTCGCCCTATCGGGCGCGCGTCGCCGTTGCGCCGGCGCAGCAAAAAAGCATTAGCCGCAGCAAATTGGTCACGGGGACCGTCGAGGCCGATCCGACCCGCACGGTGAAGATCTTGGCCCCGGTGGCCGGTCGCGTCGCGGGTCTCGACGTCTCGCTCGGCGACACCGTGAAAAAAGGGCAGCGCCTCGCCACGATCGACTCTGGCGACCTCGCCCAGGCTGTCGCGGACGCCGAGAAGGCCCGCGCCACCGTCAAGCTCACAAAGAGCGCCCTGGAGCGCGCGGTCGGCCTCAATAAGGCCGGCGGCCTGGCGCTCAAAGAGCTGGAACAGGCGCAGAACGACTACCATCAGGCGACGTCCGAACTGAAGCGCGCGGAGGCGCGTCTAGAAGTGATCGGCGACAGCGGGACGGTCTCCGGCCAGCGGCAGATCGTCCTGACCTCGCCGATCGACGGGACCATCACCTCGCTCGATACCGCGCCCGGCGATTTCATCGATAACGCCACCGAGTCGATGATGACCATCTCCAATCTGGAGAAAGTTTGGGTGACCGCCAGCGTTCAGGAGAAGGACCTCGCCTTCGTCCAGAAGGACGAACGCGTCGAGGTGTCGCTGCTCGCCTATCCCGGCGAGGTGTTCACCGGTCGCGTGCAAGTCATCAGCCAATTGCTGGAGGCCGATACGCGGCGCAACAAGGTGCGCATCTCCTTCGACAATCCCTATGGCTTGTTCAAGCTGAACATGTTCGCCACGGTGCGTTTCTACGCGCCCGCCGCCCAGAGCGTCGTCGTCCCGCGTTCCGCGCTCTTCATCGTCAACGACACGACGAGCGTCTTCATCGAAGTCGCGCCTTGGACCTTTCAGCGGCGGCCGGTGGTAATCGAGAGCGATTACGAAGGGTCGACCATCGTCCGGGGACTCGAGCCGGGTCAGCGCATCGTCGTGCGCGGCGGAGTTCTGCTCAATGATTGAGCGCGCCGTCGAATTCTGTCTGCAGAGACGCCTCGTCGTCATTCTGGCGACGATCCTCGTCTTCATCTACGGCCTCTACGCCTGGACGCAGCTCAAGCTCGAAGCCTATCCCGACGTGGGCGACGTGACGGTGATCGTCACGACCCAGGCCAGGGGTCTCGCCGCGGAAGAGATCGAGCAACAGATCACCGTGCCGCTCGAGCGTGCGCTCGCGAGCACGCCCGGCCTCGTGACGATGCGCTCGACCAGCACTTTCGCGCTTTCGCTCATCACGCTGGTGTTCAAGGACGGCGTCGAAGATTACTGGGCGCGCCAGCGCGTTCTCGAGCGCGTCAGCCAGGCGCCGCTGCCGTCGAGTTTCCAGCCGACGCTCGGCCCATTGACAAGTCCGGTAGGAGAGATTCTCCGATATTCAGTCGAATCCGACGAGAAGAGCTTGGACGAACTGTCCGAGATTCAGCGCTGGATCGTCGTGCCCGCGCTCAATCAGGTTCCCGGCGTCGCAAGCGTCGCGAACTTCGGCGGCCTCACCCGGCAGTTCCAGCTCGAGGTCGATCCTTTGGCGCTTCAGCGCTATGGCCTGGGGCTCTCCGACATCTCCAACGCCATCACCAGCAACAGCGCGAGCTCCGGCGGCAGCCGCATCACGCGCGGCGAGCAGTCCTATGTGATCCGCAGCATCGGGCTTGTGCGCGATCTCGAGGACCTCGGCAATATCGTCGTCACCGAGCACAAGGGCACGCCGGTTCTCACCCGCGACCTCGGGACGCCGCGCATGAGCAGCCAGGAACGGGAAGGCGTTCTCGGCAAGGACCACAATTCGGACGCTATCCAGGGCACGGTCCAGATGCTCAAGGGCGAAAACGCCCAGCAGGTCCTTAAAGCGGTGCATGAGCGGCTGGAGCAGCTGCAGGCCGAGCTGGCGCCGCAAGGCGTGCGCATCGTCCCCTATCTCGACCGCAACGAGCTTGTCGACGCGACCGTCGAAAAGGTCGGCCATACGGTAGGGGAGGGCGTCGCGCTCGTCTTCATCGTGCTGATGCTCTTCCTCGGCAGCGCGCGCAGCGCGCTCGTCGTGGCGGTGACGATCCCGATCGCGCTGAGCGTCACCTTCATTTTGATGAACCTGACCAGGCTGCCGGCCAATCTGCTCTCGCTCGGCTCGATCGACTTCGGCGTCATCGTCGACGGCGCCATCGTCGTCACCGAGGCGATCCTGCGCGTGCGCGAACTCAATCCAACGCGCCCCTTGGAGACGGACGCGGTTCAATTCGTCGTCCGGCAGGTCGTCAATCCGATTTTCTTCGCCACTGTCATCATCATTACGGCCTATCTGCCGCTTTTGGGCCTCGAGCGCGTGGAGGCGAAGCTCTTCTCGCCGGTGGCCTATACAATCTCCTACGCTCTGTTCGGCGCGTTGCTGTGCTCGCTCTTTGTCGTGCCTGGCCTCGCCTATATCGCCTTCCACAAGCCGTCGCAGGTCTTCCACAATGTCATTTTGGAGCGGCTGCAGCAAAAATACGCCGAGCTGCTCGCCGCCTGCGTCGACAAGCCGAAAATCGTTTACGGGGCCGCCGGCGCCGCCTTGTTCGGCGTGATCGTCGCGGGCGCGACGATCGGGCGGGAGTTTCTGCCCAGCCTCGACGAAGGCTCGCTTTGGCTTCAGGTGCAGTTGCCGAGCGGCATTTCAGTGGGCAAGGCGCAGGAAATGGCGCGCGACCTCAGAAACGCCGTCCTCGAATTCCCGGAAGTCTCGTTCATCGTCACGCAGATCGGGCGCAATGACGACCGCACCGATCCCTGGACCACGAGCCATATCGAGGCGCCTGTCGGCCTCAAGCCCTATGGCGAATGGCCCTCGGGGGAGACCAAGGCGGAGTTCGTCCGCCGTCTGAATGAGCGGTTGACGCAATTGCCTGGAATCGACGCCGGCGTCAGCCAGCCGATCATCGATAATGTGAATGAACTCGTGAGCGGCGCGCACAGCGCCCTGGTCGTCAAGGTCTTCGGAGAAGATCTGCGGGAGATGCGACGCATCGCCAGCGACATCGTCTCGACGCTGAAAGAGACGCCCGGCACGACCCAGGCCTCAATCGTCCAGGAACCGCCAATTCCGCAGATCGCCTTCCACGTCGATCGCACCACTGCGGCCCGCTATGGCATCAATGTCGCGGATGTCGCCAATCTCATTCAGACTGGCGTCGGCGGAAGCCCGATCGGCCAGATCTATGTGAACGACCGAAGCTACGATGTGACCGTGCGGTTTCCGCCGGAGGCGCGCAACAGCCCCGAGGCGCTCGGCAATCTTCTCGTCAACACGACTTCCGGAGCCCAGATTGCGCTTTCGCAGATCGCCAAGATTTCCCTGCAGAACGGCGAGAGCGCCATTTCTCATGAGAAGACCAAGCGCGCCCTGACCGTTCGCGTCGATTACGACAATCGAGACCTCTCATCCTATCTGTCGGACGCGCAGGCGCGCATCGCCAAAAACGTGTCGTTCGATCCCGCGCTCTACAAACTGGTCTGGGGCGGCAAGTTCGAGAACCAGCAGCGGGCCCAGGCGCGGCTGCGGATCATCGTGAGCGCGGTTCTGGCGCTGATGCTGATGATCCTTTACATCGGCTTCGGCAAGTTGCGCCATGCGTTGCTCATCCTCGCAGTCGTGCCGCTCGCGACGCTCGGCGGCCTTGTCTCGCTGCACATCCGGACCGACAGCCTCAATGTCGCGACGGGCGTCGGCTTCCTTGCGCTTTTCGGCGTGGCCGTTCAGAACGGCATCATCATGGTCGCCAATCTCAATCGCACGAGCGCCGTTCGCATCGCCTCGGCGCGGGCGCGCTGGGTGGCCACAGAGGTCGGCCCGGACGCCATGCGGCGCGATGTCCTCGCGGCGATCAGAGCCGGCGTGATGGAAGGGGCGGCGGAACGGTTCCGGCCCGTGCTGATGACCTCTACAGTAGCCACCGTCGGCATGTTGCCGGCTGCGATGGCGACAGGCGTCGGCAGCGACGTTCAACGCAGTCTGGCGACCGTTATCGTCGGCGGCCTCATCGTCGCGACGCTGCTGACGCTTTTCATTCTGCCGAGCTTCTATTTCGTGATCGAGTGCTTCGTCCGGACGCGCGACGAAAAGCTCGTCGTGCGGGAAGGGACGTCGGCGCGATGAGGCGAGGGCCGGTCGAAAGGCTTTGGTTGTCGATGCGCGGCGCGGCGCTCGCAAGCGCCATCGCGCTTGGCGCTGGATCTCTTTCCGCCTGCTTTCCTGTCGGCCCCGACTTCGCCTCGCCGACGTCGCCCGAGGCGCGCCATCTCACGCCGGAACGCCCGGCTTCCCCTGGCGACGGGCAGCGCTTTGCGGAAGGCAAGGACATTCCGGCCGAGTGGTGGCGGCTGTTCAAATCCCCGGCGCTCGACGCGCTGGTGCGCGAGGCGCTGCAAAACAATCCGAGCCTGCAATCCGCCGAGGCCGCCGTCCGCGTCGCTTATTTCACGGCTGAGGCGCAAAAAGGCGGCTTCTTCCCTCAGCTTCTCTTCAACTCCAACGACAGCACCAATCTTCAGTCCAACAACAGGTCGCTTTCGAGCATCAATCAGGTCATTTTCAATCAGCTCTATCCGTCCCCCGCCAATGTTCTTTACAACGCGCCCTCGGTGAACACCCAGAACCCGCCGACCGCCAATTATGCGCTGCTGCTCAAGCAATTCACCGTGAGCTACACCCCCGATATCTGGGGCCAGAATCTGCGTGCGGTGGAATCGCTCGTTGCGCAGACCGAGGAGCAGCGCTGGCAGGTCGAGGCGGCGCAGCTTGCCCTGACCAGCAATGTCGTCGTCGCCGCGATCCAGGAGGCCTCGATCCGCGGGCAGATCGAGGCGACGAAGAACATCCTCACGATTCTTCGCGAGTCGCTCGACATCCTCAACCGGCAATATTCTTTCGGATCCATCGCCAAGGCCGACGTCATCGCCCAGGAAGCCGCGCTGGCCCAGGCCGAGCAGACGCTCCCGCCGCTTGAGAAACAGCTCGCGCTCCAGCGCAATCTTCTTACCGCGCTCGCGGGGCGCCTTTCCTTCGAGGGGCCGGGCGAGAGCTTCGAGCTGTCTCACTTCGCTCTGCCGGCGACCGTTCCGGTCAGCGTTCCCTCGCAGCTCGTGGCGCAGCGGCCGGACATCAGGGCGGCCGAGGCCAATCTCCATTCGGCCACTGCGGCGGTCGGCGTCGCGGTCGCCAACCGCCTGCCCAATCTCACGCTGTCCGGCAATCTTGGCGCGAGCGCGTTCAAGGTCGCCGAGCTCTTCACGCCTGGCACCGGCCTTTACATGGCGGCGGCGAACGTCACCCAGCCGATTTTCGACGGCATGACCCTTCTCAACAAGCAGAAAGCGGCCGAGGCGCAGCTTCAGCAGGCCGATGCGAGATACCGCGAAACCGTCATCAACGCCTTCCAGAACGTCACCGACGCGCTGCGCGCGCTGCAATCTGACGCCAAGGCCGTCACCACCGCCCGCAAGGCCGAGGACGCCGCCAAGCGTAACCTCGACATCGTGCGCATGCAGATGAAATACGGGCAGGTCTCGCAGATTGCGGTCCTCTACGCGCAGCGCGCCTATCTGCTGGCGTCGCTGTCGCTGGTGCAAGCGGAGGCCACCCGGCTTTCGGACACGGCCGGGCTGTTCATGGCGCTGGGCGGCGGCTGGTGGAACCGGGAGCCAGAGGTCGCACGGGCTCACTAGTTTCTGCTTTGTGTCTCGACCGTGGTCGCCCGCCACAATTTGGGGACATGCGCCTGCAGAAAGGGGTATAGCGGGGCATAGCTCGTAGAATTGGCGCGACGATGAGATGACCACCCGCACCTCCATTCTGCTCGTCGAGGACGACGCCGAAATCAACCAACTGATCACGCAGTATTTGGAAAAGCACGACATGGACGTCGTCGCCGTCTCCAACAGCGACGCCATGGATACGGCTCTTTCGAGCCGGGCTTTTGATCTCCTGCTGCTCGATCTTAACCTTCCAGGCGAGGATGGATTTTCAATCTGCCGGCGCGTCAGAGCCCAACAGACCCTTCCCATCATCATCGTCACCGCCAAGGGCGAAGACGTGGATAAAATCCTCGGACTCGAAATGGGGGCCGACGACTATGTCGTGAAGCCGTTCAACTCCCGAGAGCTGTTGGCCCGCATCCGCGCCGTCTTGCGTCGCGCCGAGACGCGCAACCGCGTCGGCGCCGGTCTTCCGCGCCAAACCTATCATTTCGCAGGTTGGCGCATAGAGCTTCTCTCCCGCGAGGTCGTTTCGCCCAAGGGGATCAAAGTCGCGATGACGGGGGCGGAGTTCGATCTTCTCCATGCCCTGTGCGAGAACCCTAATCGCATTCTCACCAGAGACCAGTTGATCAACCTCACACATGGACCAACGTCCGGTCCTTTCGAGCGAAGCGTGGACGTTCTGATCAGCCGGCTGCGACAAAAGCTCGAGAAGGACCCCAAAAATCCGGTGATCATTCTCACTGTGCGGTCGGAGGGCTACATGTTCGCGGCTTCGGTGACGCGCTCATGAATTTGCAAAGCATGGTTGCGCGTTTGGGTCCCGACCGGCTCGCCGGACAGATTACCTTGCTGATCCTCGGCGCGATCGTGACCTTTCAGACGATCGTGCTTGTCGCCTTTCACCTGCTCGACGTCGAGGGACGTCGCCATATCGTCGATCAGACGGATTTCGTCGCCAGCATCATCCTCGCGGTCGACGCCGCCCCCCTCGACGCGCGGCGCCATCTCCTGGACGAGTTCGCCCACGCTGTTCCTTTCGCCAATATTCACATTCGGCAGGAGCGTCCCGCCTCAGTGGACCTCGACGACCGGGAGCTCACGAACGAGAGTCGCGCCGTCAAATCGGACCTTTGGGCCGACGCTGAGGTTTTCGCCGCGTCAGCGCCAGAGGGCGGCGCGCCCGGCGTGCTGGCGGCCGCCTTGCGCAAGGGGGGTTACGCGCTCATTTCGATTTATCAGCATCGCAAGCCGCCGCGATCGGTGTGGCGATGGTTCTGGGAGCCGGAGCCTGGGACGCCTTTCTTCCTGACGCCTTGGGCGTTGTCGGCCATTCTGTTTTTCCTGTGCACCACGGTTCTCGTCGTGTGGGCGTCGGACGGAATCGTCGCGCCCCTCGTAAGACTCGCGCGGCACGCGGAACAATTCCCGGATCGTGGCGAAAGCGATGATCTCTTCGCCGAGCGCGGCCCCATGGAAGTGCGGGAGCTGACGCGCGCCGTCAACAGAATGCAGGAACGCATCCGCTCCATGATCGCGGCGCGCAGCCGCGTCCTCGCCGCCGTCAGCCATGATCTCAAAACCATCATCACTCGGTTGAACTTGCGGACGGACCTCGTCTCCGAACCCGATCTGCGGGCGAGGATGATGCGCGACATTTCCTTGATGGACGCGATGCTTCGGAAAAACCTCGAGCATTTGCGCGCCGAAAGCGACCGCGCAGACTATTCGCTCGTCGACATCGACAGCGTTCTCCAGACAGTCGCGGATCAGTTCGCCGACCTGGGCTACAGAGTGAATTATCGGGGCGGCGCCCATTATATGATTCTCGGCTCTCTAACCGAAATGCAGCGTGTTTTCACCAATCTGGTCGAAAACGCCATCCACCATGCCGGGGCCGTCGAGATCGACGTGCGCCCGATCGGCGAGGAAGGTCTGCAGATCGACGTGATGGATGACGGCCCCGGCATACCGGACAGTGATAAGGCGGCGATCTTCGAGCCCTTCGTTCGCGGCGAGCCGGGCAGGACAATCAGCAATCACACCGGCTTCGGGCTCGGCCTGTCGATCGTTCGCGCGCTCGTCGAGCATCACGGCGGCGGGGTCGAACTTCTCGATCGCGAACCGCACGGGCTCATCGTTCGCGTCGTGCTTCCCTTGCAAGACGGCTGAGCGCGCGGCTTCCTGCAAAAGAAAAGGCGCCAGCATGTCGCCATGCTGACGCCGACGTTCTGTGTGCGCTGATGGAGGATCAGCGCGAATAGAATTCGATCACGAGGTTGGGCTCCATCTGGACCGGGTAGGGCACTTCCGTCGCATGGGGGACGCGGGAAAGCTTGGCGGTCATTTTGGAGTGGTCGACGTCGTAATATTCGGGCACGTCGCGCTCGGCGAGGCCGACCGATTCGAGCACAGTCACCGCCTGCTTCGAGGCTTCCTTCACTTCGATCACATCGCCGACCTTCACGAGGTAGGACGGGATGTTGACGCGGCGGCCGTTGACGCGGATGTGCCCGTGGTTGACGAACTGACGAGCCGCGAAGACGGTCGGCACGAATTTGGCGCGATAGACGATCGCGTCGAGGCGGCGCTCCAGGAGGCCGATCAGATTGTCGCCCGAGTCGCCCTTCATGCGGATCGCTTCGGCGTAATATTTGCGGAACTGCTTCTCGGAAATATTGCCGTAGTAGCCTTTCAGCTTCTGCTTCGCCTTCAGCTGCGTGCCGTAGTCGGAGAGCTTGCCCTTGCGGCGCTGGCCATGCTGGCCGGGGCCGTATTCACGGCGGTTCACCGGGCTCTTCGGGCGGCCCCAGATGTTCTGCCCCAGGCGGCGGTCGAGCTTATATTTGGCTTCTGCGCGCTTCGTCACTTTACTCTTGTCCTCTCATGGTCGCGTCCAGCGGCGAGAGGCGAAAAGACGAAAGCGCGCGGTCAGGGCCTTTGCCCTGGCGCCTCATCGAACCGCGTCTCCCGCTGGTCCCGGCTGCGCCGGGGTTGGGAACGCGCCCTCCTCTGCCGGATATCCGGCCGACAGGCGCTCGGTAGGAGCGCCACGGGTGCTCGCCCGGCGCGAATATTTCGCGTCAGGCTGACCGGGGAGCTAAACGAAGGCGCTCCCCGAGTCAAGCGATTCCCTGAAGATCCGCCGTCTTATGGCAGCCAATCGATCGGAAAGCCTTCGTCGTAGGGGACGATCATATCGGCGTTGTAAGGCGGACGCTGCGGCAGGGTCTCCTGCATGTACCAGCTGCGCTGCGCCGTCTGGACAGGATCCTTGTTGTAATAAGTCTGCTGCAGCATGTAGCGATTGGTGCTGCCGACCGGCACCTTCGTGCCCGGATCGAGCCAGCTGCGGCGCTCGACGTCGATCGTGCGCCCGTTCGAGGCGAGCAAAGCGTCGTTCGAAACCGAGTAGGCCGGCGGGCGATAGCGCGATTTGGCGAGCGCGTCTCCGCCCGCGGCCATTGCGACCAGGCAGGCGAGGCCCACCGAAAGCTTAAGTCCCTTGCGCATCTCCATCCTCTTCAGGCTCAAACGCTTCGATCTCATCATATAGGATCGGACGGCAAAGCGATACGCCTTCGGCCTTGGTTTAGTTATTTACGGTTTCAGCTTGCGCGGCCCCCGCCTGCGCCACGGGGCGGGCCTTTCTCGCCTGCGCCGCGGGCTTCGCCGGCTTTGCGCGGCTTACGGCGGCCTTACGCGGGATCGAGGCGGTCATGTCGTCGCGTGACACGTTACAGCCCTTGCCGCGCGCGATCTCGGCGTTGAGAAAGAAGTCGTTCAGCGCCTTGTTGTCGCTTCCCGAGGAATAATTCAGCCCGTCGAGGATGCAGGCGAAGGCGACCCGGTCGATCGGCTTCGCCGCCGAGCCGCAGACGACGCCCGCGATCTCCAGGGGAACCTTGGCGTCCACGAGCCGCGCCGCAAGGCAGGCGCGTTCGGCCGCCTCGACGCCCTCGCCGCCGGGCTGCGAGAGGCGGATGTCGGCGGCTTCGAAAGCGCCGAAGCGCGTCGAAAGCGTCGCGCGCTGACCGATCTTCGCGACATTGAGGCCCGCGTCGCGGGCGTGGCGGGTCATGTCGAGGAAGAAATCGGTATGCGTCGCCGCGGGATCGAGCTCGGGGTGGACGTCGACGCGCAGGAAGGGGGCGCCCATGGCGAACTGGCCCACGGTCAGCCGGTCGATTCGCGGCCCGCCGTCCTTGGCGTCGCCGACCGTGGCCATCTTTTTCTCCCGCGCGAATTCGGGGGCCTCGATATCGAGGCTGGCGACGGCGCTCGCCCCGGCCGGCTCCGGCTCGACGCTCGCCTTGGCCGAGATTTTGGCCGGCGCTTCCGCCGTGGCGGGCGCGCCGGCGTCGGCCAGAGGCGAGGAAGGGACGGGGTGGCGCGCAAAAAGCGCCGCCATGGCGAGAATGAGAGAGGCCCCGACGCCCATGCCAAGCGCGGCGCGAACGCCCATGGGTCGCGCGCGGATCGGGCCGAGGGCCGCCGTGGCGTCGTCTTGGTCGAAAGTGTTCGCACGCATCACGCTACTCCGGCGTCGCGCGTTCAAGCGCATGTCTACAACAACCGTATGTTGCGTGCTTTTCAGAAAACTAAGGTTAACGAGCGGCGCCGCCTCGCCTCGTGGTTAACGCAAGGTAAAATCGCGCCAAGGCAGAAAAAAAGCCTGCGCGTGGTCCGCGCAGGCTTTCTGTGGTCTCGCTGACGGAGAGGATTACTCCTCGCCCTTCTTGCCCTTCTTCGGCCCCTCTTCGCGGGCCTTCAGGGCCGCGCCGAGAATGTCGCCGAGCGACGCGCCGGAGTCGGCCGAGCCATATTGAGCGATGGCTTCCTTCTCCTCCGCGACTTCGAGCGCCTTGATCGAGACGGCGACCTTGCGCGCCTTGCGGTCGAAGAGGGTGACGCGGGCGTCGACCTTTTCCCCGACGGCGAAACGCTCGGGGCGCTGGTCGGCGCGGTCACGGGCGAGTTCGCTGCGCTTGATGAAGGTCGTCAGATCAGTGCCGGCGATCTTCACGTCGATGCCCGAATCCTTGACCTCAATCACTTCGCAGGTGACGACGGCGCCCTTCTTGACGTCGCCGCCTTCTTCGCCGCCGCCCACGGAGGCGAAGGGATCGCCCGCAAGCTGCTTGACGCCGAGCGAGATGCGCTCCTTCTCGACGTCGACGTCGAGAACCTGAGCGTTGATCACGTCGCCCTTCTTGTATTCCTCGATGACCTGCTCGCCCGGACGGTTCCAGTCGAGGTCGGAGAGATGGACCATGCCGTCCACATCGCCATCGAGGCCGATGAAGAGGCCGAACTCGGTCTTGTTCTTGACCTCGCCCGAGACGGTCGAGCCCACCGGATGCTTCTCGGCGAAGGCCTCCCACGGGTTCTGCAGCGTCTGCTTGAGGCCCAGCGAGATGCGGCGCTTGACCGGATCGACCTCGAGCACCTGAACGTCGACTTCCTGGCTGGTCGAAACGATCTTGCCGGGATGGACGTTCTTCTTGGTCCAGCTCATCTCGGAGACGTGGACCAGACCCTCGATGCCCGGCTCCAGCTCGACGAAGGCGCCATAGTCGGTGATGTTCGTCACGCGGCCGTGGAACTTCGCGCCGATCGGATATTTGGCCTCGATGCCCTGCCAGGGATCCTCGAGCAGCTGCTTCATGCCGAGCGAGATGCGGTGCGTCTCGTGATTGATCTTGATGATCTTCACCTTGACGGTCTGACCGATGGTCAAAACCTCGGACGGATGATTGACGCGCCGCCAGGCGATGTCGGTGACGTGCAGCAGGCCGTCGATGCCGCCGAGATCCACGAAGGCGCCGTAGTCGGTGATGTTCTTCACGACGCCGTCGATCACCTGCCCCTCTTCGAGGTTGGCGACGATCTCGTGACGCTGTTCGGCGCGGCTCTCTTCGAGCACCGTGCGGCGCGAGACGACGATATTGCCGCGGCGGCGATCCATCTTCAAAATGTGGAACGGCTGCGGCACGTTCATCAGCGGGCCGACGTCGCGGATCGGACGGATGTCGACCTGCGAGCGCGGCAGGAAGGCCACGGCGCCGTCGAGGTCGACGGTAAAGCCGCCCTTGACCTGATTGAAGATGACGCCCTCGACCTTCTCATTGGTCTCGAAGGCCTTTTCGAGCTTGACCCAGCTCTCCTCGCGGCGCGCCTTGTCGCGCGAGATGACGGCCTCGCCGAGCGCGTTCTCGACGCGCTCCAGATAGACCTCGACCTCCTCGCCGACCTGCGGCGCGGGATCGCGGCCATAGCCGGTGAATTCCTTGAGGGGCACGCGGCCTTCGGTCTTCAGCCCGATGTCGATGACGGCGACGTCCTTCTCGATGGCGACGACGCGCCCCTTGATGACGGAACCCTCGAAAGCCTCGTTATCGCCGTAGCTCTGTTCGAGCAGGGCGGCAAAATCTTCGCGCGTGGGGGCGCGATCGGTCGTGGCGGACATTTTTTCTCCTGGGGGCCCCGGTCGGGGCGGCGCCGGCGAAAGGTTTGCGTTACGGTCGGTTTTCGACGATCGGAACGTCTCAGCGCCGCGCAGGGCGCGAGGAGACGAAAAGTTCGCTGTCGCGAACTGGCCGGCGCGGCCCGAAGGACGAAAACCAAGTGGTTTGCGCGGGGGAAAAAACCCTTCGCGCGCCTGCTATCTATCAGCGCGCGGCGCTCGCGGCAAGCGCCGCCGCCGCGGCTTTGTTGCTGCATTGCAGAATATGAGTTATTGCAGTGCGACAAGCCTTAGCATTCATCCTGCGCCAGCTCGTTCGCCGTTTGGCCAAAATCTGCTAGCGAAAGCGGCGCCAGCTGCTAATCTCCCCGAGCGGCGAAACGATGCAGCCGCACTCTGGAGAACTCAATGAAGGCAAAGATATTCGGCGGCGCGGCGGCCGCCCTTGCCACGGTAGCCCTGGCGCTCGGCGCGCCCCCGGCGGAGGCCAGGCACAAGGCGCACCGCGCCCCCAAGGCGGCGGCCGAGAAACACAAATGCGGGGGCAAGAACGGCTGTCCGGCCATGAGCAAGACTGAGGACAAGGCCCCGGCGCCCGAGAAGCCCGCCGACGCCAAGCCGGCGGAGTCGAAGCCGGCCGAGGGCAAGTAATTCCCTTTCGGCGCCACGTCTTCCCGGAGACCCGGGAGGGGCGCCGTTTCAGCCCGGACGAGGGCGTTTTGCAGAGGAGAAACTTATGAAGACCAAGGTCGTTTCCGGTTCGGCGCTCGCCGCCGCCGCTTTCGCGCTCGCCCTCAACGGCGCGGCGGTCGCGCCGGCCCATGCGCATGTCTCGGCCACCCACGCCAAGTCCCACTGCGGCGCCAAGGGCACCTGCCATCACAAGGCCCGCTGCCATCACAAGGCGCAGTGCCATCACCACAAGGGCCACTGCAATATGAAGAGCAAGTGCCACTCCAAGTAACGGTCGTGCGCCGGACCCCCGCGGGTCCGGCGCAAGCTCTCTCGCCTGAGGCGGGGAAGTGGTTTTTCAGGCGGGAGAATTCGCATGCAAAAGCCTGCGCCGCTGGGATATGGTCTCGGGCTGAGGCCCGTCTATTTCGATGAAATCATGTCGACCCGACCGCCGGTCGACTGGTTCGAAATCATTTCCGAGAATTACATGGTCGAGGGCGGCCGTCCGCTGTCCATGCTCGACCGTATCCGCGCCGACTACCCCGTCGTCATGCACGGCGTCTCCATGTCGCTCGCCTCGACCGATCCGCTGGATTTCGCCTATCTCGCCCGGCTCAAGGAGCTTATCGAGCGCGTCGAGCCGGCCTGGGTCTCCGACCATGTCGCGTGGACTGGCGTGCACGGCCTCAACCTCCACGACCTGCTGCCGATCCCCTACACACGCGAATCGCTCGATCATATCGTCGAGCGCATCTGCCGGGTGCAGGACTATCTGAAACGCCCGCTCGTCGTCGAAAACGCCTCGACCTATGTGTCTTTTGTTTCTTCCGAGATGAGCGAGCAGGAGTTTGTGCGGGAGATGGCCGAGCGCGCCGATTGCCTGCTGCTCCTCGACATCAACAATATCTTCGTGTCCAGCTTCAATCACGGCTTCGACGCCGAGGCCTTTGTCGACGCCGTTCCCGTCGAGCGCGTCGTGCAGTTCCATATGGCCGGCCACACCGACAAGGGCACGCATCGCGTCGACACGCACGACCAGCCGGTCTGCGACGAAGTCTGGACCCTTTACGAACGGGCGCGCCGCCGTTTCGGCGACGTCTCCGCAATGATCGAGCGGGACGACAATTTCCCGCCCTTCTCCGAGTTGCTCGACGAGTTGCAGCGCATGCGCGACATCGACGCCCGCCTGGCGGCGGAAAGGGCCTTGAGCGCCGCATGAAGCTTTCGGACTTTCAGACCCTGTTCCAGGCGCGCCTGCTCGCCGGACCGGGCGAGGGCGACGCGCCGCTCATCGCCCAATTGCGAGAATCCCGGCGCGGCGCGGCGCGGGACGAGCTGCTCCATGTCTATCAGTCGGGCTACCGCGTTCGGCTGGAAAGCTTTCTCCACGAGGACTACCCTGGCCTGCGCGCCCTTTTGGGCGAGGAGCGCTTCGCGACGCTCATCGGGGACTATGTCTCGGCCAACCCGCCCAAGGATCGCAACGCCCGCTGGTATACGACCGGCCTTCCAGATTACATTCGCGCGCATCCCCAATGGCGGGAGGATGGGCGGGTCTTGTCCATGGCGCTCTTCGAGCGGGCCATCGTCGACGCCTTTGACGCGCCGAACGCCGAGCCGTTGACCATTCAGGCGCTCGCCGGCTTCCCCGCCGACCAGTCGCCCCGTCTCGTTTTCGGTTTTCACCCGAGCCTGTTCGTGCTGCAGCTCGCCCCGGGCACATTCGCCGCTTATCAGGCGATGAACGGGGAAAGCCGAGTGAGCGACGAGGATGCGCCCGAGGCCCAGGAGCGCGGCGGCGGGGAAGAGTTTGAAGCCGCGGCCGTTTGGCGTTGCGACGAGGAGTCGGTTTTTCGCGAACTTGATTCGGATGAGTATTTGGCCCTGAACGAGGCGCGGGCAGGGCGCGCCTTCGGCGACATCTGCCAAATGGCCGCATTCCAACAAGCCGGCGACATCGAGCCGGAGCGGCTGGCGCAATTTCTCGCGAGCTGGTTCGAGGACGGCATGGTCACGGGCGCCACGCTTCAGGCGTGAGTCGTCCCGCGCATCCCCTATATCCATAACGGTCCGCGGCGAGAGCCGCTGGCCAGCCCGTAGAGGCGATCCGTGACCCGCTCGAATCTGTCCGCGCCTGTCGACGAAAAAGAGATCCTGCGCCAGGCGCAAAGCTGGCGGCGAGAAGGCCGCGGCGTCGCCATCGCCACAGTGGCGGAGACCTTCGGCTCCGCGCCGCGCCCGGCGGGATCGCATCTCGTTGTCGAGGAGGGCGGCCTGTTTTGCGGCTCCGTCTCCGCGGGGTGCGTGGAGGGGGACGTCATCGCCGCCGCCCTCGATTGCATTGCCGACGGGGCGCCGCGCGGTCTCGAATTTGGGGTCGCCGACGAGACGGCTTGGCGCGCCGGCCTCTCTTGCGGGGGGCGGATCGTCGTCTATGTCGAACGCGTCGACGACGCCCGGTCCGCTTTGCTTTCCGAGATTATCGCCGAGACCGCCGCGAGGCGGCCTTGCGCGCTGCTTGTCTCGCCCGATGGCGGCGCGGCTCGCCTTCTGCGGGTGGCGGAAATCGCCGACGCCACTTTGGAAGGCGCGCTCGGAGCGATGTTGCGGGCTGGCGCGAGCGGTCCGGTCGACTCGGGGGGACGGCGGCTTTTCGTGCGTTTCTACGGGCCTGGGCCCCGGCTCATCCTCATCGGCGCCGTGCATGTGGCGCAGGCGCTCGCCCCCATGGCGGCAATAGCGGGCTTCGACGTCGTCATCGTCGATCCGCGCGCCGCCTATGCGGCGCGAGAACGGTTCCCTGGCGCACAGCTCGATCTGCGCTGGCCGGACGAGGCGTTGCCTGCGATCGGCCTGGACGCTTACACCGCTGTCGCAGCGCTGACCCATGACCCGAAAATAGACGATTCGGCCTTGCGACTCGCGCTCGCGTCCGACTGTTTCTATGTCGGGGCCCTCGGCTCGCGTGCGACGCACGGCCGGCGACTTCAAAGGTTGACGGCGAACGGCGTCCCCCCAGCCGCCATCGAGCGGCTCCGCGCCCCCATTGGGCTCGACATCGCCGCCGTGAGCCCGGCGGAAATCGCCGTGTCCATCCTCTCGGAGCTCATCCTCGCGCGCGGGCAAAAGCCGCTGCGCAGCGTGCAGGCGCCGGAGCCGGCCGGCCGGCTCGTAAGCTGCGGCGCATGAGCGTGACGTCGTGGATCAGCGTCGTTCTGCTCGCGGCCGGGCGTGGTTCTCGTTTCGGCGGGGCGAGCAACAAGCTGCTCGCCGATTTCGATGGGCGGCCGCTCGTCAGGCGCGCGGCCGAGGCGGCGCTCGCTTCGCGGGCCCGCGACACGATCGTCGTGACGGGCCATGGCCGGCCGGAGATCGAGGCGGCGCTCGCGGGGCTCCCGCTGTCCTTTGCGCATAACCCCGACTTCGCTAGCGGCCTCGCCTCTTCATTGCGCAAGGGTCTTGCCGCGGCCGCCGCTGCGGACGCCGTCATCGTGCTGCTCGCGGATATGCCGGGCGTTTCGTCGGGGCTGATCGACGGGCTGATTTTTGCCTTCGAGAAAGCGCCCGAGGCCCCAGCGATCGTTCCGGTGCAGGGCGGCCGCCGCGGCAATCCGGCTTTGCTCGCCAAGAGCCTGTTCCCGCGCCTGATGGCGCTCGAAGGCGACGAAGGCGCCAAGCGCCTGCTGAGCGAGCTGGACGGCGTGATCGAACTCCCAGTGGACGAGGACGTCTTGAATGACGTCGACGTCCCAAGCGATCTCGACCGTCTCCGCGGCCAGATCAGGCGAAGCTGATCTGTTGGTCCTTTAGCGGCGCGGATCGGATGCGTTTGCCGGTCGCCGCAAAATAGGCGTTGAGCACGGCCGGCGCCGCAACGCAGATCGTTGGTTCGCCGACCCCGCCCCAAAAACCGCCGCTCGGCGCCAAGACGCTTTCGACCTTCGGCATGTCCTTGAGGCGCATCGAATCGTAAGCATCGAAATTCTCCTGCTCGACCCGCCCGTTCTTGACGGTGATCCCGCCGTAAAAGAGCGCGGAAAGGCCGAAGACGAAGGAGCCGGCGATCTGGCGCTCGATCTGCGCCGGATTGACGACATGGCCCGGGTCCGTCGCGGCGACGATGCGGCTGATCTTGATCTTGTTGGCGGGCGACACCGTGATCTCGGCGACCGCGGCGACAAAGCTGTTGAAGGCCATGAAACAGGCGACGCCGCGATAGACGCCTTCGGCCGCGGGCTGCTCCCAGCCGGCCCGCTCGGCGACCGCCTCGACGACGGCGCGCTGCTTCGGCTGTTTCGCCAGGAGCTGTTTGCGGAAGGCCACCGGATCTGCGCCCGCGGCATGGGCCAGCTCGTCGATGAAACATTCAAGATAAATGGCGTTCTGGTTGATGTTCACGCCGCGCCACCATCCAGGCGGCACGGGCGGATTACGCATGGCGTGTTCAATCAGCAAATTGGGCAGATCGTAGCCGAACTGCGCCTCGCCCGTCGCCGCCAGCCCCTGGAAAACGGCTGGATCGACGCCATCCTTGACCCATTGGGGCCTGACGCTCGCGGAAATCGACTGCCCCGAAATGCGCATGCGAAGGCCGGTCACCCTGTTGTCGGCGTCGAACGCCCCGACGAGCCGGCATTGCGTGACCGGATGATAGGCCCCATGGGTCATATCCTCTTCCCGGGACCACAAGAGCTTCACCGGCGTACCCGGAAATTCCTTTGCGATCAGCGCCGCCTGACGCACATTGTCCATGAAGAGACGCCGGCCGAAGCCGCCGCCCATCATCACCCGATGAACGTCGCATTTCTCGATCGGAAGCCCCGTGGCCTCGGCAATCGCCTGGCGGGCGGCTTCCTCGTTCTGCGTGCCGGTCCAGACCTCGCATTTCTCGGGCGTATAAAGCGCCGTCGCGTTCAGCGGCTCCATCGCGGCGTGGTTCTGATGCGGATAGCTGTAGACAGCTTCGACGATCTTCGCCGCGCC
The DNA here is from genome assembly GCF_040687965.1 of Methylocystis echinoides. NCBI lineage: Bacteria > Pseudomonadati > Pseudomonadota > Alphaproteobacteria > Hyphomicrobiales > Methylocystaceae > Methylocystis > Methylocystis echinoides. The sequence goes on from NZ_CP156084.1 coordinate 2,213,510, forward strand.
GGCGAGCGCCGCCGGCGCATCGCCTTTCTTGTGGCCCACGACCGCGGGCTGCGCGGGATCGAGCCCCTCGGCGAGCCATTTCGCCGTGTCGGCGCTGGAGGTCTTGGCGTTGGCGCCTTCGTCCCAGACCATCGGCAGCGCGTCGAGCGCAGTTTTGGCGCGCCACCAGCTGTCGGCGACGACGGCGACCGCATTGTCGCCGACGCGCAGGACTTTCTTGATCCCCTTAAACCCGGCAATCTTGTTTTCGTCGAAGCTTTTCAGCGTTCCGCCAAAGACGGGGCAGGCCTTAATCGCCGCGTTCAGCATCCCCGGCAGCTTGACGTCGATCCCGTAAATCGTCTTGCCGGTTGTCTTGTCCAGCGTGTCGAGACGCTTCATCGCCTTGCCGGCGATCTTCCAGTCGCGAGGATCCTTGAGCGGAACGTCGGCGGGCGGCGCGAGTTTGGCCGCGGCTTCCGCCACCTTGCCATAGGTCGTGGAGCGGCCGGAGGCGGCATGGACGATGACGCCTTTGTCGACGCTGCATTCGGCCGCCGGAACCTTCCAGGCGTCGGCCGCCGCCTGAATCAGCATGTGTCGCGCTGCGGCGCCGCCTTTGCGCATGTAGTCCTGCGACGCGCGCACGCCCATGCTGCCGCCCGTCACGAAGTCGCCCCAGACGCGGCCCCGCGCGGCGCTCTGGCCGGGCGTCGGAAATTCGGTCGTGACTTTGGACCAGTCGCAATCGAGCTCCTCCGCAACGAGCTGGGCGAGGCCGGTCAGCGTCCCCTGTCCCATTTCGGCGCGCGCGATGCGGATGACGACCGTGTCGTCCGGCTTGACGACGATCCAGGCGTTGATCTCCGGCGCCTCGGCTGCGTCGGCGCGCAAAGGCTCTGCGAGGCCCAGCGAGAGGCCGCCGCCGAGCGCTGCGCCGCCGACGACGAAGTTGCGCCGGTTCATGGGGAAGGCGTTGCTCATGCCGGTCTCCTTCAGGCCTTGGCCGCGGCGTGGATGGCCTCGCGCACCTGTTGGAAGGTTCCGCATCGGCAGATATTGGTGATGGCGGCGTCGATCTCGGCGTCGGTGGGTTGCGGCTTTTCCTCGAGCAGGGCGGCGACAGCCATGATCATGCCGCTCTGGCAATAGCCGCACTGCGGGACGTCGGCGTCGATCCAAGCCTGTTGCACGCGATGCAACAGGCCGTTCTCGGCAAGGCCTTCGATCGTCGTCACGCGACGGCCGGCGACCTCGCCGACGGTCACGGCGCAGGAGCGGACGGCCGCGCCGTCGACATGGACGGTGCAGGCGCCGCAGGCCCCGATCCCACAGCCATATTTAGAGCCAGTCAGCCCGAGACTCTCGCGAACCGCCCAGAGCAGCGGCGTGTCTTCTTCGACGTCCAACGTGACCGATTTTCCGTTGACGACCAGGACTGTCATTGTCGCCGCCTCCCCGCCGCAGAGCCTGTCATTTGCTGCGAAAGGCTAGCAAACAAAGGGGATGGGGCCAAGGCGCGGGCGCGCCGCCGCCTCTCGAGACCGCCTGTTTTGAGCCGCGTAAGAGCGGCGCGCCCCGCGGCGCCGTGCAAAAATGAGGGCAAAACATAAGCGAATGTGACGGTTCGATTGCGAATCATTATGTAAATCGTTAGCAATTTGGTCTGTTGGCTCAGGCTCGCAGCATGTGGCGGCCGATCGCGACGAGGAGAGAATTCTGATGGCCAAGGCAAAAACCACCAAGGCTGCCGCGACCACGAAGGTCAGCAAGGCCGAGGCGCCCGCCGTTCGTCCGGTGAAGGAAACCATGACGAAATCGGCGTTGATCAATTATATCGCCGAGCAAAACGACCTTCCGCGCAAGACGGCCGCGGCCGTCTATGCGACGCTCGAAGGGGTTTTCCTCGGTTCGGTTCATCCCAAAGGCGTGGGCGAATTCACCCTGCCGGGTCTCCTGAAAGTGACGCTGCGTAAGGTGCCGGCGCGCAAGGCCGGCACGCTCGTGCGCAACCCGGCGACGGGCGAGATGGTTAAGGCCGCCGCCAAGCCCGCGAGCGTGCGCGTTAAGATCCGCGCGCTTTCGAAGTTGAAATCGGCGGCCTCGAAGTAAGAATGCAGTCCGCCGGGCGACTTTGTCGCATTGGCGTAGATTTTCGCGCCGGCGCCCGAACCTGGGCGGCGGCGCTGATTTTTTGTGAGTCGCCGCCCCCGCAATCGGCGCACGCCGGCGTCAAGCTTTCGTAACAAAGCGCAAGCAAGGTCTCCTCTCTTATTTCTCGCCGCGAATCGCCGATAGCGACTTGCCGATCAGGACGCCTTCGCACAGAATCCCGATCCAATGCACGAGATCACTCCCCGCCCGGAGCCGCGCGTCATCGACGCCGGCGGACTACAGGCGCTCATTGACCTGTTGCGCCAGCAGGGCCGCAGAGTCATTGGCCCGGCCGTGAGCGACGGCGCGATCGTCTACGACGAAATCGAGGGCGTCGCCGACCTGCCGAGAGGCTTTACCGACGAGCAGGAGCCGGGGCGCTACGCCTTGGCGCAGCGCGACGACGGGGCGTTGTTCGGCTATGCGGTCGGTCCGCATTCGTGGAAAAAATTTCTTCATCTCCCGGCGCTGCGCCTCTGGCGCGCCGTGCGAAAAGGGACCGAGGTGACGGTCGAGGCTGACGCCCCGAGCCCACAGAACGTCGCCTTCCTCGGCGTTCGCGCCTGCGAACTCGCCGCCATCGCCATTCAGGACCGGGTGTTAATAGGCGGCTCCTACGTCGATCCACATTACGCCGCGCGGCGCGAGGGCGCCTTTCTCGTCGCCGTGAATTGCGGCAAGGCGGGCGGAACCTGCTTTTGCGTGTCGATGGAGGCAGGCCCCAAGGTCACGCGCGGTTTCGATCTCGTGCTCACCGAACTGCTTTTTGAAAGCGCCCATCTCTTCCTGGTCGAAGCAGGGTCCCAGGCGGGGGCGGAAGCGCTCGCGCAACTCCCGGGCCGCGCGGCGACCGAGGAAGAGCTTGACGCCGCCGAGGCTGTCGTCGCCCATACGGCGGCGACCATGGGGCGCGACATGCCGGCTGAAGACGTGCCCGCGCTTCTCATGCGCAACCTTCAGCATCCGCGCTGGGAGGAGGTGGCGCAGCGCTGCCTGTCCTGCGCCAATTGCACGATGGTCTGCCCGACCTGCTTCTGCACGACGGTCGAGGAGCACAATGATTTATTCGGCGTCGAGTCGTCGCGCGATCGGCGCTGGGACTCCTGCTTCACTATGGATTACTCTTACATCCACGGCGGAGCCGTGCGGCCGAGCGTGTCGTCCCGCTACCGCCAATGGATGACCCATAAGCTCGCCACCTGGCACGAACAGTTTGGAACCTATGGCTGCGTTGGCTGCGGCCGCTGCATTACCTGGTGCCCGGTCGGCATCGACATCACCGAAGAGACCCACGCCATCAGCGCGAGCGAAAAAGCGGGAGGGCACGGCCTTGGAGAACCTTGAACGCATCCTCTCCGAGCATCCCTTTTTCACCGATCTCGACAAGGGCTTTGTCGCCCTTGCCTGCGGCTGCGCCAAAAACGCGCGTTTCGAGGCAGGGCAGTTCATCTTTCACGAAGGCGAGGCGGCGGATCATTTTTATTTGCTGCGAGAGGGGCGCGTGGCGCTGCAAATTTCCGCGCCGGGGCGGGGCGCCAGCACCTTCCTCACGCTCGGCCCGGGCGAAGTGTTCGGCGTTAATTGGCTTGTGCCCCCCTATCGATGGACCTGCGACGCCAGGGCGCTCGACGGCGCGCGCGTCATCGCCATGGACACGCTTTGCCTGCGCAATAAATGCGAGGCCGACCATGACCTCGGATACGCCATCATGAAGCGTCTCATGCCCGTCTTACTCGAGCGCCTGCATGCAACGCGGCTTCAGTTCCTCGACCTTTACGGCGCTCATGTCTGACACGGCAGGCGTTCTCAAGCCCGCCTCCGCCGCGCCCCCAATGGCGCCGCGCGTCGCCCATGTGCGGCGCCGCCGTCACGATGCGCCCGACGCCTGGACCCTCGAACTCGAAATGGCGGACGGCGCGCCTTTCAATTACGCGCCCGGTCAGTTCAACATGCTGACGGCCTTCGGCGTCGGCGAAGCTGCGATCAGCGTGAGCGGGGACCCCGCCAAAGGCCCGCTCATCCATACGATCCGCGCCGTCGGCCCCGTTTCGCGCGCCCTGACCAAGCTTGCGCCAGGGGATCCGATCGGCGTGCGCGGACCGTTCGGCGTCGGCTGGCCGATGGCGCAGGCAGAGGGCAAGGACGTCCTTCTTGTCGCCGGCGGCCTCGGCCTCGCGCCGCTGCGTCCTGCGCTCTACCGTCTCCTCGGCGAACGCGCGCGCTACGGCAAGGTGACGCTTCTCTTTGGCGCCCGTCGGCCGGACGACATTGTCTTCCGCCGCGAGGTCGAGAGCTGGCGTGGGCGTTTCGACATGGAAGTCGAGGTGACCGTCGACCACGCCGGCCCCGAATGGCGCGGCCATGTGGGCGTCGTCACTGGATTGATTTCGAGACAGGCGTTCGACCCGTCGGCGACAATCGCCATGGTGTGCGGGCCGGAAGTGATGATGCGTTTCGTCGCGATGTCGCTCGTTGACCGGGGTCTTTCCGAGGACTTCATCTATCTCTCGATGGAGCGCAACATGAAGTGCGCAATCGGCCACTGCGGGCATTGTCAGCTCGGCCCGACCTTCATTTGCCGGGATGGGCCGGTGTTCACTTTCACACGTCTGAACCCCCTGCTTGCCGTCAAGGAGCTCTAAGATGGCGCACCGAAAGCCGCGCCTCGCCGTGTGGAAATTCGCCTCCTGCGACGGCTGCCAGCTTAGCCTGCTCGACTGCGAGGATGAACTGCTCGCCATCGCTGGGGCGCTGGAGATCGCCTATTTCCCCGAGGCTACGCGCGGCGACGTGACGGGCGTCTACGATCTTTCGCTCGTCGAGGGGTCGATTACGACCCCACATGACGCCGAGCGAATCCTGGACGTTCGTCATCGCTCGAAGAAGCTCGTGACCATCGGCGCCTGCGCCACGGCGGGCGGCATTCAGGCGCTGCGCAACTTTGCCGATGTGCGGGAATATGCATCGGTTGTTTACGCGCATCCCGAATATATTGAAACGCTCGCGACCTCCACGGCCATCTCACAACACGTGCCGGTCGATTTCGAATTGCGCGGCTGCCCGATCAACAAGGGCCAGCTGATCGACGTTGTCTCGGCCTTTCTCACCGGCCGCCGCCCGAATACGCCCGCGCAAAGCGTCTGCATCGAATGTAAGTTGAAGGGCAATGTCTGCGTTATGGTCGCGCGCGCGGTTCCCTGCCTGGGGCCAGTGACGCACGCGGGCTGCGGAGCCTTATGTCCCTCCTATGACAGGGGCTGCTATGGATGCTTCGGTCCAAAGGAGACCCCCAACGCGCCGTCCTTGAGCGGCTGGTTCGAGCGCCTGGGGGTGGATGAGAAGGGGCTGCAACGCGTTTACCGCACCTTCAACGCCAACGCGGAACCCTTCCGTAACGAAAGCCAACGCCATGACGCGCAAGACCATCAAGGTTGATCTTCTCGCGCGCGTCGAGGGCGAGGGGGCGCTGAAGATTGTCGTTCGCGACGGCAAGGTGAAAAGCGCCGAATTCAACATTTTCGAGCCGCCGCGATTTTTCGAGGCGTTCTTGCGCGGCCGGCATTTCGCTGAGACGCCCGACATTGTGGCGCGCATCTGCGGCATTTGCCCCATCGCGTATCAGATGAGCGCCGTGCATGCGCTCGAAAATCTGCTTGGCGTCGAAGTCTCCGGCCCGTTGCGGGACTTGCGCCGGCTGATCTATTGCGGTGAATGGATCGAGTCGCATGTGCTGCATATCTACATGCTGCATGCGCCAGACTTCCTCGGCTACGACGGCGGCGTGCAAATGGCGCGCGACCACGGCGCGGCGGTAACGCGCGGCTTGCAGCTCAAGAAAGTCGGCAACGAAATTCTGCAGCTGCTCGGCGGGCGTGAAATCCACCCCGTGAATGTGCGGGTCGGCGGCTTCCACCGCGCGCCGCGCAAACGCGAGCTCAGGCCGCTGGCTGAAAAGCTGAAATGGGCGCGCGAGGCCGCGATCGAGACGGCGCGCTGGGTGTCAACCTTCGATTTCCCGGAGCGCGAGCGTGACTACATCTTCGTCTCGCTGCGGCCCGCGGACGAATATCCGTTCAATGCGGGACGCATCGTTTCGAACCGTGGGCTCGACATCTCCGCCGCCGATTACGACGCGCATTTCGAGGAGACCCACGTTTCTCATTCGACGGCGCTGCATTCTCATCTTCGGGAGGACGGCGGCTCCTATCTCACGGGCCCGCTGGCGCGGTTCAATCTGAATTTCGATCGGCTGTCGCCGCTGGCTCGGGAGGTCGCCCGCGAGATCGGCCTTGCCGCAACCTGCCGCAACCCATATCGCAGCATCATGGTCCGCGCCATCGAGACGATCTACGCCTGTGACGAGGCGCTGCGCGTCATTGAGACGTATGAGGAGCCGGACCGGCCTTTTGCGCCTGTGGAGCCCCGTGCGGGCGTCGGCTACGCCGCGACCGAGGCGCCGCGCGGGCTTTTGTATCACCGCTACGGCCTCGATGCGCAGGGAACGATTCTCGATGCGCAGATCGTGCCGCCAACGTCGCAGAACCAGGCGTGTCTCGAAGAGGATCTCCTCGATTTCGTCGGCGGCTTCCTACACCTTCCCGATGACGATCTACGGCGTCGCTGCGAGCAGACGGTGCGTAATTACGATCCCTGTATCTCCTGCGCGACGCATTTCCTGCGCCTCGAGATGGACAGGAGTTGAAGCGACTTGCCCGCCTCTGATTCAGTCATGATCATCGGCGTCGGCAATCCGGAACGCGGCGACGACCGGGCCGGACGAGAGGTGGCGCGCCGTCTCAAATTGTCGCGCTTTGCGAAGGCGCAGGTCCTCGAGACCGAGGGCGAAGCGACGACCTTGCTCGCCTTGATGGAAAAGTCGGCGGTCGTTTTTCTGATCGACGCCTGCGTCTCCGGCGCGCCGCCGGGGACGATTCGCCGCGTCGACCTGACCCATTCTGTATTGCCCGAAGCGCGATATGGCGTATCGTCCCATGGCTTCGGCCTCGCCGAGGCGGTTTCGCTCGCCTCGTCCCTGGGAACCTTGCCAAGGCGTTGCGTTCTTTATGCGATCGAGGGTCGCAATTTCGACGTGGGCGCGCCCGTTTCGCCGACGGTTTCGGCCGCCGTCGACGATGTTGTTTCATCCTTGCTCGAAGAGTTGGACGCTCATGACCAGAATCGTCATCAGACTTGCAGTAGCGCGTGACGGAGGCGCTCGGCGGCGCTCTCGGGCGTGATGTCGCGCTGTGGCGAACCAAGCAATTCGAACCCGACCATGAATTTGCGAATGGTCGCCGAGCGCAGCAGCGGTGGATAGAAATGCCCATGGAAATGCCAGTGCGGATGCTCGTCACCGTCGCTCGGGCGTTGATGAAAGCCCATCGAGTAGGGGAAGGGCGTTTCAAAAAGACGGTCGTAACAGCGCGTGATCCGGCTCAACATATCCGCAAGAGCGCGAGAATCCTCGGCGTCGAACGCGTCGAGCGCGCTCAAATGCCGGCGCGGGAGCAACATGGTTTCAAAAGGCCAGGTCGCCCAGAAGGGCACTAAGGCGACAAAGCCGTCGTTTGCGCAGATGATGCGCTCTTCCTGCTCGAGCTCGAGGGTCAGATAATCGCACAAAAGGCAGTTGCCGCTCGCAGCATGATAGCCGCGCTGGCGCGCCGACTCCTTGACCAATTCGTTGGGTTCGCTATGCGTCGCCCAAATCTGGCAGTGCGGGTGCGGGTTGCTTGCACCCATCATGGCCCCGCGGTTTTCGAAAATCTGCACTGCCCCCACGATCGGATCCTGGTCGAGCTGCTGAAACTCCTCACGCCACAAGGTTACGACTTTTTCGATCTCGTCGACGCTCATCTGCGACAGCGTGAGATCATGGCGGGGCGAAAAGCAGACGACGCGGCAAACGCCTGGTTCGCCGCGGGCGACGATCAGCCCGTTATTATCAATTTCATCATGCGGGGAGTTGGGCAGGAGCGCGGCAAAATCATTAGTGAAGGCGAAGACATCCTCATAAGCGGGATTGCGTTCGCCATTCGCACGCACATTGCCCGGACAAAGATAACAGCCCGGATCGTAGGCAGGGATGGCGGCTTCCGCCTTTGCTTCCGTCTGGCCTTGCCAGGGACGACTCGTGCGATGGGGCGAGACGAGAACCCACTCGCCTGTCAGGGGATTGAGGCGGCGATGTGAGTCGTGCTGCAGGCGTAGCATCTCGGCGTCCGTTCATAGGCGCGTTGGGCCAACGCCCGCGCCGGGGTAGCAGGAGAAAACCATCGGCGCGAGGCCGGTCGCTTTCTCATAAGCGTGACCGACGCTGTCGGCAAAGGCTTCGGCCGCGCCCGCCTCCACCAGGCTCACCGTGCATCCGCCGAAGCCGCCGCCGGTCATCCGTGCGCCATAGACGCCCGGGGTCTTGCGCGACAGCTCGACCATCAGATCGAGCTCCGCGCAACTGACATTATAATCGTCGCGCAGACTCTCGTGCGAGGCGTTCATCAGCCGGCCTGCCTCGACGAAGTCCTTTCGCTCGAGTGCGGCGACCGCCTCGATCACGCGCACATTTTCTGTCACGACATGCCGCGCGCGGCGGAAGATGAGCGCGGGCAGGGCGGACGCATGTTCCTGCAGTTGCGCAATCGTGACGTCACGAAGCGCTGAGACGCCGCCGAGCCTTGGAGCAAGCAGCCTGACAGCCTCTTCGCAGTCTTTGCGTCTCAGATTGAATTCGCTGCTCGCGAGTTCGTGATGGACCATCGTATTACAAACGACGATGCGCACGGCTGGATCAACGGGTATCGCCCGCGCCTCCAGGCTTCGGCAGTCCAGCAGCATAGCCGCGCCTGCGACGCCATGGCAGGAAATGAATTGATCCATGATCCCGCATCGCATGCCGACGAACTCGTTCTCGGCGCGCTGACAAATTTTCGCTAGCTCCAAGCGGTCGATCGGGTCGTTCGACACGCTGAGCAAGGCGTAGCCGAAGGCGACCTCGAGCGCCGCCGAAGCGGAGAGGCCCGACCCCATTGGCACGGTGCTCAAGACAGCGACGTCCGCGCCCATGAGCCGATAGCCGGAGTTCGAAAGCTCGACCGCGACTCCCCGCACATAATCGCCCCAGTTCCGCGCCGGCTGCTGAACGGCGTCTAGGTCGAATGACAAATCCGAGTCGAGGTTGAGAGAGTGAACATGGATCAAGCGGTCGCTTCGCGGGGCGATCGCGACATAGGTTGCGAGGTCCAGCGCCGCCGGGAGAACGAAGCCGTCGTTATAGTCTGTATGTTCCCCGATCAGGTTTACGCGCCCTGGCGCGCGGAAAAGCTGGGGTTCGCCGCCGAAGCGGCTCTTGAAGACTTTGGGCAATTCGCTGGCGACGTAGGTGCGCATATTAGTCCTTCTGCGGGCGAAACGCCTAGCTTTCCTTTACAGAAACAGCCGCCGCGCTCAAGGCGGCGTCGTGAAAAATGCTGGCGCTTTTACGTAGTTTCGCGTAGGAGTTTTCAAATCGCGCACATCGTAATATTCGCAGTCGAACATCATCTTCCATTCGACCCTATCTAGTGTGCCAGATTGCTGGCCAGGGAAGACGTCGGTGAAGAAAGCGCGTATCAGCCTGGATGGCATTTGGGAGTTCCAATATCTCGGCGCGAGCGCCTCAGCGCTCGCTGGGATGAGGAACATCCTCGTTCCAAGTCCCTGGCAGGCTCAGTTCCCGGATCTGAGCATGCGCGGCGGCGTGGCGGTTTATCGCCGCGGCGTCGACGTGCCCGCGGACTGGCTCGAGCAGCGCGTCTTCCTCCATTTTGGCGCGGTGTTTCATATAGCGCATGTGTTCGTGAATGGAGCCTTGATCGGCAGCCATGTCGGCGGCTTTTTGCCCTTCTACTTCGACATCACCGACCGCCTGTCGCCGGGTCGCGCTGAGATAGAGGTGCGCGTCGAAAGCCCTACCGACGACCCTGCAGAGTTTCCGCATACGCCTTTCGCGGAGATGCCGTTCGGCAAGCAGAGCTGGTATGGCCCGCTCTCCGGCATCTGGCAGTCGGTGTTTATCGAGCTCAACATTCCGGATCGCGTCACCTGCCTGCGCGTCGGCTCGGATCTCGACAGCGGCGAAGTCTCCGCACAGCTGAGGTTCGAGCGCGCGCTGTGCAATCGCACAGAGGCGCTCCTCGAGACGCTTGGGCCTGACGGCGACTGCGTCGCGACAGCCCGGGCTGAACTCGCGGTTGGCGCCGAACATGCGACAATGCGCGCCCGGGTCGACGATCCGCGACCCTGGTCGCCGGACGCGCCCAATCTCTATCGGCTTCGCCTGCGCATGATGCGCGATGGGGTGACGATCGACGAAAAGGAGACGAGTTTCGGATTTCGCAAGATCGAAACGCGGGCCGGCAAACTCTTTCTCAACGGCAAGCCCTTCTATCTGCGCGCCGCGTTGGATCAGGACTACTACCCTGACACGATCTGCACGCCTCCTTCTCTCGAGTTCATCGAGGACAGGTTCCGCAAGGCCAAGGAACTCGGCCTCAACGCGCTGCGCTGCCACATCAAGGCGCCCGACCCGCGTTATTACGAGGCGGCGGACCGTCTGGGTCTTCTCGTCTGGGCCGAGCTGCCCAATGGCGGCTATTCAACCGAGCGCTCACGCGAACGCAAGGAAACGACGCTCAAGGGTATTATCGATCGCGACGGCAACCATCCCTCGATCTTCTGCTGGACGCTCATCAACGAGAACTGGGGCGTGGACCTCGTCCACGACGCAAAGCACCGCGCCTGGCTGCGGCGCCTGTACCTGTGGCTTAAGGCCTATGATCCGACGCGCCTCGTCGTCGACAATTCGCCGCTCGCGCCGAGTTTCCATGTGCAAAGCGATCTCGCCGATTATCACTTCTACGCCGCAATCCCAGACAGTCGCCACGATTGGGACCGTTTCGTCGACGCGCTCGCGGATCGTGGCGACTGGCTGTTTAGTCCGGAAGGCGACGCCGTGATCACCGGCGAGGAGCCGCTGCTGTGCTCGGAATTCGGCAATTGGGGCCTGCCGCATCCCGACAAGCTGAGCGATTCGGACGGACGCGAGCCCTGGTGGTTCGAGACGGGACACGACTGGGGCGAAGGCGTCATGTATCCGCATGGCGTCCAGAACCGCTTCCACGACTGGAGCCTCGATCGCGTGTTTGGCAGTTTCGAGGCTTTCATCGAGGCGGCGCAATGGCAGCAGTTTCGCGCGCTGAAATACGAGATCGAGGCGATGCGCCGCCGCCCGGAAATCGCCGGCTACGTGATCACCGAGCTGACCGACTGCCATTGGGAGTCCAACGGCCTCCTCGACATGCGTTCGAATCCGCGCGTCTTCCACGAGCTTTTTCACACGATCAACGACGATACGGTGATCGTGCCACGGCTCGAACGCGCCGCCTTTTGGTCGGGTGAAACTCTGCGTTTGCCTTTGCGCATCGCCCATGGCGGTCGCGACGCGGTTGAAGGCGCGGCGCTCGAGATTTTGTCCGACTGGCCGCAGACGATTTCTCTCGCGCGGCTCGAGGCGGCCAGCGTGCTCGATCTCGGAGAAATCTCAATCGCCTTGCCGGAGGTCGACAAGCCGTGCATGCGGCGCCTCTCGTTCCATTTGCGGATCGGCGACCGCGTCATCGCGCGCAACGAGATTGAGGTCGCGTTGCATCCTCGGCGTTCGGAAAGCCCAAATCTGTCGCTCTGGTCACCGGAGCCGGACGTTCGCGTGCGCCTTCAGGCGCTGGGCTACCGCCTCGCGGCGAATATCGGCGACGCCGATGCCGTCGTCGCTCTGCAGAGTGCGCCTGAGCTTGCCGCCTATGTGCGCGGCGGCGGGCGGGCGCTCCTACTGCCTGATGAGGAAGGGACCCTGACTCCCTTCTTCCCGCACTGGCAAAACGTGAAGGTCGTTGCACGGGACGGCACGCTCTGGCGCGGCGACTGGGCCTCGTCTTTCGCTTGGCTCCGCCGCCGCGGCGCTTTCCGCAGCCTGCCGGGCGGGCCACTGATCGACCATTCTTTCGACCGCGTGATTCCGACTCATGTGATTTCGGGCTGCAATCTGCTCGATTTCCACGCCCGGGTGCATGCGGCGCTGGCGGTCGGCTGGATTCACAAGCCCGTCGGTCTCGCAGTGGAGCGCAACTATGGTGAGGGCCATATTGTCATCTCGACATTCCGCCTGCTGCGGGACGCCCCGGGAGTCGATCCGACCGCGACGGCGCTGTTCGATGCGCTGGTGACAGCCGCTCTCAACAAGAGCGCGACGCCGACGTTGCAAACGCCGAAATTCGAGTCTGCGTAAAGGTTACGGCGCGCGACGGGGGCCCGCTTCCAGCACGTCCTTATCAACGAAGGGCGCGAAAGTTGCGAAATTGTCGCAAAACATATTCGCGACCTTCGCAGCCGTGGCCTCGAACGCTTCGCGTGACCGCCATGTCGCGGCGGGGTCGAGAAGGAAAGCGTCGACGCCTGGCGCCGAAAGCGGCGTCGACAATCCGAAATGCGGATCGCGCCGGAACGGCGCGCCAGCGAAGCCGTCGTGCAAGGCGGCGCGCAGGAGCGCGCGCGTCAAGGCGATGGGCATGCGCTTGCCTTCGCCATAGCCGCCGCCTGACCAGCCTGTATTGATAAGCCAGCAATTGGCCTGGTGTTTGAGGATGCGATTGCGCAGCAGCGCGCCATATTCGGAGGGGTGGCGCGGCATGAAAGGGGCGCCGAAGCAGGTGGAGAAAACCGCTTGCGGCTCGTGAACGCCTGTCTCGGTTCCGGCGACCCGCGCCGTGTATCCCGAGAGGAAATGATACATGGCCTGGGCCGCATCCAGCCTGGCGATCGGCGGCAGCACGCCGAAGGCGTCGCAGGTCAGCAGCACCACATTTCTTGGATGTCCGGAGCAGCCATCGCGCGCGGCGTTGGGAATGAAGTCGAGCGGATAAGCGATCCGAGTATTCTCCGTCTTCGAGTCGTCATCGAAGTCGACGCGCCGCGTTGAGGCGTCCATTGCGACATTTTCCAGCACGGCCCCGAAGCGTTGCGACGCGGCATAGATTTCGGGTTCGAATTCGCGAGAAAGACGGATCGCCTTGGCGTAGCAGCCGCCTTCGAAATTGAATACGCCGGCGTCGCCCCACCCATGCTCGTCGTCGCCAATAAGGGCGCGCTCGGGATCGGCTGAAAGTGTCGTTTTGCCGGTGCCAGATAGACCGAAAAAGATCGCCGCGCCGCTCGCGTGGTCGTTTGCGGCGCAATGCATCGGCAGCACGCCCTGAGCCGGCATCAGAAAGTTGAGCAGGGTGAACACGGATTTCTTGATCTCGCCCGCGTAGCGGGTGCCGCCGATCAGCG